>DJPO01000065.1:0-12680 GCA_002437405.1 Opitutia bacterium UBA6410 | reverse complement strand
GCGTTCCGAAAAAAAATCACTTCACAAGGTCAGAATAAAAAAAGCGGAAACCACAAAGCGCATTGCGAAGCAATCGCGCCCCGAAGATAACTCCCAATACAAGGTCAGAACAAAATGTTTGGAAAGAGGAAGAGGAAGAATGCTAAGGCGCTGTTTGAGATGGCGTGCAAGGTTTATAATTATAGGAGAGACGTAATCGCGAAAGAGGACGCCGAACAACTCGGGGAGATGATACGTAAACTCGACGAAATGATATTGGACGGGAAAGTCGGGAGCGCGGAATACGAAGAGTTGGCAAAGGGGCTTGAGAAGCTGATGAGAAAGTGCGGCGGGCGGGTTTATCCGCAGTCGAGCTGGACGGAAAACGTGGATACTATAATCGTGGTGGGAATAGTGGCACTGGGGATACGCAGCTTTTTCCTGCAACCGTTTAAGATACCTACAAACTCGATGTACCCATCGTTCTACGGAATGACGGCACAGGCTTATCCTGCGGGGGAAGACGCACCCAGCTTTCCGGAACGCGTCGCGCGATTCGCACTCAAGGGGGCAAGCAATTATTCGTTGGTTTCGCCCGAAGAGGGGGATTTGAGAGTGGAAATAAACACGCCGCAAACGGCGAGATTCCGCGGCGGGTTCGTCGCGGCGGAAACCGAAAGCGGGAAAAAATTCGGATTCTGGCCGACGAGAGAACGGCGATACGAATTTTTCGTCGGAGATAAAAAACTCGACCTGAAACTGCCCGCGGATTTTTCGCTGGACTCCGTGATATACAAGGCTCTGCCAATCGGCAAAGCGGACAATATAATAGAATACCTGACCGCCGCCAACGAACGCAAAATGCTCGAAAACCGCGACGGGCGGCTGTTCATCAATTACGGGAAAGTCAAGAGGGGCGACAGGATAATCAACTTCGACATTCTAAGCGGCGATATGCTGTTCGTCGACAGATTCACATACAACTTCAAAAAGCCGAAAGTCGGAGACTCGATTGTGTTTTTGACGAAATACTGCGACGGCATGACGGCGATGAATAACGGAGTCCCCGAAGACAAGTATTATATAAAAAGACTCGTGGGGATCGGCGGCGACACTTTGAAAGTCGGGGGCGACACGCTCGTGCGCAACGGCAAGCCGATTGAGGGCTCGCCCGCATTCGCAAAAAACGCGAAAAGGGAGGGACTGTACGGCGGATACCTCGCGGACGGCGCGCTCTCGGGCGGGAAGGAAGTTAAAATCGAAAACGGCAAATACTACGCAATGGGCGACAACTCGCACAATTCGCTCGACAGCCGCTACTGGGGACAAGTGCCCGAAAAGGCGATTGTGGGGAAGTCGCTGATAATTTTCTATCCGTTCACATCGCGCTGGGGCGCGACAAAATAGGCGCGGAAAAGACTTGGCAAAAGGCGCGTAAAATATATTGTCGATCGGATTATGGGTAATTTGGCTCACAAGCTTTCCTTGACGCTCGGGTTCGCGGTCGCGTGCCTGCACGCATTGTGCGGAGCGGACAGGGCGGAGTCGCGCCAAATCAATACGGGGGCGGAGGCGTTTTTGGCGGGAGTTCAACAAACCGCCGAAATAGCCGCCGAAACGCCCCAGCGGAAAATCCAGCCGCGCAAAAAAATCGCGCGGGAAACGGGAATCGCCGAAGCCCAGACTGTGCGCGAGCTCGCCAAAATCCTGCTCGCAGCCGAATGCCCGCAATGCGGCGCACAAACCGCCCGCGACTTTTCGGGGCGGCGCGAAATCTTCCCGACCTCTTCCGAAAACGGAAAAATACCGCGCGGAATCTTCCGCCGCGACAACCCAATACGCGCCCCGTCCGCCGCTTAGCGCAAAACGCGCAATACAATACCCTTCCCCGCGCGGAAATCGCCGCCGCGCTCTGGGAAAGACTGCAACTTGTTTTAGGCGGAAAAAACGTAAAATGGCGCAAAGAAAGTGCGCCGATAAAAATAAAAAATGATAGCAAAAATTCTCAAACTTTTCGCGGGCAGCCACTATAAAAAATTCTACAAAAAGGTGCGCCCGATAGTCGCAAAAATCAATAAAATCGAAGAACAATACCAGTCGCTGACCGACGAACAGCTCCGCGCCAAGACCGACGAATTCCGCGCCAGATACGCAAAGGGCGAATCGCTCGACTCAATGCTCCCCGAAGCCTTCGCGGCAGTCAAAAACGCCGCCCGCCGCCTCTGCGGCAGAAAGGTCAACGTCTGCGGGCACGACATCGAATGGCAGATGGTTCACTACGATGTCCAGCTAATCGGCGGCATCGCGCTGCACCAAAATATGATTGCCGAAATGGCGACGGGCGAAGGCAAAACCCTCGTCTCGACCCTCCCGCTCTACCTCAACGCGATAACCGGCAAGGGCTGCCACTTGGTGACGGTCAACGAATACCTCGCCAAGCGCGACTCCGAATGGATGGGCTATTTGTACAACTTCCTCGGCGTGTCCGTCTCGTGGATATACAATATGCAGGATATGGCGGAAAAGGCGGAAGCGTACAAAGCCGACATCACATACGGCACGGCGAGCGAATTCGGCTTCGACTACCTGCGCGACAACGGCATGGCGACCTCCGCGGCGGCACAAGTCCAGCGCGGGCACTACTACTGTATCGTCGACGAAGTGGACTCCATTCTAATCGACGAAGCCCGCACCCCGCTCATCATCTCGGGCCCCGTCGACGAAGACAGAGAACCCCCGTTTATGGCTCTCAAGCCGCACATCGAGCGCGTCGTAAAGCTCCAGACCCAGCTTTGCAACAAACTCGCAAACGAGGTTCTCGCGCTCGTTAAAGCGGGCAAGGAACTTTCGGAGGAGGACATAATCAAGCTCTGGCAGGTCAAGCTCGGCGCGCCCAAGAACAGAATTCTGCGCCAGCTGATGGAAAACGGCGACGTACGCAAGAAGCTCGATAAAATCGACATGGAAATGGCTGCGGACTTCCGCAAGGAGGAACGCTTCCGCCGCAAGGAGGAGCTGTATTACGTCATCGACGAAAAGCAGCTGACAAGCGACCTCACTGAAAAGGGTCGCAACGCCGTCCACCCCGACAACCCCGACGCCTTCGTGCTCCCCGACCTACCGACGCTCTTCGTCGAAATCGACGCCGACGCCTCGCTCAACCCGCAGCAAAAGCAGGAAGCCAAGCTCCGCGCCGAGGACAAATTCATCGCCCTTTCCGAAGACATTCACTGCGTCAGCCAGCTGCTGAGGGCGTACTCGATTTACGAAAAGGACATCGAATACGTCGTGCAGGACGGCAAGGTGCACATCGTAGACCCCAACACGGGGCGCATAATGTACGGCAGAAGGTGGAGCGAAGGGCTGCATCAGGCAATCGAAGCCAAGGAAAACGTCGCAATCGAAAAGGAAACCAAAACTTATGCGACAATCACAATCCAGAACTACTTCCGACTCTACGAAAAGCTCGCGGGCATGACGGGCACTGCCGAAACCGAAGCGCAGGAATTCCACGACATCTACGGGCTCAACGTAATGGCGATTCCCACAAACAAGCCCTGCCGCAGAATCGACAAAAACGACGTCATCTACAAAACCCGCCGCGAAAAATACAAGGCGGCAATCGAGGAAATCAGGGCGTCGCACGAACGCGGGCAGCCGGTGCTCGTCGGCACGGCGTCGGTCGAAGCCAGCGAAGTGCTCAGCCGAATGCTCGACCGCTACAACATTCCGCACACAGTCCTGAACGCAAAACTCCACGAGCAGGAAGCCGACATCATCGCCCACGCGGGCGAAAAGGGCGTCGTCACAATCGCAACCAACATGGCGGGGCGCGGTACGGACATCAAGCTCGGCGAGGGCGTCGAGGAGCTCGGCGGGCTCTACGTTCTGGGGACGGAACGCCACGAATCGCGCCGAATCGACCGCCAGCTGCGCGGCCGCTGTGCGCGTCAGGGCGACAGGGGCGTCTCCAAGTTCATGATTTCGCTCGAAGACGATTTGATGAGAATCTTCGGCAACAGCCCCATGGCGAAAATCCTCAACAAGACTTTTCAGGAGGGCGTGCCGCTCGACCACCCGCTGCTCAACCGCTCGATTGAACGCGCGCAAAAGACAATCGAAAACCAGCACTACTCGAGCCGCAAGAGAATGCTCCAGTTCGACGACGTTCTGAACAAGCAGCGCGAAATTATCTACGGACTGCGCAACGAATCGCTCTCCGACGGCGACGTGCGCCCGATGCTCTTCGACTTCATCAAAGACGAACTCGACGAGCGCATAAACTCGGCAATCCCCAACCCCGAATCCGCGGGCGAGCCCGAATATCAGGCTCTCTGCAGCTGGGTAACAAGCCGCTTCCCGATTGCGCTTATCCCCGAACAGCTTGCGGGCAAAAGCGCGGACGAAATGCGCGAGGTAATCGTCAAGGAAATCGAGGCGGTCTACAAAATCCGCGAAGATGTCGAAGACCCCGACGCTCTCAAGGCAATCGAAAGATTCGTCCTTTTGCGCGCGCTCGACAAAAACTGGCAGGATCACCTCACCGAAATGGAAGACTTGCGCCGCAGCATAGGTCTGCGCGGATACGGGCAAAAAGACCCCCTCAACGAATACAAGAGCGAAGCGTACAAATACTTCGAATCGCTGATGTCGAAAATCCGCAACGACATATGCCTCGGGCTTTTCCGCAGCGCATCGAGCCTCGAAGTTTTGCAGGCGATGATTGAAAAAATGCAGCTGCGCTTCAAGGAACGCGCGATTGAATCCTCGCCCGCCGACGAAGCCAAAGCCCAAGCCGAACACAAGCCCGCGGACGGCGAGCCCAAAAAGGAAATCAAACTGCCCAATATCGAGCGGAAAATCGAGCTTCCCAGAATCGGACGCAACGACACGGTCGTAATCGCCAAAAACGGCGAGGAAGTCGAAATGAAGTTCAAAAAGGCGGAAAACCTGATTCTCAACGAGGGCTGGCGTCTCGTCAAATGGTAGACGGCAACGCAAATGCGAATCCCCGCAACGCGGGCTGGGCGGACGCCGCACGGGCGGCGGTTTCGAAAGCCGCGCGTCTGGGGAGGTTCGCGTTGTGCCCGCTGGCGGTGGCGTTTTCGTTCGCGCTCTACGCAATGGCGTTCGAGCCGTGGGGAATCGCCGAATGCGCCTACGTTTTCGCAGTTCCCGCGATTCTTGTGGCGCGCGCGCTGTTCTCGAAAATCCCGACGCCCAAAGCGGCGGGCGAGGTAATCGCGCGGCGCAAGCGCAACGAAACGGAGTTTCCGTCAATCGAAATTTCCGATAGCGGCGCGGGAGAAGGCTCTTTTTCGCAATCCGACGGGCGGCGGCGCAAAAACCGCAAAGTCTGGCTTTGGTCGACTTTCGTTTTCTCCTACGCGGCATGGATTTCGATTCTGATTTGGCTAAGGCACGTCTACCCGCCCGCGGGCTGGGTGGCTATCGCGCTCCTGCCGTTCGTAATTTCGTCGCTCTTCATTTTCCCGTGGTTCGCAATTCTGCCCAAATTCCTGCCCGACATTTCCGACGGCGCGGGCAGGCGCATTTCGCACTACGCGGGGTTGGCGGGCGGATGGGTGTGCCTCGAGTGGCTCAGAACGCATTTGTTTACGGGCTTCCCGTGGCTGCTTTTGGCACACTCGCAGTGGCAGCGACCGGCGGCGATTCAAACGGCGGAAATCGGCGGCGTCTGGATTGTCTCCTTCACGGTGATATTCTTTAATCTCGCGGCGGCGGAATACATTTGGCGGCTTTACGCGTGGCAGAAATACAGGGTCGCGGACAATTTTTCCAGCCGCCCGCCCTTTTCGCGCTTCTGCCCCGAAATCTACGCGGCAATCCTGATGATTATGTCGGGGCTGCTCATTTACGTCAAAAATATCCCCAACCCCGCAAACGAAATCAAAGCCTTCCGCGCGGGAATGGTGCAAACCGACTTCGCGGGAATCCTCAAGTGGGACGACTCGCTCGCGCGGCAAAACGTCGAGACAATCGCGCGGCTGACAAACGGGCTGAAATCCGCCCGCGCCGACGTCGTCCTCTGGCCCGAAGCTGCGACCCCGCCGCGCTGGCCGATAGTCGGCTCGCCCCAAATGCGCGGATTTGTCGAAAGCCTTTCGGAAAGCGCAAATATGCCGATTCTGGCGGGCAACATGGCGTATTTCGCCGACACCCGACAAGCCCAAAACGGCGCGTTTTTCATTTCCCCAAAAAGCGGGCTTGCCGAAAACTTCTACGCCAAGAGAAAACTCGTGCCGTTCGGCGAATACACGCCCGCGTGGGCTTCGTTTATCGGGAAAGTCGTACCCGTGGGCAATATGGCGCGCGGCGATAATTCAAAGCCGCTCGACGTGGAAATCGCGGGCAAAAGCTATAAAATCGGCGCGATGATTTGCTACGAGGACATCTTCCCGCAGCTCGGGCGCGAAGCCGCCGCAAACGGAGCCGATATGCTCTTCGTCTGCACGAACGACTCCTGGTACGGGCGCGAAGCGGGCGCGTGGCAGCACGCCGCCCACTCGGCTCTTCAGGCGGTCGCGACCCGCAAACCGCTCCTGCGCTCCTCGAACAACGGTCTGAGCGCGGTCTTCGACCAATACGGCAGAATGCGCCCATCGTTTGTTTTGCGCGACTCGGACGGAAACGTCTGGGACGCCTCGACGCCCTCCCCCGCCCCGACGCTCGACCTAACCGACGCGCGCGGCCGCCCTGTCGACGAGCGCACCCTGCGCCCCAAACGCCCGACCCCGATGGTGAACGACGAAGGTTCGATATACTTCAGGGGCACGGGGTACTCGGATGCCGTTTTCTACAAAAATTTCGACGGCAAAACCACGCTCTACGTCAAATACGGCGACTGGTTCGCCGCGCTCTCGGCGGCGTTTTTTTGCTTGTCCTCCGCCCCTATTTTAATAAATAGTTTGCGGAAAAAATCAACCAACCACTAAAATCGCGGTTCAAAAAAATCCGCCGCGTACGATAAATCAAAACTATGGCAAAAATTTCCCCCAAACTCAACTGGTGCAAAGCCAGACTCGGCAAAGACCTCAACTGGTGGGTCAGCGAAACCAGCGACAAAATCAACTGGGACATCGACGGACTCAGCGTAATCGACCCCCGCCAAGCCGCCCATATGCTCGAAACACTCGACGGGCTCAAGGACTACGGGCTTGACGAAACAATCGTCGAAAAGGCGTTCATTCCCTTCTCGATTGACAAGAAAACCGACAAGAACGAAGTGCGCCTCGTCCGCACCACCGACTCCGTCTACGACGCCGACGAACAGCAGCTCTTCCTCCTGCCCGACACGCTCGACGACGAACGCTCGCCCTACGCCGAATTTCTCGACCACATCACCCGCATTCAGGTCAAAATGCTCAACGACACCTTCCAGTTCGAAAAGGACGTTGAAATCGACGATTTGGAAGAGGAAATCCGCGAAAACTACTCCAACGACTACATGGAAGGCCGCGCGGTTCACGCCTTCCACGAAGTAATGGACATTCTCGAATACGTCCCCGAAGGGTACTCGCTCGAAGACGACGACGAGGACGAAGAGGACAAAAAATCCGAAGACGAGGAAACCTACGACGAAATCGAAGACCTCGAAGAGGACGACGAAGACCTCGAAGAAGACGACACGATGAAGTGGGACGACGACGAGGACGAAGAGGACGAATACGGCGGATACAGAACCCCAGACGACGACCTCGGCTCGCTCGACGACGATGACGACGACCGCTACTAAGCGATAAATTTCGAAAAATTGCGGGAGATTCCCCAACGGGAATCTCCCGTTTTTATATCGGGACTGAACGGCTTTTGCGGCACGGAAAAAACAAACCGACCCGCACGGCGGCGACACCCGCCCCCGCCGCACAAAAAAATATCACGCGGGAGATTTTCAAAGAAGAAGCGATAATATTTGTATGATTTGCTTAAACACACCAAAGAGTGTTATTTCAAAACTAATGCGCAAAGACGGCGACACCCAGCTTTGGAACAACTCGTGGCAGATATTTTTCGACGTCTATTTCGACATCGTAAAATTGATGGCAAAAAAGAGCCTGCGAAAGTTCGGCTGGAACTCCGTCTCCGACAGCGATATTGACGAAATCGTATCAAACACCTTCGCATCGCTGATTGACGCGTTTGCCGACGGCAAATACAAACCTTCGGGCAACCATTATTTCCGCGGTTTTCTCAAGCAGATTGTTACGCGCCGAACCGTCGATTTCCTGCGCAAGCAAAACAAAAAGCGGACGATTTCCGTAGAATCCATAGAAATAATAAGCGCGCTACAACGCGAAAACGGCGCGACGGAGGACTATTTCAAGAAACTGGACGACGAGGAAATGCAGCTATTCAGACGCACGCAAATTATGGATTTGTGGGAGTCGATACGCCCAGCATACAGCCCCGAAACCGCACTGATTTTCGAAATGCGCATTCTGCGGGATATGCCTATACAGAAAATTTGCGACGAGCTGAACGTCGACCGAACGAAAGTGGACAAAGCGGTATACCGCATACGCAAAAAATTGCGCGAAGAGTACGAAAAAGAAAATATCGGAAAGGAGTTTTAACAATGAAAGATACAGACAAAGAAGCAAAAACAAATCAAAAGCCGATAGACGAAGATTCGGTAATATCGGAATTACAGCAGGCGTATAAGGAGATTGAGGCAAAGCGCAACACCGTAGAATTCAGAAAAATAAAACATACGGTTGAGCAAAAAATCCTCCTGAAAAACAAGGAGCGGCAGCAGGAAACTCCGTCCAACTAAATTTCCAGAAATACCGCCCGCCCCGTGTTCTTTGGATTGGAGAAAAAAAACCCCTAAAAAAAGCTCAAACGCTGGGATTGTATACCGTATTTGTTTGTGCCCTTATTGTGGGGCAGGAATACGAAAATCGTATAAAACAAAATCCAATTAATGGAATCCAAAATTGCAGAAGTAATCAAAGGTTTGGGGATTGCAGAAGCCTGATGCAGTTGATTGACAATATTGTCGAAAAACGCAGGAGAAGCCAATACGCCGTTTATTAATAATATATTAATAAACCGTAATGCAAAAATAAATACGAAAGTAGTTATCGTAAAAAGAATACCTATTCCCGCATCGTGTGTACGTTTGGCGCATAAAGAAAACAAAGGCCAATGAAGAATAAGCGCAAGAAAAGTTCCCACCACGACATATTCGGAATTATAAGACCCTTGCAAATTTATGAGTATAAACAGCAAAATAAAACAGAGCGTATAGGTTTTGCGGTTTACCCTCCCGCTTGTCAAAAATATGGACGTCGATTGCTGAACCGTTGCGTATTCCGAAAAATATACGACATTGCGCTTTTCTTTTGTATCCAAAATATCGGTGGCAAGATCGGAAATCGTGGAATAGCGTTCGGTCGGATTTTCGCGCGTGGCGCGCAGAATTACCCTGTGGAAATGATGCCACGCTTTGATGTCGTCCTTGGGCATTTTTTCCTTCGTGCTCGGGAACATATAGTTCGGGCGGCCTATCGTGTCGGGCGAATTTCCCGAAAGGAAGAAATACAGCGTCGTCGCAATCCCCCACATATCGGGATTGCCCGCTATTTTAGTGTACCACGACGGCGGGGAATAAACGGGAGTCCCGACTGAACTCGCGCTATCGGTGTCCTCGCGCAACAACCCGATGTCGGCGATATACGGTTGGCCGCCGATAAACAAAATGTTGTCGGGCTTGATGTCGCGGTGGATAAATCCCGCTTCGTTCAGCGCGGCAACCGCCTCCAAGAGCGGCTTGAAAATTTCGACAACCTCCTTCGCCGTAAACGTCCCGCCCGATTCGTAGCGGGTCAGAACGAGCGACGTGAGTGTCTTGGGCTTCCACGATTGATTGAGCGGGGAATCTGCGCCAATCCCGTCCGAAAGCGGCATCAGATACTCTACAACCGTGTCGGTAATTCGGACGTCCAAAATCGGGATTATATTTTTTGCCTCGAGTTGCCGAGTTAGTTTGCTGTAAAGTTTTAAGGATTTTATTTCCTTTTTATAGTAAGCCGGGTCTGTCGTATAAATTTGTTTCAACGCATACAATTCGCCCGACGGGGCTTTCGCCAAATAGACCCGACCAAAACCGCCCGAACCTATTTCGCGGATAACGGAAAGCGTATCTATCAAATTTTCCCTCATATTTTGTTGGAATACATTACATCACATTTCAATACAAGAATGAATTTGAATTTTTTTAAGAAAATATCCCAAAAACAAGGAAGGCAGGTGTAGCGTTTCCTCCCAAATCACAAATACCTGAGAAAAATTAAAAGCGTATTTTATTGACAAACTATTTTATTATTTAAAACATCGTTTCACTATGACAACAAAATTGATTTCTTTGCTTGCGCTTTCCGCACTTGCAGCTGTCGCCCAAGCTGCGCCGATTGGCGAAACGAAAACCTACCCCACAAACTGGAAGGGGCACGACGCCGAATATTTTACGCTAAACGGAGTCCACGGGATAGTCGTCAAGCCGAAGAAGCCGCGCGCGGACAAGGCGTGGCTCTGGAAGCCCGCGTTTATGGAGGCATTCCCCGCATTCGACTTGGCGATGCTCGACGCAGGCTACTATTTTGTTTTCGGCGAATTTACCCATTATTACGCAAGCCCGAAGTCGATGGAGTTGGGCAACAAATTTTACGATTTCGTCGTAAAAAAGTTCGGGCTGAACGAAAAGGTGAACATGGAGGGAATGAGCCGCGGGGGCGCGTACACGCTTTGCTGGGCAAACCGCAACCCCGACAAAATCGCCGTCGCCTACGCCGACGCCCCAGTTTGCGACTTCGCCGTCTGGCCGATGAAAGCCCCGTACAAGCCCGACTATCTCGCAAATCTCCGCGCTGAGTACTACAAAAACTGGGAAATGCCCGACAACGGTCAAACAAAGGGCTCTCCCATCGACAATTACGAAAACCTCGCGAAGTCGGGTAAGCCCGTGTGGCTCGTCTGCGGCGACTCGGACAAAGAAGTTCCGTTTGAGTCGAACGGCAAAAAATACAGAAATCTTTTCGTAAAGGCGGGCGGGCTTTGCGAGCTCAGTATAAAGCCGAAGGTCGGGCACCACCCACACGGCCTCCCCAACCCGCAAATTTCGGTCGATTATATGAACCGCAGGCAGCCCTCGTATATGCAAAAGCAGCGCGTCAACCTGCGCGGAAGCCTCACAAATTCCCTCGCGAAATTCGAGCCGCAAAAGCGCGGGCGCGTGGCGTTTGTCGGCGGCTCGATTACCGAAATGCAGGGGTGGCGCAATATGGTCTCCGCCGACCTGCAAAGGCGTTTTCCGTTCACAGAATTCGAATTTGTCTACGCGGGGATAGGCTCGACGGGCAGCACGCCGCACGCCTTCAGGCTCGAAAACGACGTTTTGCAAAAGGGGAAAATCGACCTAATGTTTGTCGAAGCCGCCGTCAACGACCACACAAACGGATTCGGCGCAACCGCGCAAATCCGCGGAATGGAGGGCGTCGTGCGCCACGCGCTCGAAGCCAACCCCGAGTGCGACATAATAATGCTGCACTTCATCTACGACCCGTTCATCGCCCCCGCCCAGCGCGGCGGGAAAATCGACGTCGTCGAGAACCACGAAAAGGTCGCCAAGCACTACGACATTCCGTCCGCCGACCTCGTCGCCGAAATCGCACAGAGAATGAAGGACGGCGAATTCGACTGGGACACATTCGGCGGCACGCACCCCAAGCCGTTCGGGCACAAATTCTACGCCGCCGCCGTCGCGCGGATTATCGACGAGCTTTATCTGAAATCGAAAGACAAAACCCCCGCGCCGCATAAAATCCCCGCCCCGCTCGACAAATTCAGCTACTCGAACGGGAAATTTCTGGACATAAAAAATGCGGAAATCGTCTCGGGCTGGAAGCTCGACCCCAAATGGACTCCGCGCCCCGACGCCCCCAAAGCGCGGACGCGCAACGGATTCGTCGAAGTCTCGATGTTGGTCGCCGAAACTGCTGGCGCGACGCTGAACCTCGATTTCGACGGAACGGCAATCGGGATTTTCTGCACGACCGGCCCCGACGCGGGAATTTTGGAGTACTCGATAGACGGCGCGCCCTTCCGCAAGCTCGACACGTTCACCCAATGGAGCAAAGACTACCACCTCCCGTGGGCATACATGCTCGCGGACGATTTGGCGGCGGGAAAGCACAAATTGGTTCTGAAAATCTCGGGCGAAAAAAATCCGAAAAGCGTCGGGAACGCGTGCCGAATCAGAAATTTTCTGGTAAATTCAAAATAGCGGATTTTTATCCCCAAGCGGTCGGAGCAAAGCCGACCGCTTTTTTTGTAGGGAGAATAGATTGAATTTTTATTATATCAACGCTTCGACGGGCGCGCCCCAGTTTTTGTGCAAGTTGCGAATCATATTGAGCGTTAGCTTGCGTTTCCCGTTCAGAAATTCGGAAACCCGCGACGGCGCGCCAAGCTGTTTTTCGAGGTCTTTTTTCGTGTAGCCGAACTCGTCCATAAGGTATTGCACCATTTCCTGCGGCGTAGGCTTGGGCAACGGATACGCCTTCTTTTCGAAGTTTTCGACGAGGACGAAAAGCAATTCAAGATAATCGTCTTCGGCTTTGGTAAGCTTGGGCTTTGTCATCAAAGCTTCGATTTCTCGGCTCTTCGTCAAAGATTGTGGA
>DJPO01000072.1 GCA_002437405.1 Opitutia bacterium UBA6410 | reverse complement strand
GTACGTACCCATTGCAGTTTCTTCCCCGAAACGCTGTATCAACGGTGATTTCACGCGCCCAAAAAAAAGTTCTCGTATAACCGCAACCCTTTCGTCTGGCTTTTTTCGGGGTGGAATTGCGTGGCTACTACGTTGCCCCTGGCGATTGCACTCGTGAACTTTTGCCCGCCGTATTCCGTCGTGCCCCAGATTATGTCCTCATTCTCCGTGTCTACATAATAACTGTGCACAAAATAGAACTGATCCTTCCCGTCGATTCCCTCCAGCAGCTTTTCCCTTCCGCTTCTTTTGAAATCCACGTTGTCCCAGCCCATGTGCGGCACTTTGTAGCCCTTCGGCAAAACCAGCTTTTTGACCGTCCCGCGGAATATCCCCAGACACTCCGTTCCGCCGCCCTCTTCCGAATAGTCGAAGAGCGCCTGCAAGCCGAGACATATCCCGAAAAACGGCTTGTCCGCCGCAATCCAGTCGCGTATCGCGGAGTCGAAGCCCGTGGACTTCAGCAGCTTCATCGTGTCGGCAATCGCGCCCTGCCCAGGGAAAACAAGCAGGTCGTCCGCGTGGATTTCGGAGGGCTTGGAAATCAGGCGCGCCGCAGCGCCCACTGCCTCCCACGCCCGCAGGACGCTGCGCAGATTCCCCATTCCGTAGTCGATAATGGCAGTGTTTTTTGCCATGTCTAAATCGCCCCTTTTGTCGTGGGAAGCGCGCCGTTCAGACGCGTATCGATTTCCGTCGCATTGCGCAATGCTTTTGCGAAACATTTGAACGCCGCCTCCGCAACATGGTGCGGCTCGCCGCCGTATTCGAGCTTGATGTGCAGGTTCGCGCCCGCCTCGTTGGCGAACGCCTGAAAGAATTCGCGGCAGAGCGAGACGTTGAAGTCGCGCACCCTCGCGTCTTTGTCGCCGAGCTCGTAGACCAGCACGGGGCGGTTCGAGAGGTCGAGCGCGACGCGCACGAGCGTTTCGTCCATCGGCAAAATGAAAAATCCGTACCTGCGGATACCCGCCTTGTCGCCGAGAGCCTCGCGGAACGCGCGCCCGAGCACGATTCCCACGTCCTCGACAGTGTGGTGGTAGTCTACGTCCACGTCGCCCGTTGCGGCGATTTTCAGGTCGAAGAGCCCGTGGCGCGAAAAGAGCTCGAGCATATGGTCGAAGAACGGAATCTGCGTGCTGACTTCGTACGCGCCCGAGCCGTCCACATTCAGCTCGAGACTAATGTCGGTTTCTTTTGTCTTGCGGACGATTTTCGAGGTTCTTGGCTTCATTTTATGCCTTCCTTCCATTGGAGAGCCGCCGCCTTGAACGCCTTCATTTGTTCGGGCGTACCCACGGTCAGACGGATTGACTTGTTGACGTTTTCACTTTTGGCGAAATATCTCAAGAGTATTTTTTTCGAGCGGAGGAAGTCGAAGAGCGACGCGGCGGCTGCGGCGGACGGCTGCATATCGGCGCGCGAGGGCTCGAAGAGAATGAAGTTGGAGGAGCTTTTGACATACTTCCAGCCGATTTCGTCGAAGAATCTTTCGGTCGCCGCCCGTTCTTCGACCACCTTTCGGACGCACTCGAGGTGGTAGGCTTTGTCGCCGAGCGCGGCGACGCCCGCCGCCTGCGCGAGCCTGTCGAGATTGTAGCTGTCGCGCACTCTGTCGAGAACCTCGATAAGCGCGGGTTGGGCGAACGCCCAGCCGATTCGCATGCCCGCCAGCCCCCAGCCTTTCGACGACGTCCCGAGGACAATCAAATTGTCGTACTTTTCGACGAGCGCGGTTGCCGACTGCCCCGCAAACGGCGCGTAGGCTTCGTCCACCAAAACGATTCCGTCGAAGTTTTCGCAAAGCCGCGCGACGGCGTCCAAGCCGAAGCCCTTGCCCGTGGGGGCGTTGGGGTTGGTGAAGAAAAATATGTTCGCGCCGCTCGCGAAAATCTTTTCGTAGGGAATCTCCGTGTGGTCGAACGGGATTTCGATTATCTCCGAGCCCTGCATTTCCGCGAGCACGGGGTAGAGCGAATAGCTCGGGTCGATTGTCGCGATTTTCAGATTCGAGTCGGAGAACGCGCGGATTGCCAGATTCAGCGCGTCGTCCGAGCCGTTCGCCGCGAACGCGCATTCGCCCGAAAGCCCGTAGTATTCCGCCGCCGCCCTGCGCAGCGCGCGGGAGCACGGGTCGGGATACAGGCGCAGGTTTGCGCCGTCCGCGCCGATTTCCGCCATTATCGCCTCGCGCACGCGCGGGGACGGCGGATAGGGCAGTTCGTTGGTATTGAGTTTCACCCAGCCGCCGTCGGACGGCTGTTCGCCGGGGGTGTAGGGGGAGAGTCCGCGGACGCTCGCGGCTATTTTTTCGCTTAAATTAAATTTTTTCATTTTCCATTTCCCTTGCTTTTAGCGCGTATTGCGCGGGGTTTTCGATGGGGTTCGCCCGCATCGAGTTTTGGAGCTTTACCAAATACGGGTCGGGCTTGCGCTCGAGCGAAAACGGCTCTTCGGGCAGGTTTTCGTCGTCGAGCTCGAGTTCGTCAACGGGATCGAATTCGTCGAAGAGCATCGAAATTCTGCGGGCTTCCTCGACGAGCATTTCCATCGGGGACTTTGTCGCGAATTTCTTGTCGGCGTATTCGACAAGGTGCGGATGTCGCATCTTTTCCCAGTGGGCGCGCAGATCCTCGACGCTCCTGTTCGACGCGCCCGAGCGGCGCGAGAGCACGACGCAGTCGGCGAAGTGCGCGAGCATATCCAAATATTTTGCGGTCTGCTTGGGGAATTTCTCGTACATCGAGCAGTCTACAACCGACCAAATCCGAGCCAAGCGTATCGCCCCGCCGTCCACGAGCGACTTGAAGCCCTCGACCTCGTCGGCGGGATTTTTCGTGGAATCGGCAATAAAAAACACCCTCGTGATTTTTTCGGGATCGAGCGCGGCGAGTTTTTCGGCGGCGTCGAACGTGTCGGAATATTTGACGATTCCCGCGTTGTCCGCCTTCGCGATTGTCGCGTCGAAGTCCGACGGAGACTCGTTTTCGGAGACGAACACAATCGAGAAATCGCCGTCGAGCGAACCCGCGTCTATCGAGTTCCAGACGATTCCCCTGCGCCCCGAAGTCGGGGTGCCCAATATGAAATAAGCGGGTATGGACATATTTTTGCCTTTCTAAATGCGCACGGTGCGCTGAATCAAAAGTGCGTCGGCCGCGACGATTGCCGCCATCGCCTCGACTATCGGAACGGCGCGCGGGAGAACGCACGGGTCGTGGCGTCCGCGCCCGACGACTTTCGCGGGTTTGAGGTCGGTGGAAAGCGTGTCCTGCTCCTTCGCGATTGTCGCGGTGGGCTTGAACGCAACCCTGAAATCCACTGGGCGCGACGACGTTATTCCGCCGAGCACACCGCCCGCACGGTTCGTGAGGGTCGTGGGATTGCCCGCTTCGTCGAGCGCGAAAATGTCGTTGTTTTGCGAGCCGAACATGCGCGCGGCGGCGAACCCCGAGCCTATCTCAAAACCCTTGCTCGCGGGAATCGAAAGCATCGCCTTTGCCAAATCCGCCTCGAACCTGTCGAAAACGGGGTCGCCGAGCCCCGCGGGCAGACCCTCGATGCGGCAGCGGATTACCCCGCCGACGCTGTCGCCCTCGCTGCGCGCCTTTTTTATGAATTCCTCCATTTTCGCGGAGGTCTGCGGGTGCGGGCAGCGCACGGGGGACGCCTCGATTTCGGCTTCCGTCGGCGTTTGCGCAGGCTGGGGCATCGAGATTGCGTGGACGCTCTCGACCCACGCGCGGATTGACACGCCGTCGCCCAAAATCTTGCGGGCAACCGCCCCCGCCGCCACGCGCCCGATTGTCTCGCGGGCGGAGCTTCTGCCGCCGCCGCGCGGGTCGCGCAGTCCGTATTTGGCGTCGTAGGTGAAATCGGCATGCGACGGACGCCAAAGCTTGGCGATTTCCGAGTAGTCGCCCGAGCGTTGGTCGCAGTTTTCGACGACAACGCAAATGGGAGTCCCGAGCGTCAAGCCTTCGTACACGCCCGAGAGAATTTTGCAGGCGTCGGATTCGGCGCGTGGCGTCGAAACCGCGCTCTGGCCGGGTCTGCGGCGGTCGAGCTCGCGCTGTATATCCTCCCGAGAAAGAGGAATGCGCGACGGACACCCGTCGATTACGCAGCCGACTGCCGCTCCGTGGCTTTCGCCGAATGTGGCGACTCTGAAAATTTTTCCGAAAATATTACCCATTGTGCGCGTCAATATAGCAACCCCGAAAAAGATTTCAACAATTTACCGCAACTCTTTCCGTCCCCCGAATATCGCTCCCTATCCTATAAAGGAGATTTTTTTCATACACCCGAAACGCGCGGAAGAAGCCCGAAAGTGAATGGACGTTCATTTTTTATTTGACAGTGAACGCTCATTCATTTTTTAATGAATACGTTTATGAAAAATACGAACATTATTCTCGCCGCGGCGGCACTTGTCGCGGCAAATGCGGCTTTCGCGGCAGGCTACCAAATCATCGAGCAGGGCGCGGGCAATATGGGCAACGCAATGGCGGGCGCAACCGTCAATGCCAACAACGACGCCTCCGCTGCGTTCTGGAATCCGTCCGCGGCGGCGTGTACGTCGCTCGAAGTCGGCGGCACGCGCGTGGACTCGGTGCTCTCGGCGGTTCTCCCCACTCTTTGCGTCAACGACACAGGCTCGACGCCCGCGATTCTGACATCGGGCAGCAGGCACGGCTCCTGCGGCACGAACGAACTCGTCCCCAATTTCTACGCGATGCACAGGTTCACGGAAGACATCTACGGGACACTCTCGATTACCGCGCCCTACGGACTTGAATCCAAATACAACACCGACTGGTTCGGCAGGATTCAAGGCTCGCGCAGCTATCTTTATACGACCGACTTCAACCCCGGCTTTGCCTACAAAGTCACCGACTGGCTTTCAATCGGCGGCGGCGTGAGTGCGCAATTCGCGTACTGCTCGCTCTCGAGCGCAATCCCTGGGGTCTTGGTGGGCTCGCCCTCCGATATGATTATAGACTACACGGGGCAAAGTTGGAGCATCGGCGGCAACGCGGGCTTCACGATTAAATACGCCGAAGACGGGCGTTTCGGCTTTGCGTGGCGCGGCAAAGTTTCGCACAACCTAAGCGGCGCGGAACACCTCAACGACGTAGCCCGCAACGACATCACCGCCGACATGTATATGCCCGACACTTTCACGGTGGGCATTTACCAGCGTCTGCGCGGCTCGCTGCGCGAGTTCGCGGTTATGGCGGAATACGCATACACGCGCTGGTCGGTTTTCGAAAATGTTACGATTGAAGGAGCAAGCTCGGGAACGATTACGATTCCCGAAAACTGGGACGACGCCTCGAGAGTCGCGCTGGGCTTCCACTACTACCCCGAGGAAATCGAAAACCTTACGATAAGAATCGGCGCGGCGTACGACGAAAGCCCCGTAAACGGAGCGAAAAACCGCACGTCGAGAATCCCCTGCTCCGACAGAATCTGGGCGAGCTGCGGGCTGGGCTACAAAATCGGAAACATTTCGTTCGACTTGGCGTACTCGTATATTTTCGTAATAGACAGTTCAATGGACAGAACGGAGATGGCGCCCGTACCGACGACATTGCGCGGCGACTATTACGCGCATATCCACGTACTATCCGCGCAGATAGGTATAGAATTTTAGCGTGCTAAAAGGGGACTTGTCCCCAAGGCGGGATTGGGAACCCAATCCCGCCTTCCTTGTCTGGGCGCGTGAAAGCGGCAGTGCCGCCTCCATAGAAGGGGCAAGCCCCTTACGAAGATTGGCTACGCCAATACTTCTATCCCCCACAAAGCGCAAGTTTTCTCCAGTCCTACGTACGCACGCCATCGCGTTCCAGCCCAAAACAACAATCTGAGTAGCAACCCGATTTGACACAAAAAAGGCTCGCAGCGTATTAGACATACGTAAGGGTTTCCCCGCAAAAAACAAAGTAGCGGCAAAAACCGCAAAATAGAAAAAAACTTCCCCCACGCAAAAAACCCCCAAAAAAACCGTCGAACGGCAACCCGATTTGACGCAACGAACGCAAAAGTTTATTTTATCCGAAGCGTTAGCGAGGTTATAAAATAAAGCTTTTGAGAAGGATAATTTGCGAAGCAAATTACCCCGAAGGGGCGAGAACAGCGCGGATTGCGCGCAAGCGCAACCAAGCGAGCGAGTCCATTTTGGAGCTAAAAAATAGACGCAAAAAAGCGTGGAAGCTCGCAGCGTATTAGACATACGTAAGAGTTTCCCCGCAAAAAACAAAGTAGCGGCAAAAACCGAAAAAATAGAAAAAAACTTCCCTACGCAAAAAACCCCAAACAGTCGAAACGGCAACCCGATTTGACGCAACGATTTTGGAGCTAAAAATTAGACGCAAAAAAAGGGCAAAGCTCGTGGCGTATTAGACATACGTGAGAGTTTTGCCCTTTTTTTAGCGGCTAATTTTTAGCCCAAAAGCGTTCGTCAAATCAGGTCGACGGAACGGTAGGCGGTAATCAGCTTTTCGTCGCCGGCTTTGCTCCAGTCGCTTTGACCGTGCTCCATTCCGATAATCCCCCTATACCCTTTGTCCCAAATGTGCTTGAAGACGTTTTTGTAGTTTATTTCGCCCGTTGTCGGTTCGTTTCTCCCCGGCACGTCACCCACTTGGAAGTACGCAATTTCGTCCCACGCCGTGTCCATATTTTGTATCAGATTCCCTTCGGTTATCTGCTGGTGGTATAGGTCGTCGAGAATCTTGCAGTGCTTGCTTCCTACCGCCTTGCAGAGCGCATACGCCTGCGGAATCCGCTTCAGCCAGAGGCTCGGGTGGTTCTTGATGTTCAGCGGCTCGAGAACAATCGTCGGCCCGTTGTTCTTTTCGAGAACTTCGCAAATGCGCTTCAGATGCTCCGCCACATTCGCAAACTGGTATTCGGGCTCGAGCGACGGGTCTTCGAGTCCGGGGACAACAGTGCACCACTTGGCGTTGACGCGCTTTGCGAGCTCGCAGACATTCTTCATTTTGTCCGCCCAGTATTCTTGGCACGCCTTGGGGTCGCGCGAACGCTTTTTCATGTCGAGACGGTTGCCTGTCATCGAGGCATTGCCCCACTCGGCGTGCGCCACGAAAACGCCCATCTCCATTCCGAGCTTTTCCATTTTCTTCGCCATCGCGTCCTGAACGTCGCGCGGGCGTCCGGGCATACCGTTGTCTTCGAGCGCGCGAAAGCCGCGGTCATAAAAATACTGGATTTTTTCGACGGGCGACATTCCCTTGCAAGTCTCCCTGCATTGCCCGAGATTCGGCGCAAATTTGTATTTAAAAGGGGCGTCCTTTTTTTCGGATTGGGCGAACACCGCCGTCGGGGCAGCCGCAGCCGCGCAGACCGCCGTTAATGCTGTTTTTGTGAAATCGCGTCTATTCATATGTATGCTGATTGGTTTGTGTTTGAAAATTGAATATTGGGGGGAAAGGCGGAGTTAATCAATTCTTTTTTGCCGCTTGGCGCGTTTATTTTACTTGAACTGTCGGCGGCGGAATCGGTATGTTGTAGGGGACAAAATTCCCCATTTCCCCCTATATATAAAATATGAATAAAATTTTTACGATAATTTTGGCGGCGAGCATTGCCGCAGTTTCGGCGTGCTCGGCGTCGCCCGACAAATCGGCAAACCGCGAATACGTCGCAGCCTCGCAGGAAGTCTCGCGCGCGGCGCAGGCATACGACGCGGCGGACTACGCGGCGGCGAAAAAACTGTGCGACTCGGCGTCGGCGAAAGTCGCGAAAATCCTGTCCGACTACCCCGAATCCGAAATCGCCGTCCGAATCGTCTCCGACCCCCAGCTGCGTCTCGGGGGAGTCGAATACCAGTGGTTCTGCAAAAAACTTCCCGAAAAACTCGGACTTTTGACCGACCCGAAATTCGAAAAACTCGGGCTTCTGTGGCCTGTTTTGGTAAACGCAAACCTGCGCCCCGACGATGTTCGGGAGGCTGCGCGCTTTGCCAAAGACCAATCCAGCCGCGCCGAAAACGACGCCCAAAAGACGCAATACGATTCCCTCGTAAAATCGCTCTCCGAAATCTGCCCCGCCGCAAACTCGGGCGTCGATACCCGCACAACCCCCGCCGCCGCAACCGCCCCGAAGCCCGCGGCGGAAAAAGAAAAAACCGTTGAGCCGAAAAAAATCGCCGACAAAAAATTCTTTTTGGACGACGCCAAGACAAAGGCGGCAATCGTCGGCTACGATATTTCGGTCGTCGCAAAACTCGCGGAAATGTCGCGCGCGGCAAAGGCGGACTCGGACGAAATATTTGCGGAATTCAAAAAGCTGCTCGATATTGCGCGCGCGAACATCGCGAAAATCTCGAACGCGCATACGCGCGACTCGGCGAATTCGCAGCTGGTCGAAATATACGCCGACGCGGGGCTGGGCGGCGACGCCGTCGAAATCGCGAAGTCGGTATCCGACCCGCAGCTCTTCGAATCCGCCTTTCTGAAAACCGCCGACGCCGCGGGAAAGTCCGAAAACTATATGCAGGCAATCGCGCTTGCCTCGCGCCTGCCCGAGGGGGCGCGCAAAAACGAATTTCTCGCGAAAATCGCGGGGGCTGTAGCCGAGCGCGGGTACTTCGGCGCGGCAGGCTCGGTTCTCGACACCGTTAAGGACGCCCATGCTCGGGAGCTCGGGTACGCGCGCCTGCTCCTGTGCGCCAAGACCCCCATGCAGAAAAAGTCGGCGGCGTCGAAAATTTCCCCCGAAAATTTCGAGGCTCTCGCCAAGATTTCGGAAACGTTGCGCGGCAGAGCGGACTTTGATTCCGAAAATCCCGCCGACCGCGCCGCAGTGCTTGCGGATTTCGCGAAAGTTGTGTCCGACGCCGACAAGCAGCTCGCGGACAAGACAATCGCGCTCGCGGTTTCGACCCTCCCGAAAAGCGGCGACATCTCCGAATGCGCCGTCCCGATAGCCGAATATTTCGCGGCGGTCGGCGAGCCCGAAAAGGGGCTGAATTTCGTCCTCGAAAATCTTTTCAGATTGTCGAAATTCCCGCCCGAGTCGATTTGTTCCCTTTCGGCGTCCGTCGCCAAGGGCAACGGGAAGCTCGCGGCGGAGGGGTTCAAGGCGGCAGCCGTGCACGGGGCGATGAACCCCGTAAAATTCGCGGAGTGCGTCGTGCGTTCGGGCTTGCCGAGCTCGGCGCAGACAGAGGTTTTAAAAACGTTCCTCCCGAAGTTCGGGCGATAGAAATTTATGATTTTTCGAGCGGGGCATTGGTTGGCCGATGTCCCGTTTTTTGTGCCCGAAAGAAAAATTTGCCGAAAATTTGTATTAAAATGACATTTTGCAAAAATTCGGGGTAAAAAGCTTGAGCCGCCGCGCCGCCCGTATTACGAATCTGCGCGTATGAAAAAAATATTGCTACTTCTCGTTTCCGCCGCCGTGCTTATGGGCGGCTGCGCTTCCGCCGAAAACGCCAAACAAAAAGCTCCGCGTAAGGTCGCGGTTCAGACGTGGACGTTCCACAACCACACGCTGACCGACACTGTAAAAATGCTCAAGGAGCAGACCGACATTCGCTCGCTCGAATGCTACCCCGGTCAGAAAATCGGCGGCAAGTTCGGCAACGCGATGTTTATCCACTATATGAACGCCGAGCAGAAAGCGTACGTCAAAAAGCTGCTCGCCGACAACGGTTTCAAAATCACGGGCTACGGCGTTTCCAGCGGCAGGAACGAAGAAAATATCCGCAAGATATGCGAGTTCGCCAAAGAATTTTCCATTCCCGTAATCGCGACGGAAGACGGCAAGGATTTGCTCCCGATTTGGGACAAACTGCTCGCCGAATACGGGCTTAAAATGGTAATCCACTGCCACCAAAGAGGCAGCGGCAACGACTACTACAACCCGAAGGTTGTCATGGAGTTAATAAAGGACACCAAGCATGTGGGCGTCTGTGCCGACAACGGGGCATGGGCGACTTCGGGAATCGACAACATTCAGGCGTTCAAGGACGTAAAGGACAGGCTCGTGGAAATCCATTTCAAAGACATCAAGGAATTCGGCAAGCTCAACAGCCCGACGGTTGCATACGGAGAGGGTGTGTTGCCGCTAAAGCAGATTCTCGAGCTGCTTGACGAGCAGGGTTTTGACGGCTATTTTGTGATTGAGGATGGTTCAGCGGTCGACCCCGTATTAAACGTAAAAAAAGACATAGAATTCCTCAAGAGGTAATAGTGAGCAAAATTGCGGAGCAATTTTGCGCGCTGACTATAAAAAGGGGGTCTTGCCCCCTACGGAAAAATTGGCTTTCCCAATTTTTCCTACCCCCGCTGGGCGCGTG
>DJPO01000070.1 GCA_002437405.1 Opitutia bacterium UBA6410 | reverse complement strand
CCATAGAAGGGGCGTTGCCCCTTACGGCGATTTGCTCCGCAAATTGCGCCTATCCCCTCAATGCCTGTGTTTTATTATAGTGAGATTTTGTGGGGAATTTAAAAATCGGCAGATTTGTAAAAAAATCGAGGGGAGAGTGCCAAAATTTTTGAGTACTAAATAAGTCTACCGTGCAGCTCTTTTATGTCCAAGTTCAAAACCCTTAGGGGAGCTCGAGGGCAGAGTCCCTCGAAAGGACAACGTTTGTCCCAAAAAAGCATAGCAATTTTAATTTACGAAGTAGGGGAGCTCGAGGGGCAGAGCCCCTCGAAAAGGCATGTCGCCTCGGAAAGGGGGCTTAACTGTCGCTGGCATTTCTGCAAGCAGAAATCGCCAATCCCCTCCCAATTGCCCCACGTTTTCGGGTTCAGGCTACGTTCAGACGGTGGCTTTGGGAAAAAACTGCGATGGCGTGCGTACGTAGGACTGGAGAAAACTTCCGTTCTGAGGGGATAGGCGCAATTGGCTACGCCAATCGCCGTAAGGGGGCTTTGCCCCCTTCAATGGAAGCGGCACTGCCGCTCACAAGCCTGACAGGAAGTCTTCTTGGATTATGAATAGCGATAGGTCGGAGATTTCCTGCGCTACCTGTGTCATCTGCTCGTAGCTTTTGTCGAAATCCGTCGTCGGCGTTCTTTGCCAAAATACTGTCCCCGCCGCAAACATCGCACACGCCGCCGTCGCCGTATACGCTATCATCGCCGCTACGTTCGGACGCTTTTTCTTCGCAAGTCCGCATACCCTCTCGTCGAAATCCGTCCCGAGAGTTATCGGCGCGTCGGCTTTCAGCAATATGTCGATTTTTTCGTCGAGCCTTGCGTCTAACTCCGCTTCCGCTTTTATACGCGCCACGGTTTCGTCCGCGAATTTGTCGGCGCAAATTAGGGGCTTTTGCCCGAGCAGTTCGTCTATTATAATGTCTCTATCCATTTTTCAGTGCCTCCCTCAATGCGGTTCTCGCCCTGAATATCCACGTCTTTACCGCCGATACCGACGCCTCCATTGCCTCCGCGATTTCCTCGTAGGAAAGCTCCTGTTGCTTGTAGAGCAAAATGGCGGTTCGCTGGTTTTCGGGCAGGATTTGTAGGGTTGTGTAAAAAATTTCCTCGAGCTCGGCGGCTTCGCGCTCTCCCGAATTTTCGGCGGGCGCGTTGATGTCGGCGGGGTCGGTCGGCTGGCTCGGGCGGCAGGCGGACTTCCTGAATTCGCCTATCAGGACGCGGCGGGCTATGTGGAATATATAGGTAGAAAATTTCGCGCTCGGCGTGTAGTGTGCCCGCGCCTTGTAGAGGTTGATGAAAGTCTGTTGGGTCAAGTCCTCCGCAGTGTGGGCGTTGCGAACCGAACGGTAAAAATAGTTCGCGAGCGGATTCTTCCACTTTTCGACGAGCATTCGCAGCGCGTGTTCCGACCCCTGCGCGACCTGCGTCATAAGCAGTGCGTCGGTATCGGCGCAGGTGTCGGGCGTGTGCCGTTCGGCGGTTGCCGTTTTGTTCGGGCTTGTTTGCATAGTCTATATAAAAAATTCCGTAATCGTTAAACGGCGCTTGGGCGGAAAAGTTGCGTTTTTTGTAAAAAAATAAAAAAAAAGCTGGAATGCGAGGATAAAAACACTAAATTAGCACGCTTAAATAATTTCATTTTAACAAAAACAGGAAAGAATCAAAATGAGCGGACTTATTCAATGGTCGTCGTGCGCAAAGCACAAGTGCAACAACAAGGGCGCGGGCAAGAAACCCAATCCCCAAAGACAGAGACTCTTGGCTTCGCGCAAGCGCAAGCAGCAGGCGAGTGCCGTGAAGGCGGAAGCCAAGATCACTTGGAAGTGGGCTGACTAAGGCGAAAAAAAAGAGGAGTTTTTACTCCTCTTTTTTTTTCACCTTAGTCGGGGCGTGTGAAATCGGGCTTGATACGGCGGGCGCAAGGTGCGCCAGCCGTATCGACGGTAATTTCACAAGCCCAGTTTAGCTAACAGTGTTTTCCCAACCCTTGTAAGTTGGGGATTGCCGCGCTTGTCTAAGATTATCATCTTTCGACTCTTGCACCTGCGGCTCTTCTCCGCCATATCAAAATATACTATCTCCACTTCCCCCTCTTTCGCGCCCGCTTTCGGCTTCTTTATCCGCTCGAACTTTATCGGCAATCCGTACCACGTCAGATGTATGTCCCACCCGCACTTCTGTCCGTTGTTGTCCACCAACGCGGGATAATTGCGGACGAAATCGGGGATTTTTTTCGTGTAGACTCTCACAATCGCCGCGGTCGGCAGGCTTTGAATATACCCAGCCATTCCGTGCCCGATTTTCCCGCCTCTTGCCGCTTGGTAGAATGCGAGCGGGTCGAACCCCTGCAAATTCATTCCGTTGTAGTTGCCGAAGTAATTTTTGTTCTTATATTTCTGAGCCGAGTACCACGAATTGAAATTGTTGCCGTACATCAGCCCGATTTCAAAGTGCAAGTGTGCCTGCGCCTTTGCTATCGGAATCGACGAACTGCTGCGCCCCATTTTCCCCAGTCTGCTCTTTGCGGGAAGCTTTGCCCCAACTTTCAGAGTCGGCTCGACTTCCGCCAAGTGCGCGTACAACGTGTAGACGTTTACGTCCAGCTGCGGGTGCTCCATTACTACATATCTGCCGTAGGAACTGTTGCCCGCCACTTTGTTTATCAAAACAACCTTTCCCGAAAACGCCGAAAACACGCTGTCGAGCGCCTCGCCTTTGCGGTCGCGGCGAATCGGTTTTATGTCGATTGCCTCGTGGAAATTGTAACCGTTGTTGCGGATATCGCCGAAAAGCCCGCTTTCGGGGCGTCCGCTGGCTGTCGGCTGGATAAACTCCGTGTACGCCGCGCCGTTGCCGAACGCGGTGGATTCCGTCGGCCAAACCAAGTCGGCGCGCGCCGCCAAGAACGGCAGCACGCACGCAAATGCTGCGAGTAATCCGCGCATAAAACCTACCAGCTGTTTTCGCTGTCCTTTTTAATCTTGTCGACTGTCACGATGGACTTGGCGAGCTCGTCGTAGAATTTGTTTACGTCGGAATCTTTCGGAAGCTCTATATTTACGAAAAGCGAGCCGTCCGCCATAGTCGTGTCGATTTTGCGAAGTCCGATGGGTTCGCCGCCGTACATGACGACAATGTATCCGCCCATATGCGCGGCTGTCGCCTGCAGCAGACGCTTTTTGCCCCTTTCGTTGCAGGTGAAGAGAAACCCCGTCATCGGCCCGTCTACGAGCCTGATTTCCGCCAAGTCTACGCGCGCGATGTCGCCCGTATACATAAACTGGTCGCGGTTCATTCGCACGACAAAACCCGAGAAGGGCATTGCCACGTCGTAGCGGGCGAGCCCCTCGGAAATCGAGCGGTCGTTTGCGACGTGGAAGGTGAGAAGCTTCCCGTTCTTTTCGTCGTCGTTGGATGAGCAGGCACAGAGGGAAAGTGCCGCCAAAATTGCGGTTGTTGCTATCTTTAATATGTTTTTCATAAAGTTATATGATTATTGCGCCGAGCTGGCTTTGGATTTTTGCGATTAGGTCGGCGTCGAGAGTGCGCTGGGGGACGTCGAACTCGCGCTTTGTCGAAGCTTGGACGTATTTTTGGATTCCGCCCGAGGGTCTGCCTACGGGGCGCAAAATGCGCTTGCGCTCCAACAGCAGCGCGAGCATCTGCTTGACTACGTCCGCCTCGTCAGTCTCGATCCCAGCCGATTCGTCGAAGAGCGAAACGAAAAAATCCTCCGAAGACGACAACGCCATTCGCCTTGCGGCGCGTTCGTCCTCCTCGGGGTGCGCGCTGACGACGCGCTCCCATTTGCCGATTATACGCCCGTCGATTTTGCTTTCGTCGAATTCGTCGGCGTGGCAGTCGAGCCTGTCGAGATTCCCGAATTTGTCGATAAAAACCGCGCACACGACTGTATCGCCCGCGCGGATTTCGCGTCCTGAGACTGCCGATTTTCGGGATAGGGGTTTTATCTGCCAGTCGAGCATAAAAGTTTATTCGTCGTCGGTAGCGTAGTTTTTGTTTCTGACCGTCGGCATACCCGCGCGCAGCCACGCGTTCACGAACATATCCAAGTCTCCGTCCATGACCGCCTGCAGATTGCCCGTCTCCGCGCCCGTGCGCAAGTCCTTGACGAGCTGGTAGGGCTGGAAAACATAGCTTCGGATTTGGTTGCCCCACGAGATTTCGCCCTTTTCGCCGTAGAATCTGTCCATCTCGGTACGCTTTTGGTCGAGCAGTTTTTCGTAGATTCGGCTCTTGAGGATTTTCATCGCGCTCGCCTTGTTTTTGAATTGCGAACGCTCGTTTTGGCACGCCACGACTATGCCCGTCGGCAGGTGCGTGATGCGCACGGCGGACTCGGTCTTGTTGACGTGCTGGCCGCCCTTGCCGCTCGAGCGGTAGGTGTCGATTTTCAAATCCTCGTCCTTGATGTCCATATCGATGTCGTCCTCGATTTCGGCGATGACATCGACCGACGCGAAAGACGTGTGCCTGCGCTTGTTGGCGTCGAAGGGGCTGATTCTGACGAGCCTGTGGACTCCGCGCTCCGCCTTGCAATAGCCGTACGCGTTCGCGCCGACGACCCTGAAAGTTACGCGGGTAAGCCCCGCCTCTTCGCCGGGCTGGACGTCCTCGATTTCGGTCTTGTACCCGCGGCGTTCCGCCCATCTTAGGTACATTCTAAGCAGCATTTCCGCCCAGTCGCAGCTCTCCGTGCCGCCCGCGCCCGCGTGGATTGTGACAATTGCGTTGCACGAGTCGTGGGGGCCGCTGAGAAAGGATTCGATTTCGGCGGTGTCGAGGGCGTTTTTGAGCGCGGAGGTTTCGTCGGCGAGCTCCTGCGCGAGGGCGGCGTCTTCGTCGGATTCCTCGGCAAGCTCGAAGAGCGCGGAAAGGTCTTCGGTGCGCTTTTTGAGGGCTACGAGGGGATTTACCAAATTTTTGAGGCGGGTGAGCTCCGCAATGACCGATTGGGCGGCGGAGTGGTCGTCCCAAAAGGTGGGGGCGGCCATCTTCGACTCCAGCTCCGAGATTTCGACGCGCTTGCGGTCGATGTCGAGGAACTTCCACAGGTAGCCGAAACGCTTCCGGATTTCCTCGGCGGCGGCCTTTACGTCCATATCAACAATCATGGTTTCGGATTTTCCCGCCAATCGGATTTTTATCAACACAAAAAAGCTTGAAATCGAAAAATAAATGGGGATATTGAATGGAAAGCGCGCGGCTTGGGCAAACGGGCTCAAACCGCTGTTTCAACTTTTTACCCCAAGGAAAAAATATGTCGGAAGAAATCAACGCAGAAAACCAGACCAACGAAGTCAAACCCGTGCTCCCCGAAGCGCCGAAACCCGTTTTGCCCGAAGCTCCCGCAGCACAGACGTTTCCCGCGCCCAAGGCGGTAGTTCTGCCGAAAGCCAACATAAAAAAGCCCGCATTCAATGCAGTAGGCGCAAAGGCGGCAATGCCCGTTGTGCAGAAGGGCGATTCGCCGAGCGCACTTTCGGTTGCGGTGGACTTCCTCGCGGCGGCGGTAGCAATCGCGTTCGCAGTGCTGATTGTTTTGGACGTATAAAATCGACGAACAAAACCGCTTAAATTCGGGTCGAATAATCCGAATAATTAAACAAAAGAAAATATGTCCAACAAAGTAAAACATTTGACCTCGGAAACATTCGACGCGGCGATAGCGTCGGATAAACCCGTGCTCGTCGATTTCTGGGCGCCGTGGTGCGGCCCGTGCCGCATGCTCGGTCCGACAATCGACGAACTCGCCGAAACAGTGGGCGACAGCGCGACAATCTGCAAAGTCAACGTGGACGATGAACCGCAGTTGGCGGACAGATTCGGAATAACGCAAATCCCGACGATAATATTCTTCAAGAAATCCCAGCAAAAAGGAATCTCGGGAATGGCGACAAAAGACGCGCTTTTGGAAAAGCTGAAAAAGCTTTAAAATCGAAAACGCCCAACCAACAAAAAGGATTCGCGCAATAAACTGTATCCCAAAACTGGGCAATAAAAATGCGCAATTAAGGAATTTTTTGATTTAGACAAAAGGTGACATCGATATTCTTTCGGTGTCATCTTTTTTAATATCCACTCTGATTTGTACCCAAAGTTATGGCAGAACTTGCAAGGGGTAAGTTGATTGGCTAAAAAAGAAGGCAAATCAACGGGCAAGCGACGCAAGAAAGCTGCCCACAATTACATTCAATACAACAATTGCATAAATACTCCAAAGCTTTTTCGGGCTGCTCTGGGGCAACAATAATAACAAAGAAATCATTATTACAAAAAACCAAATAGAAGTAGTCCAAACCAATGCAAGGTCTCGTCTAAAAGTATTTCCCATGCTATTTATAATTGATATTACTCTATTGGGGAAATAGAGTATAATAAAAGCCAATGTTAATGTTATTGTAGGTAAATAAAAAAACGAATTTTCCCATAATGCTGTTTTTCTTTGAAATAGCATGCATTATTATTAAGTAGGAGTAAGCAGGTATAAACATTATGGTAGCCCTTATTACATTCGAAACAATTACTGTTTCGGTGTCTCCGAATCCTCCGCCATAAGGTAAAACCCAATTAAAATCGGTGAACCAATATATAACCCATTTGGGTGAATATACTGCATAAAGTAACGGACTGGCTAAAAACAGTATCGGAATCCAATAAATTAAACAATGCTTCCAACTTTCTCTTTCTTTTTGTAATAAGATAATCTTTTTTGAAATATCTGATAAATTCATAGGGGCAGAATAAAAAAACTTTTGTTTCAAGTTCAGGGGCAAAACCAACTATTTATCTAAGAGCCTAAGTTGATTTTGATGTTGCGGCGCATGAACGTTGGTACGTCTAAGTCCTCGCCCTTGCGAATGTTCACGGGGGTGTCCGCAAAAAAGCCCCTCTGCTCCGACATCTCTACGAATTTAAATTCCGACTGCTCCGTCTGGCTTGCCTCCTGCGCTGCTTTCTCCGCACGTTTTGAACGCCCGAACCCGAAAAATCCGCGCGATTTTTTCTTCGGCTCTTCGCGTACTATTTCTGCGGGCTTTTCGTCGGGCGTAGGAGTATGTAGCGCACGCTCCTCCGCGCCGAATTGACGGGCGGGCTTCGGCTTTTCGTGTTCGACCTGCACAGCCCGCTCCGACGCGGGGCGGTCGGGCGTTTGAAGATTTGGCGTCGGTGTTGTCGGCTCGGCGGGCTGGGGCTTTACGGGGGCGAATTCGCCCATCTTGCGCTGGACGGGAGCGTCGGCGGCAATGCCCATCGCGCAGACTTTTATTTTGTCCCCGAGCCGCTTGTCCACTATTGCCCCGAAACATATTTTTTCGGAAACGCCGAACGTTTTTGCCGCACTTTCGAAAAGCGACTGCATTTGGTTCATTCCGAACGACTCGCCGCAGACCAGCGATAGCATAAGACTTTCCGCCGCGACTGCGTTCCCGCCGTTAATCAGCGGGGATACGGAAAGCTCGCCCACGGCGTCCGCAACGGCGTTCGCGCCGCTTCCGCAGCCGATTCCGAAGAAAGTCGGGTTGCCTTTTTTGAAAAATACTTTTTTGAAGGAGGGCAGGTCGATGTTGACGATTCCGCTTTTCGAAAGCATCGCGCAGATTTCGCGCACGGCGGAAATTACATACATATTCGCGGCGTCGAACGCCTCGCGGACGGGGAGGTTCGAGCGGGCTAAAATAATGTCGTTGGGCAGAACCGCGGCGGCGTCGCAGACTTTGCGCATATAGCGCGCCGAACGGTGCGCGAGCGACGCCTTGTCAGAGCCCTCGACCGACAACGGCAGGAGCGAAAACGAAACCACGAGCTTCGCCGAACTTTCCGCCGCGAGCTTGCAGAGAATCGGCGCGACGACGCTTCCCGTGCCGCCGCCAAGACCCGCTATGCAGATGAAAATGTCCGTGCCGTCGGCTATGCGCTTTAGGACGCCCAGGTCGGCGATTGCCGCCTCCTTCGCCGCCGCCGCGTCGCCGCCCGAGCCCATCGAGTTTGTAATCGACGCGCCTATGCAGGCTGCGTTTTCGACGGGGCAGTCGCGCAGGGAATCGGCGTCGGTATCGACCGCGGCGAAGTCTGCGGCGATCTCGCCCGAAGCGGCAATCGCCCCCGCGATTTTCACGCCCGCGCCGCCGACTCCGACGACGCGCACACGGATTTTCTGTCTGTCTTCCGCCATTATATTTTGAAAATTTTTGCGAGTTTGTCTGCGAATGATTCGCCGCGCCTGTCGGCTTTCGTCTCCTTCATTCGCGCGTATTCGAGCAGCCCGAGTGCGGTTGCGAACTCCTGATGGCGCAGGTTTTCGGCGACGGACGCGTCGAATTTTCCGAGCGAGCAGGGGCGTTCGAGCACGGCTTCGGCGAGCTCGCATATTCCCGCGAGTTTCGACGTTCCGCCCGTGAGGACGACTTCGTTGACCGCGCCCTCGGCGAAGTGCTCAATCATATCTTGGCGCAGCAGCAAAAACAGCTCTTCGAGGCGCGCGCGGATTACCTTGTTTATCGCCTCGAGCGGAATTTTCCTGTCGCCTATCTGCTTGTCGCCCAGACTCCAGAACTTCGTGTCGCGCTCGTCCTTGGTGATGACCGCCTTGCCGAAGCGCGTTTTTATGCGCTCGGAATTTTTGCGGCTCAGGCGAATTCCGAATGAAAGGTCGTTTGTGATGTGGTCGCCGCCGACGGGGATTACCCCGACCTGAACGGGCAGACCGTTTTTGTAGAACGCGTAGTCGCTCGTCCCGCAGCCGATGTCGACAACCAGCACGCCGTTTTCCTTTTGCGCCGCCGAAGTCACCGCCATTGCCGACGCCAGCCCCGAGAACACCAGATATTCGACCTCCAGCCCGAAGCTCTGCACGACGTGCATCGCCGCGCGGATTTTGTCGCTGTCGCCGTGCACCATCCAGTATTCGGCGACGATTCTCGAAGCGCGTTCTCCGACAGGGTCGGCGGAAAATCTGTCGTCGTCGAGATAGAATCCGCAGCAGATTCTGTGGATATAGCTTCTGCCCTCGGGGAGGGTTTTGCTTTTGGCGTCCTCCTTGGCGCGCTCGACGTCGCTTTTGCGGACTATTCCGTCCGAGCCCGCGACGCTCGCCGACCCAATATTCCTGAAGCCCTGAATGTGCGTTCCGCTGATTCCCAGACACACCGATTTTATCGGCACGCTGCACGAGCGTTCAGCCATCACAATCGCGGCCTGCGCCTGCTCGGCGGCTTTTTTGACGTCGATGATGTCGGCTTTTTTCACGCCGTCCGTCGCCGCCTGTCCGACGCCCACGAGGTTGAGCATTTTGTTGTCGACAATTTCCCCGATGAACACCTGCATTTTGCCAGTGCCGATTTCCAACGCCGCTATTGTTTTGCTTTCGCTCATTTCGAAGTCTTGATTTTTACGGGTGCCCAGCCTTTTATCGAAAGGTCTATACGCTTGATGATAGTTAAAGGATTTTCCTTGCGATAACGCAAGATATATTCAAGCCGCTCGAACTGTTTTTTGTAGTCCTTGGGGGCGAAGACGATTTCCATGTCCGAGTCGGTGCGCACACAGATTAGCGGGAGCGTGCGGCTCTCGAGCTCGGACACGTCGATTCTCTTCCAGCCCCGAGCCTCCTGCGGCGCGTATTTGTACGCCGCCTCCAGAAATTCCGCGACTTTCCCCGCCGCCTTGTAGTCCGCGGGGCTGCTGCCCGAAAAGACGGGCTTCCAGCCCTCGAGCTTGGGCATTGCGTCTATCATTTCGGGCGGAATGCAGACGGGTTCGAAGAATTTTCCGCCGAGGGTCATAATGAAAATGCGCTGCTTGCCCGACACCTGCGTGAAGAGCTTCATAAACGGCTTGTATTCCACGAGCGTGATTTTTATCGCGTCGGGGTACGCGCGCTCGACCGCGGCGGACTCGACCTGCGGCAGGGCGGTCAGGGCGTTTTTTATCGCGAAAATATCGACCTCGTTGAGCTTGGCGTTCTTGGGAATGTTTACGAAATCCGCGAGCCACTTTGCGGTAATCAGCCCGTCGGTTTTGAATTCGACCCTTTTGACTTCGCCGCTTTTCGCGCTGAAAATCTCCTCGAAGAACGTGTTTTCGTAAAGATAATACGCGCCGTAGCCGAGAGCTCCGACGATTGCCGCGAGCGCAATTGCGCGTATCCAAAGCCACGCAACGCGCAGCTTTGCGCGCAGCGAAAGCGGGATTTTTCGCCTTTTCTTGGAGCTTGCCGCGTTGAGGTCGCGCCAAGTGGAGGGCTTTTTTTCTGGAGGCTTTTTCGCCATTATTTGCCGTATTTTTTTGCGTGGCGGGCGAGCGCGCCCTCGACGAGCTTTTTGCAGAGCGACTCGAAGTCGTAGCCGATGCACGATGCGCTCTTGGGCAGCAGGCTTGTGGGCGTCATTCCGGGGAGCGTGTTGATTTCGAGCACCACGAATTTCGGGGCGGACTCTTCGTACATTATGAAATCGACCCTCGCGAAGTCTCTGCAGCCGCAGGCTTCGAACGCCTTTTCGGCGGCGGCGCGCATTGCGGCGGCGGCGGATTCGGAAATCTGCGCGGGGTAGACGTATTTCGTCGAGCCCGCCGTGTACTTGCGCTTGTAGTCGTAGACTCCGCCCTCGGGGATTATCTCGACGACTCCCGCCGCCTTGCCGTAGATTACGCCTATCGAAAATTCGCGACCCTTGACGAATTCCTCCGCGAGCCACGCGCCCTCTGTTATGCTTTCGAGCGCGGCGGCGGCTTCCGCTTGGCTGTGGACGACCGACAGCCCGACGCTGCTTCCCTTGTCGGCGGGCTTTACGACGCAGCCGTTGGGGAAGAGTTCGGTCAAAATCGCGGCGGAGGGTTTTTTTTCTGTAGCATCGAATTCGAGCGAGCGCGCGACGGGGATTTTTGCGAACTTGAGCAACGCCTTGGTAGCGGGTTTTACCATGCATACGCGGCTGGAGAGGCTTCCGCAGCCCGCGTATTCGAAGCCCGCGGCGTCGAGCTGCGCCTGAAGCGTTCCGTCTTCGCCGTAGTCGCCGTGCATTGCGGGGTAGATTATGCATTCGGCGGGGTTCAGCCCCTGCGGAAGTTCGTTCTTGTCGAGCTGAACCGCGCGGGTTTTGAAGTTCTTCGAGAGTGCCTCGAATACGTTTTTTCCGCTCACCAGCGAAACGTCGCGTTCGGGGGAAATGCCCCCGCTGAAAACTATGATTTCCTTGTTCATTTTATTTCGGAGAAAAATTTTTTTGCGGCAAAGTGGAAGTCGCCCGCGCCGACGAACGCGATTCTCGCGCGGCGGCGGTTTTCGAGCAGGCTGTTTGCCATATTGAAGAAGTCGCCGAATCGGGCAAGTTTAATTTCGGGCGAGGCGGGCTTTGTTATCGCGTCGCTTTCGCCGAGCGGGTCGGGGATTTCGCTGGCGGCGTACACGGGCAGGACGAATATGCGCGCGCCGCTTTCATGCGCCGCCGCCGACAGGATTTTCGCGAAGTCCGCCGCGAAGCGTTTTGTGCGCGTGTATCTGTGCGGCTGGAAGAAGACGAACGTCTCGGCGTCGGACTGCGGAAGGTAGCGCGCGAGGAACGATTTTACTTCGTTGGGGTGGTGGGCGTAGTCGGAGACTACCTCGAGCCTGCCGTTGTCGAAGATTTTTTCGTTGCGCCGCTGAAGCCCCGCGAAGTCGTCGAAAATGTTTTCGGGAAAGTCCGCGTTCGGGAACGTCGCCTTCAGCCCCGCGAGAGCCATTTGCTTGTTTATCGAAAAGTAGTCGCCGCCGATTTGCACCGCAACCGCCCTTGCCGCGCTGCGGCGCGCCGCCTCCGCCAAAACGGCGTCGGAGGACGGATAGACTACCGTTCCCTTTGTGCGCGAAAACAGCCTTGCGAACATCTGCGCCAATTTGTCTTCGTCGGCGTATGTGTCGGTGTGGTCGAGGTCGGCGTTCAGCGCGACGGTGATTTCGGGCGAAAAGTTTTCGATTGTCGCATCGCTTTCGTCGATTTCCGAAATTACGGTCTTCCCCTCCGCGCAGTGTCTGTGCATCGGAAAGCCGTTGGGAATCGCCCCCACGAGGTATCCGCCGTCAAGCCCCAGCTTTGTGATTGCGTGCGCCATAAGCGCGCTGACCGTGCTTTTGCCGTGGCTGCCGACAACCGCCGTGAGCTTGCGGGGCTTGCAGATTTTCGCCCAGCATTCGCCGCGGCGCATTATGTTTTCTGGGTCGCAAAACGGTTCGAATTCGCCCTTGCGGCGCGCGAGGGCTGTGCTGATTACGATTCCGTCGTAGCGTCCGCCGGGGGCGCGGAATTTTACGCCGATTGCCTCGAGCTTTTTCTTAAGCTCGGGGTTCGGCGCGTCGTCGAGTCCGTCGATTTCGCACCCCTCCTCCGCGAGAAACGCCGCCAGAGGCGACATTCCCATTCCGCAGATTCCGCCCATGTAATAACGCGACATATCCCGACTAACGCTCCCCGACTTTCCGCGCGATTGCCTTGAGGTCTTCGACGATTTTCGAAGTGTCGTTGAGTTCGTCGACCCTTGCGAGGTTGTCGCGCATTGTCTGCATCAGCGTTTCGTTTTCGACGAGGCAGACGATTTCCGCGAAAAGTTTGTGCATGTCGTTTTGGGCGACCACCGCGCAGCCGCCCTGCTTTTCGAAGCACTTTGCGTTTTCGAGCTGGTGGTTGTCGGCGGCGAACGGATAGGGGATAATTATCGAGGGCAGGCGGCAGCGGGCGAGCTCGGCAATTGTGCCAGCACCCGCGCGCGCGACTGCCAAGTCGGCGGCGGACATTGCCGACGCCATATCGTCGCAAAATTCGAGGAATACGATTTTCCGCTCTCCGAATTTTTCCGTTTTCACGGTTCTGTTTTCAAACTGCACTTTCCCCTGACCGCACACGCATAGCACGTCGATATTGTGCTCGGCGAGGTTGTTGAAATTGTGCGCGACCCATTCGTTGAGCGCGAGCGCGCCCTGACTCCCGCCCAAGACGAGCAGGAGCTTGCCGTCGGGGGAGAATCCGAACTTCTCCTTGCATTGGGTCTGCGGCAGCCTTTTGATTTCGCTGCGGACGGGATAGCCCGCGCACTTTACCTGACCGCTCTTGTGGCGCGGGATTTTGACTCCGTGCGGAACGTAGATGCGTTCGGCGAATCTTCCCAAAAGCCTCGTCGCCTTGCCCGCCCTGCGGTTGGCTTCGTGCAGGATAAGCGGAACGCCGAGCATTTTCGCGGCGATGGAAAAGCCGAGGGAATTGAATCCGCCGAAGCTTATGACGGCGTCGTACTTGCCTTCGCGTATGACTTTTTTGCCGAAGTGAATCGACTTGATTAGCTCCGACGCGAATTTCGCCGCGCGCACGGGGTTTGCGGAAAACGCCACTCCGGGGGCTTTGATTATGTGCAAATCCGAATACTTGCCGACGAGCCTCGAGTCAACCGCCTTTTTGCTTATCACAAAGCTCGCCTCGTGCCCAGCCTCGATTAACGCCTGTCCTACGGCGAGCCCCGGGGCGAGGTGTCCGCCCGTGCCGCCGCACAAAATTATAAATTTGCTCATAGTTCTCCGATTTTAATTTGGGTTGGTTTGCTCCAGCGCCGCAGGCAGTTGAGAATCAGCCCCGTGAATGCGAACATCGCAACCAGATTCGACCCCCCGTAGCTGATGAAGGGCAGGGAAATCCCCTTTGTGGGCATAAGCCCCGTGACGACGCACATATTGAAGAGCGCCTGCAAAATTATCATCATAATAGCGCCCGTCGCGAGCGAAAATTCGAAGAGATTCGGGGCTTTCCTGAGCGACGAAATCGTCACGAAAAACAGCACCGCGAACGCGACCACTACCGCGATTGTCGCGAGCAACCCCAGTTCCTCTCCGACGATTGCGAAGACGAAGTCCGTGTGCGCTTCGGGCAGGAACGAGAGCTGCTGCCTGCCGCGCCCGATTCCCGTCCCGAAAATTCCGCCCGACCCGAATCCGAGTATCGCCTGATAGAGCTGGTACGACCCGTCCGCCTTCGTCCCCTCGACGTCGAGGAAGCTCAAAACGCGCTGAAGGCGCACGGGGTTGAAGTAAATCATCACGCAAAAGACTACAAAAAGCGGCGTGAAAACCGCAAAAATCTGCCAGATTTTCGCCCCCGCCAAATATATCAAAATAAACCCCACAACCCCGCAGAGGAAAGTCGTCCCGTAGTCGGGTTCGAGGATAATCGGAACGCAGAAAATCCCGACGACAATCAGGGGTTTTAGGAGTCCGTGGACGAAAGTTTTCAGCTTGCGCTGGTTGTCGTAAAGGTATGAGGAAAGGAAGATTATCAGCGCGAATTTCGCCAAGTCGCTCGGCTGTGCGACAATCGGGCCGAACTCCAGCCACCTGCGCGAGCCGTTGACCTCCTTGCCGATTTGCGGAATCAGCACCAGCACCAGCAGGACGGCGGTTATGAACGCAATGGGTTTTGAAAAACGCTTGAGCAGGTCGATGTCCACGAATGTAGCGATACCGCCCGCTGCAAGCGCGATAACAAGCCAAGTCGCCTGTTTCGAGAAGAACATGTACGGGTCGGCGCGGTTTGCGCCCGCGCTCATGAGTATGAGCAGCCCGAGGGCAGTCAGAAAGGCGACGGGGAAAAGCACGCCGAACCAACTGCCCCTAAAAGAACCCTCTGTGTCCCTCCCGTCCATTTTCGGACGATTAAAGCTCGATTACGGGTACGTTTTCCGCCGAAGGAGCGGGTGCTGCGGGGGCGGGTGTTCCCGTTTCGACGGGCTTTGCGCCTTCTACGGGCGCGGGAAGCGTAACGGGCTTGTTCTCGGGCGTCGAAGCGTTGGCTTCGGGCGCTTTGGGAGCGTCCGCGGTTACGTTGATTGCGTTTTCGGGAGCTTTGGGAGCTTGCGCCGCGGGTGCTGCGGGTTGCGCTGCGGGCTTTGCCGCTTCCGCGGGTTTTGCCGCCGCACCGCCCTTTGCGGGGATTACGATTTTCTGCCCGACGCGGATTTTGCGCGGGTCGGAAATGTTGTTGCGCTTGCAGATGCTCGAGACGCTCGTGCCGTGCTTTCTGGCGATGACCCCGAGGGTGTCGCCCGACTTGATTTCGTAGGCGACTTCGCCGCCTTCAAGCTGTTGAACCTTTGCGGCGGGTTTCTTCGCGGGGGGTTCGGACTGAGCCGCAGAGCCCTTGGCGACGAGCAGCTTCTGCCCGACCTTGATGTTGTGGTTCTTGAGGTTGTTGACCGCCATCAGCTGGCGGACGGTTGTGTGGTGGCGTTTTGCGATGCGCGAGAGCGAGTCTCCGTTTTTGACGATGTACGTTTCGGTGTCGGCGGCAACGGAAGTGTTTGTCGCTTCGGCGGGCTTTACGGCGGGGGCGGAGTGCGCTTCTCCCGAGGCGGGGATTTTGATTTCCTGCCCGACTTTGATTATCGAATTGCGGTTGAGCGAGTTAATCGCGAGCAGTTCGGAGACCGATACGCGGTGCTTTTTCGCGATAGTCGAAAGGTTGTCGCCTTTTCTTACGACGTAGACGTTGTCGGTCTGCGCGGGGACGACTGCCGCTTCGAAAGGCTTTGCGGGTTTGGCGGGCTTTGCCGCGGGTTCGCCCGCAAGGTCGGAGTCGGCGGGCAGTTGGTCGTCGGACTTGTCCGCGTTTGCGACGGGGCGCGTGGGGGCGACTCTCAGAGCCGAACTGCCTTCGGGCGGGAGATCCGCCGCGCTGTCGGCCGCTTCCGCCTCTTTCTGTTCGGCGGGGGCGATTGTCGTGATTTCCTCCGTCGTAGTTTTCGCCTTTGCCGCGGGAGCTTCGGGCTCGGAGCTGCAACCCGCCTGAACGAGCAGCATACTGATTACGCCAATGTGCAGTGCGAGCACTGTCGTTATTGCAACTGATTTCTTCATAATTTTTTCCCCTTGATTTTTTATCCTGTATTTTTGGGATTATTTTAAATTCTTCAAACACAAAACTTCGTTTTGAAAAGATTTCCCCCTGTCCGCATAACCCGAAAACATTCCGAAGCTCGAAAACGCGGGGCTGAAGAGCACGCTTCCTCCCTCTCCCGCCGATTTCGCCGCCGCCGCTACGGCGTCCTTCATCGTGGCGCAGATTTCGGCGGGGACGTTTTCGCGCCCGAGCAGCTTGGCGAGCTTTTCGGCTGTCTGACCTATAAGTACTGCGCTTTTGGCGGTCTTGCGGATTTCGGCGGCGAGCTCCGAGAGGTCGCAGTTTTTGTCCTTGCCGCCGCCGAGCCACACGAGGTTTTTTGTCCCCGCAAGTTCGCGCAAAGCCGCAATCGCCGCGTGGGCGTTTGTCGCCTTTGAGTCGTTGTAGAATTTTACGCCGCACGCGACTTCGGGAGCCGTGAAGCGGTATTTCGGGAGAGTGAAAGTTTTCGCCGCCTTTTCCGCCGCTTCGGCAAGTCCGATTGCCGACAAAAACGCGTCCGCCATCGCGTAGTTTTGCGACTGTACCGACGTGTCAAACGGCGCGGGGCAGGCGGACGGATTGCCGCATTGCACGATTTGCGCGAAGTCGGGCAGTTTTTCGCCGTATTCCGCCGCCGCTTCGGCGACGTCGCCGCCTACGAAAAGCATTTTTTCTTTGAGGGCTTTAACGAGGTTGAATTTCGCCCCGAAATATTCGCGCATATCTTTGTGCCAGTCGAGGTGGTCGGGCGCGAAGTTTGTCCAGAGCAGGGCGTCGGGGCGCAGGAATTTCAGGCGCGAGGTCTGGAAAGAGCTGAGCTCGCAGACTGCGGCACAGTTTTCGGTGTCGTCCATTTCGGCGCAGAACGCCGACAGGGGCTTGCCGATATTCCCCGCCGACACCGCCTTTATCCCCGATTCGCAAAGTGCCTTTTCGACGAACGACGTCAGGGTTGTCTTGCCGTTCGTCCCCGTAATTGCGTAGATTTTGCCGCGCCACGCCAAGGCGGAGAGGTCGGGCTCGCAGATTGCCGTTGCGCCGTGTTTTTCGGCGAGCCGCACCCATTCGTGGTCGGGGCGGAAGACGGGCGAGTAGACTGCGAGCTTGTGGAGCTTTGCGGCGGATTCGTCGAATTCGCGCACGGGCATATCGGGCGTACCCGCGCCGAGCGCGTACACCGCGAAGTCGATTCCCGCGCGCCTGAAGAGCGCCGCTGCCGCTCTGCCGCTCGCGCCCGCGCCGAATATCGCGGCGGGTTTGCCGCCAGCGAGTTTTACGATGTTGCCGAATTTGTCTTCCATTATCTGAATTTGAGTGTCGCCAAGCCCGCGAGCGCGAAAATCAGCGAAAGTATCCAGAAGCGGATTACGACTTTCGTCTCCGCCCAGCCCTTGATTTCAAAATGGTGGTGTATCGGCGACATCAAAAAGACGCGTTTGCCCGTGCTTTTGAACGACGCCACCTGAATCATCACGCTCGCCGCCTCCATTACGAATATCCCGCCGACGATTACCAGCGTAAACGGCTGCAGGGACATAAACGCGATAATCCCGATAAGCCCGCCGAGCGCGAGCGAACCCGTGTCGCCCATAAATACTTCGGCGGGGTGCGCGTTGTACCACAAAAACGCCAGCGACGCTCCGAGCAGCGCGCAGCAGATGACCGTCATTTCGCCCGATTCGGGTATGTAGCGCAAAAAGAGGTAGTCGGCGGCAATCGAGTTGCCCGCAACATATGTGAAAACCGCGTATGCCATCGCGGTGGAAATCGTGCAGCCTATCGCCAGCCCGTCCACGCCGTCGGTCAGGTTGATTGCGTTGCTCGAGCCCGACAGCACGAAGAACATAAACACGAGCATAAACCAAATCGGCATCTGCGAAATCACGGGGTATTTTACGAAGGGCACCCAGAGCTCGCGCATAATGTCGGAGTAGTCCGAGACGCACAGAACCGCGACCGCCGCCACGGCGACCGCCGCCTGAACCGCCATTTTGACTTTCCCCGCGACTCCCTTCGAGTTCTTTTTGACGATTTTAAGGTAGTCGTCCGCAAAGCCCAGCGCCGTCAGCGGGATGTACACGAGCATTGCCGTGAAAACGAGCGCATTGGGGCGCGCGAAGAGCAGCGTCGAGATTACGACCCCCGCGAAAATCAGGATTCCGCCCATTGTCGGCGTTCCCTTTTTTGCGGCGTGCAGGTCGGCGAGCTTTCCGACTTCGTCCTTTGTCCTGAAGCTTTGCCCGAATTTTATTTTGTGGAGAATGTCGATGGCTTTCGGGGCAAACGCCATTGCGATTAAAAAGGCGACCGCCATTGCGCACACGCACCTAAACGACAGATATTTGAACAGTCGCAGGGGGCCGAAGTACGATTCCAAATCCGCAAGATATACCAGCATTTAAATGGTCTCCCTTTCGTCTTCGTCGTCGTCTTCTTCGGCGGCGGGGGTTTCGTCTTCATCGTCTTCGTCGCCGTCGAAATCCTCTTCGGCGTCGGCAAATTCGTCGAATTCCTCTTCGTCGTCCTCTTCGGGCTCGGCTGGCGGTTCTTCCTCGGGCTCGGGCTCGGGTTCGGGCTGGACTTCGGGGGTCGGCACGGGCGCGTCGAGCGCGGCGAGCACGGCGTCGGGCAGGAGTTTTTCGAGGGCGCAAACGCGGCTGCCCTTCACGAAAACGTTGCCTTCAAATGCGGATACGGCGTCCTTTGCGTCGGCGGAATTTGCGAAGACCGCTATCGCCGATTCTGGCCACTTGCTTTCGGTCATTCCGAGCTTGTAGGTTTCGGCGTTTTCGCCGATTAGGATAGCCCTGTCGCCCTCGCGGTAGGGGAGGTTGTAGCCGATTTCCTTGTGGTGGCGGTGTGCGGCGAGCCCAAGCTCCGCCATCGACCCGAGCACGAAAAGGCGCGGGGTTTCGTCGGCGGATTTTGCGATAAAGTGCGCGAGCGCGTCCTTCATCGATGTGGGAGAGGCGTTGTAGCAGTCGGCGTAGTATTTGCTTCCGCCAACTTCGACCGTCAGCCCGCGCATGGGCAACGGCGCGAACGTTTCGGCGACCGCCGCAATCTGCTCTTCTTTCGTACCGAGCATAAGCGCGGCGGCGATTGCCAGCACCGCGTTTTCGACCATTCCGTCGGTCATGTCGCCGACTTCGAAAAAGTATTCTCGCCCGCCCTCGACCGACATATCGATTGCGACGCCGTTTTCGGTTGCCGAGAGCGCGTATCTGAATACCAAATCCGCCTTGATGTCGGGCGAATCGGCTTTGGCGACGACCGCCTTGCGGCACTTAAGTTCCTCGAAACTCTTCCAGCTTAGCAGGTTCGAGTGCATCAGACACCAGCCGCCGTTTGCCGCGTGCGCGGGCAGCACCGCCTTCTCCTTGGCGACGTTCGCGATTTCCCCGAAACGCTCCAAGTGCGCAAGCCCCACGTTTGTTATGATTGCGATGTCGGGCGAGATTATCTCCGCCAGCTCCTTCATTTGGTTGGGCGCGCCGACGCCCGCTTCGACAATCGCGCACTGGTTTTGGCGCAGGTCAATTTTCGTGACGGTCAGCGGGACGCCGATTTCGTTGTTGAAATTCTTTTCGGTCACGAGCGGCGACTTCCACGCCAAGAGCTTTGCGAGCATTTCCTTTGTCGAGGTCTTGCCGCATGAGCCCGTGATTCCGATTACGGGGTTTTCGAACCTGAGCCTGTGGAATTTGGCGATTGACTGGAACGCTTTTAGGGAGTCCGCCACAACGAGCACGGGGACGGGCACGTCGAGCTCGCGTTCGGCGATTACCGCCGTCGCGCCGTTTGCCACGGCGTCCGCCGCAAAGTCGCAGCCGTCGCGTTCGCCTTTTAGTGCCACAAACGCGTAGTCCGCGCCGATGTTGCGGCTGTCTGTCGAAAATCCGCGAATGTCGGGTTTGCGGGTGTAGCCTTCGGGCATATGCCAAGTTCCGCCCGTCCAGAGCCGCAGGTCGTCTATTTTATAGAAAGGCATTGTATTATATGAGTCCTTTGAGAGTTAAAAGTTCCTCCGCGACGCGCTTGTCGTCGAACGGAATGATTGTGTCGCCGAGTTCCTGAAAAGTTTCGTGTCCCTTGCCTGCAATCAGTATGCAGTCGCCCTTTTGCGCCGAGTCTATCGCGAGGTTTATCGCCCTGCGCCTGTCCTCGACAAATACGACTTTCGAGGGGTCGGAGATTCCCTTTTTCATGTCGTCGAAAATCTGGGCTATCGGCTCGCCGCGGGGATTGTCGGAAGTCGCCCACGCGAAGTCCGCGTATTCCTGCACGACTTTCATCATCTTCGGCCTCTTTGTCCTGTCGCGCTTGCCGCCGCAGCCGAAGACCACAAGCAGGCGGTTTTTCACGACCTTGCGGAGCATCGAAAGCCCGTTTTTGAGGGCGTCGTCGGTATGAGCGTAGTCCACGAAAATGTCGAAGTCGGCGTTGCCCGAGACCTTCTGCATTCTCCCCGGAACGCCCCCGAAGTTCGCGAGAATTTCCGCCGCCTTCTTGATGTCGAAGCCCGCCGCGTAGATGCACGCCAGCGCCGCGAGCGCGTTGGAGACGTTGTAGTGCCCCGTCATCTTGATGGAGGTCTGCATTTCGCCTTCGGGCCAGACGAGTTTGAATTTCGAGCCGTCGGGCAGAAGTTCGAGGTTCTCTGCGCGTATTTGCGCGTCGGGCGATTCAATTCCGAAGCCCACCGCCTTTACGGACGGGTCGAGCCGCGCCGCGATTTCCCTGCCGTGCGGGTCGTCGAAATTCAGAACCGCGTTTTTCGGCAAAGCCCCGAGCGCGCCAGTGAACATTGACGCCTTCGTCTCGAAGTAGGACTCCATCGTCTTGTGGTAGTCCATGTGGTCTTGGGTGAGATTCAAAAAGCACGCGCAGTCGAGGTGCACGCCCTTGACGCGCTTTTGGGCGATTGAGTGCGAGCTTATTTCCATCGCCGCCGCCCTGCACGAGGCGTTGCGCATTTGGTTGAGCATTGCGTGCAGCTCGAGCGCGTCGGGAGTCGTGCGGCTTGCGGGCAGGCAGCGTCCGCCGAGGTCGTAGTGGATTGTCCCGATAACCCCGCACTTTTCGCCGAGCGCGTTGAGAATCGTCTGGAGCATCCAGCTGACGCTCGTCTTGCCGTTTGTGCCCGTTATCCCGAAAGTTTTGAGCGTTTCGTCGGGGTTGGCGTAAAAGCTTTTCGCGGCGGCGGGCAGGGCGTCGCGTATGTCGGCAACCTGAATCCACGTCGCGCCGAAGCCCTTGGGGCAGGGGTTTTCGGAGACGACCGCAACCGCGCCTCTGTGGGCGGCTTCGTCGACGAAGATGTTGCCGTCGGTCGTGAATCCGCCTACCGCGAAAAACGCCGAGGACGGCGCGACCCTGCGGCTGTCGGCAATCAGGCTTCTTATTTCGGCGTTTTTGTCGCCCGTGATTTTCACCGCCCCCACGGCTTTCGCGAGATCGCCCGCCGTGTACGTCGCGCGGCCGCCGTCGTCGCCCGCAAAAGCCAGCGCGCCGAAGCGGTTTCTCGCGCCGCAGAGGGATATCAGACTGTCCAAATTCGAAAAACCTATCATAAAATCAAAATCCTTTCCAAGCCACTTTCTTTTCGAACTCCTCGTCGGTTTGGATTCCGAGGTACTTTGCCGCCTGCTCGGCGATTTCGCGGAAGGCGGGGGCTGCGACTATGCCGCCGTACCCGACGCCCTTTAAATGGGGGGAGTCCACGACTACGGTTATCACGAGCCTCGGGCGTTGCGCGGGGAAGAACCCCGTAAACGAGCCGACGTGCACCCTGTTCGAGTACGCGCCGTTGACGAGCTTTTGCGAAGTGCCCGTCTTGCCCGCGACCTTGAAGCCGCCGACTTTCGCCCTGCGCGCCGTGCCCGTGTCGCTCACGACCTCCGAGAGCATTTCGCCCATGAGGGCTGCGATTTTCGCGGAAACGACCCGACGGACGCCGCGGGGTGGGTAGGCGATTTTCGTCTCGCCCGCGTTGTCGTATACTCGCTTTACGAGCTGGGGCTGCATGTAAATTCCCTGATTTGCGATAACGCTCATTGCGCAGTGGACCTGCAGGGGAGTCGCCGCAACGGCGTGCCCCATCGGCAGGCGCGTTATCGTAAGACCGTCCCATTCCGAGACTTTGTGGAGCGTCCCGCCGATTTCGCCGACGAGCCCCAAGCCCGTCTTTTCGCCGTATCCGAATGCGCGGGCGTATTCGTAGAGGTTCTTTTCGCCGAGCATCATACCGAGCCTCGCCGAGCCCTTGTTGCTGCTCTTTTTTACGATGTCGCGCACGGAGAGGATACCCATCGAGTGCGCCTCCTTGGGCAGGCGCAGTTCCTTTCCCCTGAAAGTCGCCGTCGGGGCGTTGCAGTCGAATTTGTCTTCGGGGCCGACAAGCCCTTCGTTGAGCGCGGCGGAGACGGGGACGATTTTGAAGGTAGACCCCGGTTCGTACTGGTCGGAAATCGCGCGGTTGCGGAGAGCGTCGGGGGCGGCTTTGTTGTAGTCGTTGGGGTCGAAATCGGGGTAGCTGCCCATCGCGAGAATGTAGCCCGTGGAGGGGTCGCTGACTATGATTGTGGCGAATTCGGGCGAGTATTCGCGCGCGATTTTCGCAAGCTGCCGCTGCACCATTTCCTGAATTATTGAGTCGATTGTAAGCTGTACGTTCAGTCCGTCCACGGGGTTTACGACGCGGTCGCGGAACTGCGGCTGCTCGCGGCGTTTGCCGTCGCGCTCGGTTTCAATCCAGCCGTTCTGCCCTCGCATATAGAAGTCGAACTGCCGCTCGATTCCCGAAACGGGCGCGAACTCGCGGTTCACGAACCCAACCGCGTGCGAGGCGAGCCTGCCGAGCGGGTAGGTGCGAACGTATTTTCTGTTGCCGTAAATGCCCTTGATTTTCTGCTCGAGGATTCTTTCGTAGACGGGCTCGGGCAGGGAGTCGGCGAGCTTTTCCCAGCGGCGCGGAGCCGAGCCGTCCGCGGGGACGCACTTTGCCAAAAGCTCCTGCGGAGTCATTGAAAGAAGCGGCGCGATTTTCGCGAGTTTCTCGGCGTTCTCGGGAGTGTTTTTGAAGGCTATTTGGTCTACCCCGAGGTCGATTACGGGGCGGCTTGTCGCCATTATGTTGCCGCGCGCGTCGGTGATTTCGCCCCTGCGGGCGTTGATTACGTCGAGGCGGTTGCGGGCTTTGTCTGTCGCCGCAACGCTCGCGGGGCTGCGGACGACGTGCAGATAGTAGAGGCGTCCCGCGACGGCGCAAAACATGAACGCGACGATGCACGCGACGAACGCAAAGCGTTTCGGGGATATGAAAATGGAAGTCGCCGTTGCCTGTTTTCTGCGTTTCATCGTTTAGTGTCCGCGGGAGTTTTGAACGAGAGCACTCCCTTGCCCTTGAATTCCACGCGTCCGCCGTCGAAATTTTCGTATGCCCACACGACAGCTCCGTTGACGGGGCGCGTCATGCGCGAGCCCGCGCGCAGCGAAAGGCACGCGGGGCTTTCCTGCTTGGCGATTCTCACCGAAAGCTCTTCGTTGTCGCGGCGCAGCCTCGCGATTTCCCGCTCGTCGGAGGAGATTGCGTTGGCGATTTCGACTTTCTGCTGGCGTTCCAGCGATATTGCGAACGCGCCCGTGCCCGCCGTGAGCGCAAGCAGCACCACGAGGGTTGTGATTATTTTCTTTTCGGTCGATGTTTCGCTCATGATTCAGTCTTTCTTTACGGCGCGGAGCTTTGCGCTGCGGCTTCTGGGGTTTTCGGAAATTTCGGCGTCCGAGGGCAAAATCGGCTTGCGGGTGATGAGGGTCGCGAGCTTCACCCTGTCCTGAACGAAGGAGTGGTCGAACCTGTCCTGCGGAAGTCCCGCGACTTTCTTGAAAAATTTTTTGACGATTCTGTCTTCGAGGGAATGGAAGCTTATCGCAGCCATCACTCCGCCCTTTGCGAGCAGCCCGAACGCCGCGGGCAGGGCGCGCTCGATTTCGCCGAGCTCGTCGTTTACGGCGATTCTCAACGCCTGAAACGTGCGGGTCGCGGGGTGGATTTTCTCGCGCGGGGAGGCGGGCGCGGCTTTGGCGACCACTTCCGCAAGCTCGCGGGTGGTGGAAATCGCGCGCGCGTCGGCGGCTGCCTTTACGGCTCGGGCGATTTTCATAAAGCGCGGCTCTTCGCCGTATTCGCGCAGGATTTTCCCAAGCTCGTACTCCGAGAGCGACTCGATTAGCTCGAGCGCGGTGTAGCCCGCCGAGGGGTTCATTCGCATGTCGAGCGCGCCGTCGCGCATAAACGAAAACCCGCGCTCCGACTGGTCGAGCTGGAATGAGGATACGCCGAAGTCGAAGAAGATTCCGGCGTATCCCCCGTCGGTTTGTAGGTTGCAAATTTCCGAAAAATTCGCCGACACGAATTTGAAGCGGTCGGGGAACTCTTTTTTTACCTCTTCGGCGCGGGAAATCGCGGCGGGGTCGCGGTCTATTGCGGTGAGTCGGCAGTTCGCGGATTCGAGTATCGCGCGCGTGTGCCCGCCGCCCCCGAACGTGCAGTCCAAGTACTCCAGCCCGTCTGCGGGCGACAAAATTTCGACAGCCTCCTTGAGCATCACGGGGTAGTGCCCGCGACGCTCTGCGGTTTTTATCAGGCTGTCAAATGGGGGGTTGGACATTTTGTTTTTGTTCGGTAATATGAAAGGTGTTCGGCCGCCCCGCGGTTGGGCGGGCTTTCTCGGAAGCGTGTTGTTCGCGGGCTTTTGTTGCGGCGTTCATAAAATTTTCGGTTATAGGCCGAGTTCCTCGAGCAGGGCGACCTCGTCCTGTTCGGTGCTTTCCCCGAGCCACTTTGCGCGGGTTCGGGGATCCCAGATTTCGAAAGTCGCGCCCATTCCCACGAGCGCAACATCCCTGTCGATTCCCACGTGCGAGAGTATGCTTTCGCCGAGCATTATTCTGCCCTGCTTGTCGCAACCGAACGTGCAGCTTTTGCTCAGGAACTTCGAGAGAGCCTTGCGCTTGGCGGGATTTGCCATGCTGATTTTCGAAATTTTGGAATGCAAATCGGCTATCATTTGCGGCGGCATTACCGAAATCGATCCGTAAGTCGTGGGTATTGCCAGATATGAATTTTCCGCTTCGTCCCCCTTGAACCGCCATTTTGCGGGTATGGTCACACGCCGCTTCTCGTCGAGCTGTTTGGAAAACTCGCCCGCGTAGAAATTCGGTTCTGTAGAGACTTCGGACATATTTTTATCTTTTCGCCATTTTCTGCCATTCTTACCCACTTCTCCCCACTGTCAACTTTTTTTTTGAAATTTTGGAAATAAAAATGTTCCCGAAATCCGCATTTTTTGTTTTTCGGGGCGGGGAATCGGGCGGATTTTTTGATGGAGTTAATTTGCTGATATTTAAGGATAAAAAACGGAATTTGAATTATATTTGCGTTAAGTTGTACTAAATTGACAAAACCGCGAAATCGCCGAAATTTTTTCTTGCCTTGGGGGGGGGGGGGTAGAATCGCGCAAATTTTTCAGGGTTCATTATGAAAAAATATATAAACTACATCTACGCAATCGCGGCGTTCTCTGCGGTTTCCGCAGGGGCGCAAACGTACGACTTCACTTGGAGCCCCGCTTCGGACTCAGACTACAAGTGGAACAACGAAAGCAACTGGACGCCCAACGGTCTGCCGACCTCTGGAAGTTCGGTTTATTTTGAGGTGTCCAGTAATAATATAGTACTTGAAAACGACGTTTACCTAAAGGACGTTGTTTGGGGTATGTCCTCCTACACCCAGAAAACATTTACGGGCGGGACGATCAACGCCGAAAATTTCACCACGAAAATAAATTTGGAAGCTTATTCCCAATTTTGCTTCGGCTCGGTGAATGTCCAAAAATCGGACGGAACGGGCAAGTTGCTCTTTTCGAGCTTTGACAAAAAAGTCGATTATCGCGCGGTCGACTATTTGCTCAATGCAAATGTCTACGCGGACAACGCGGAAATTGCCGAGCGCAATTCGTGGTCTGGCGGAACTACCGTGGCGTTCGGTTGGAACGGCGGCGGCAGCGAAGCCAACCCGCGCTTCCTCGTTCGCAACGAATTCAAAATCGGCGCGAATTCCACATTCAAGACCGACAAGGCGAACAGCTACGCTCAGCTCGGCGGGGTTGTCGGCAGCGGCACGATTGCCGCGGAAGGCAAGGGCGCGCTGAAAATAAAACTCACGGGCGGCAACGCTTCCGAATATACTTCGAACGCGAAATCCGTCATCGCCGAAGGCGCAAGTATCGAGCTTACCGTGGACTCCACCGCAACCCAGAAGTTCACCAATTCCGACTTCAACGTTTCCAAGACAGTCGTGAAAAACGGCGCGCTGGAAATCGCGGGCAACGCGGGGGCGGTCGAGCTGCTCGGCGGAGAAATCTCGTCCATTAAAAACCTCTCGGCGGGCGACGTTTTGGCGATGTCCTCGCTCGCGTGGTCGGGCGGCAAAATCTCGCTCAACTTGGGCGACGGTACTTGCGATAGCATCTCGATTGCGGGCGACTTCACGACATCGGGAACGGGCGAGCTCGTCTTCTCCTTCACGTTCGACGACATCGTAATCAGCGACGCCCTCGAAGCTTCCGCCGACGGCAAACTGGTTTTCGACATCGTAAGCGCGACGGGTTCGACTACACTCGGCAACACGAACTTTGTCTTTGAAGACGAATCCTACGGCAAATACGCCTACCTCTTCGACGGTTCGAAGCTCACGATGACGCTTGCGGGCGCAGTCCCCGAACCCGCGACGGTTGCGGCAATTCTCGGCGCGCTGGCACTGGCGTTCGCCGTAATCCGCCGCCGCAAGTAGCGATGTTTTTTACTTCCCGAAGCCGCCGAAAATCTCGGCGGCTTTTTTTGTGCCCCAATATAAAAGAATTGACGGCGGCGGGGATTGTCGTCAAAAAAAAAGATATGTTTGATTCCGAATTATACGCAGTCGTTAGTTTGGTTCTTATTCCGCTGGTTATTACAATTCTTGCGGAAAAATACTTTAAAATTTTTTCGTCGGTTGTGCGCAGTTGCGTGTTTCTCGGGGCGTTTTTTATTTTTGCGAATGTTTATACGCTGTTTTCGGTATATATCCAAAGGGGGTATTTCGGGGAGATTCGGGATTTGTACGTTTTCGAGCAATTCGGCTGGCTTTTGATGTCGGCTTTCCCGATTCTCGCTACGGTATTTTTCAATTTGATTCGTTTTATTTGCAACCTGCTCACCAATCCGCGCAGGGGGATTTTTGCAATCGCCTTTTCCGTTTGCGACGACGGCGGTGCGGTTTCAAAATTTAGTGCGAATTCGCCCTTCGGCTATTTGGAGTTCGGCGAAAACTCCGTATCCGTTGGCATTCGGATAATCCGCAAATTCGCGAAATTCAAAGCTCCGTATTCCGACTTGTACATAGAGCGCGTGCGCCGTAGCGGCAGAGTTGCATTTTTGCGGATAATGAGGCGCGGTGTGTCGGAATATCTTTCAATATGCGCATTCCCGCATACGGGTATTCTGGAAAAAATCGAAGGGGAATTCGCCGAGCGTGGTGTTGAAGTTTGCGACTACATTCAGCCGAAGTTGTCGTAATTTTTCCCGCGGGTGCGGATAACAAGTGATATGGACGGGCGAGTGGCGTGCACTATGGGTTGCGGCGCAATTTCGGTATGAATTGGTTTTCGCTTTGGTCGGCGCAATTCTCCGCGCGGATTGTGCGGTTGCTTACGGTCAAAAAAAATAAAAAACATCAAAATCTGTTGCGGCGCAGGTTCGATGCCGTTTTCGACAGGTTTTCGGCAATCTGCCTCGCCGACTCTATCAGCTTCGACTCCTCTTCCGCAGCCTTTTTTAGACGGCGCGCGAATGTTCCGATTTCGCGGCTCTCGCCGCTTTGCGTGCGTATGCCGTCAAGCAGCAGAACGAGCCTCGGGGGAATCGCCTGAATGCGCTGGATTATCTCCGAGAGCGTGTCGCTCACGCTCTTTGTCTGCGCCGATACGTCGGCGAAATTCGCGTTGAAGTCTCCGACTTTTTTCGCGCCCGTTTCGGAGAGTTCGGAAATGGTGCGCACGATGTTTTCGATTTCGAGCGTGGAAGTGGAAGTCTGGTCGGCGAGCTTTCTGAGTCTGTCGGCGACAACCGCGAAGCCCGAGCCGTCCGCGCCCGCCTTTTTCGCCTCAATCGAGGCGTTGAGCGACAGCAGGTTAGCCCTGTCGGCAAGCTGGGTCATTGCGCCCACGATTTCCCCGATTTTGCGCCCCGCCGCGAAGATTTCCGAGAGCGAGTTGCTGAAGTCGCCCGCGCATGCCTCGAGCTCGGACATCATAGAGTTCATTTTCCCGATGCCCTCGAGAGCCGCCTCCGCCTGACGCACCGAAATTTCCGCCACGCCGTCAACGTGCTCGACGCTGTGTTCGAGGTTCACCGACTCCTCGGAAATCTTGCGCGAGTGCAGTATGATTTTCTCCGACGAATTTTCCATGCGCCTGCTGATTTCCGCCCGCGCGGACGTGTCGAGCGCGAGCCTTTCGGAGGACTCCAGAATTTCCGCCGCGCCAGCGTTTGTCTTTGCGGAGATGTTGCCGATGGCGTCCTTCATCGAGTCGATTGAAAGCGCGAGCACCTGCGGCTCGGATTTCGGGGCGTCCCAGAGCGTGTCGGCGGCGGAGTACGAGGGAATCCTCTTTAAAAGCGCGCGCACGGGCATAGTGAAAATCTTCGAGAAAACCGCGCACACCAAAAGCGAGACGAGCGCGACAATCGCGAACGCGGTTGTAAGCCCCGTGCGCAGGTGGCGGATTCCGACGAGGACTTCGTCGAGGTCGGTTTTCATTATGACGTACCAGTCGAGCAGGGGAATGTAGTCCCACGCGGCGACGACCGTCGCGCCGCGGTAGTCGCGGGCGAGGCTGTAGCCCGAGTCCTTGTAGTCGGGAGAGATTTTCGCGCCTTCGAGGGTTTTTGCCAGCACGCCCATAAATGCGGGTTCGACCGCCCCGTCCGCGTTCGCGCCCGCAATTATGAACGGGGAATTGTCGATATACGAGCAGATGAAAAGCTCGGCGGACTTGAAGTTTTTCGCCTCAGCCGCAACGCCGTCGCGCAGTTTCGCCAAATCGGGGAAGAGCTCGAGCACTGCGGTGGTCTTGCCGTTTGCGTTTTTCACGGGGACTGCGAAAACGATTCCCTTTTCCCCCGTCGGCGTATCGACGGTAAGGTCGGAAACCGCGAACTGCCCGCCCTCCGAAATTTTGGCAAAGACCGTCCCCGCAAGGGTGTTGCGCCACTGGGTGCGCGTGTAGAACGCGGCGGCGGCGGGGTCGGTTGCCGCAAGCAGCTTCCCGTCCGCGCCCAGAAGCGCGACCGATACGAATCCGCCCCTTTGTATGCGCTCGAAAAAGTGTTCCGTAAACTGTTCGTATTCGCCGCGCTCAACCGCGCGCCCCACGACTTTTGAGTTCGTCAGGTTGACGGCAAAATCCTTCAGCCCGACGAGCTTGTCGGTAACCGACTCCATTCGCAGTTTGGAAATCTGCTTTATGTCGGCGACTTTTTCGTCGATGATGTCGCGCTTGGCTTCGGTGTAGGCAAAGTACGCGGTTATCCCCGACGGCAGAATCGACAGCACCGCCGTATATATAAAAAGTCTAAGCGTAATCGCCGCCCGCCGCGTCTTGCGAAAATCCATTTCCATAGCGAAAAATTTTTCCCCATTTAAAAACCGACCTTTTAAAGTAGCAAGCAAATAAGCCGATTTGCTTATTTTCAAAAATTGTGTTGCGAAACCTCCCGCGCGCTTTTTTACTATATCCAATTTTTTTTTAAACAAGGAATCAAAATGAACGGTGTAAGACGACCTGTAATATTGGTAATCAGAGACGGCTGGGGCGAAAACCACGACGCCTCGCTCGACAAATACAACGCTGTAAAGCTGGCTAACGACCCGTTTTGCAAAAATCTGTCCGCAAAATGGCCACGCACGGAAATTCTCGCGCACGGGCTGGAAGTCGGACTCCCCGAAGGCATCATGGGCAACAGCGAAGTCGGCCACCAGAACATCGGCGCGGGGCGCGTAGTCGACCAGGAAATCGTCCGCATCGACAAGGGCTTTGCGACGGGCTCGGTTCTCGAAAGCCCCGTTCTCAAGAGCGTCTTCGAAAAGCTCGACAAGGGCGGCGCGCTGCACCTCTTCGGACTTTGCAGCGACGCGGGCGTGCACTCGATGCTCCGCCACCTCTACTCGATTCTAAAAATCTGCGCCGACAAAAAATATGACAAAGTCTACCTGCACGCCTTCACCGACGGCCGCGACACCCCGCCCACCAGCGGCTTGGGCTTTATCCGCGACGTCGAGGCAAAGATGAAGGAATACGGAGTCGGCAAAGTCGCCTCGGTAATCGGCAGATTCTGGGCGATGGACAGAGACAAGCGTTGGGACAGAGTCGAAAAGGCGTACGACTGCCTTGTAGGCGCAAAGGCGGAAGCCGCAGTCGAAAAGGCGGAGGACGCTTTCACCAACTACTACGAACACCCCGCGCAGGCAAATATGACCGGCGACGAATTTATCGTCCCCACATGGGTCGTCGAAAACGGCCAGCCCATAGGGCGCGTAAAGGACGGTGACGCTGTCATATTCTTCAACTTCCGCGGCGACCGCCCGCGCGAAATGACAAGCGCGTTCATCGACAAGGATTTCGACGGATTCAAACGCTCCGTCTGGCCGCAGGTCTTCTTCGTGACCATGACCGAATACAAAGTCGGTCTCTGCCCGAACGTCCTGTTCCCCAAGCCGCCGAAAATGGTCAACATCTTGGGCGACTACGTAAGCTCGAAGGGTCTCGCCCAGCTGCGCTGCGCCGAAACCGAAAAGTTCGCGCACGTCACATTCTTCTTCAACGACTACCGCGAAGAGCCGTTCAGGGGCGAAGACAGAATCCTCATCGACTCCCCGCGCGATGTCCAGACCTACGACCAAAAGCCCGAAATGAGCGCGCCCGCAGTCGCCGACGCAGTCGCAAAGGCGGTTCTCGAGGACAAATACGCGCTTATCGTCGTCAACTTCGCAAACGGCGACATGGTAGGCCACACGGGCAATCAGCCTGCGGCAATCAAGGCAATCGAGGCGGTTGACGCGGGAGTGCGCAAAATCGCCGAAGCCGCCGACAAAACAGGGGCTGCTATGGTCATCACCGCCGACCACGGCAACAGCGACCAGCTCTTCGAACCCTCGATTAACGAGCCCCACACCCGCCACACGATGAACCCCGTCGAAGTCGTCGTCTACGGCAAGGGCTTGGAAGGTCTGAAGCTTCGTCAGGGCGGAAACCTCGGCGACATCGCCCCGACCGTCCTCCAGCTCATGGGTCTTAAAAAGCCCGAGGAAATGACGGGCAACTCGCTCATCACGCAATAGCGGATTGCTCCGAAAATGCGGGCGCGGACGCTCCGTGCGGCGCGGGATTTGCCTCCCGAGCACGCGCGGATCGGCCGCCGCCCGCTTTTTTTTGTCCCGATTTCTACGGATTTTCTTGATTCGGGCGGCAAAACCGCCAAAATGAAAAACTATGCTCAAAGAGCCGAACATAGCCGACAAAAGACCCAACCTCTATCTGCTGGGTTTTATGGGCACGGGCAAATCGTCCGTGGGGCGGCGCGTCGCCGCGGCTCTCGGACTTGATTTTCTCGACTCCGACGCCGAAATCGAAAAATCGGCGGGAATGGAAATCAAGGACATTTTCGCAAAGTTCGGCGAGGAAAAATTCAGGCAGATGGAGCGCGAATTCGTCGAGTCGGGGCACCCGAACGGCGGCTGCGTTGTCTCGTGCGGGGGCGGGCTTTGCTGCCGCGACGGAATGCCCGAGCTGCTCAGGAGCAAGGGCGTTTGCGTCGTGCTTTTCGCCACCCCCGAGGAAATCTGCGAGCGCGTCTCCAAAAACGACAAACGCCCGCTTATGAACGTCGACGACAAGCTCGCAAAAATCCGCGAGATGCTCGATGTCCGCACCCCCTACTATATGAAAAGCGGAATCGCAATCGCGACCGACAAAAACATCAAGGACACCGCCGAGCACGTCGCGCGAATCTACAACGACGCCTGCAGGCATTTTCGCCGCAAATAGCACCATTTTTTTTGCGGATTTTTGCGAAACTTGTGGACATTTCCCGCCCCGCGCGTTTTACTGCTGTGTATCGGGGCAATTTGCTGTTGACCCGCAGGCTGATTTTTCGATAATCATAGAAAAGAATTTTAATAATATGGCAGGCATTAAGGAAATATTTTCAAACGACATAGGCATCGACCTCGGAACGGCGAACACGCTCGTCTACGCCAAGGATACCGACGAAATCACGAGCGAACCCAGTGTCGTTGCGGTCTACAACAACTCGAAGAAAGTCGTTGCGGTCGGCGAAAAGGCGAAAAAGATGCTCGGCAAAACCCCCGGCAACATCACCGCAATACGCCCCATGAAAGTCGGCGTCATCGCGGATTTCGACATCACCGAAATAATGCTGCGCTACTTTATCCAAAAGTCCACAAAGCAGTGGAACCTCATCGCCCCGCGCGTGGTCGTCGCAGTCCCCTCGGGCATCACCGAAGTCGAGCGCAGGGCGGTGCAGGAGTCCGCAATCCACGCGGGCGCGCGCTCCGTCTGCCTCAAGGACGAACCGCTAATGGCGGCAATCGGCGTCGGGCTTCCGATTGAAGAGCCCACGGCGAGCATGATTGTCGACATCGGCGGCGGCACGACGGAAGTTGCGATTATCTCCCTTTCCAACGTCGTATACTCAAAGAGCGTGCGAATCGGCGGCGACGAGTTCGACAACTGCATTATCCAGTACATGAAGCGCGCCTACAACCTCGTTATAGGCGAACGCACCGCCGAGGAAATCAAAATCAACATCGGTTCGGCGTATCCGCTCGACAACGAGCTCACTTGGGAAGTCAAGGGGCGCGACGCCGTAGCGGGTCTGCCCAAGACGCTTTTCGTGACATCGCAGGAAATCCGCGAGGCTCTCGCCGACTCCTTCAAGGCGATTACCGACGTAATCCACGAAGCCCTCGAGCTCTGCCCGCCCGAACTTAGCGCGGACTTGGTTTGTAGGGGAATCGTCCTCGCGGGCGGCGGCGCGCTTATCCGCAACCTCAATCTGCTGATTACCGAAGCGACGGGCATTCCGTGCTTCGTAGCCGACGACCCCCTCCGTGCAGTCGTAAACGGCACGGCGGCAGTTTTGCAGAACTACGAATTTTGGACAAAGGAAAATTCCTAATTTCCGCCGTCGCGCGGGAACGGAATCGACCGGCAGATGCAATGGCACAAGTACACAGCCCTGAAGAACGTCGCGATTTTCGCCGCGGCGGTTCTGTTGTGCCTTTTTGCCCCGTCCGCGCTCAGGCGCACCGTTTACAAGGGCTTTGAGGAGTTCCGCGCGCCGCTCGACGCCGTGCCGTCGCAGCTTTCGGATTTGCAGACGTATTGGGGGCTTCATTCGAACTCCAAGCGTGCCCTCATCGAGGCAGGGCGCGACTTGGCGCGCCTGAATTCCGCGTACGAGCTAAAGCTTTTGGAAAACCGCTCCCTTCGCTCGAAAATCGAGGGCTACGAGCGCATTATGAATATCCCCTCCGACCCGAATTTCAAATACGAAATCGCGCGGGTCGCCCGCAGGGACATCAACGCTTGGTGGCAGAGGCTCGTTATCCGCAAGGGCAGCCGCCACGGAATCAAGGAGGGGTGCGCCGTGATATGCGCTTCGGGCGTCGTGGGGCGTGTGGCGCAGGTGGACGCTTATACGTCGGTCGTGGAGCTTGTCAGCTCGCGCAAATTCAGAATGGCGGCGCACTTTCTCGGCGACGACCGCCCCGTAATCTATTACGGACGCGGCGGCTCTTCGATTCGCGCGGCAGAGGGGGAAATCGCCGACGCGCCCGCGGACGTCGAGCCGACCCGCGCTTCGCCCGCGACGCTCGTAACTTCGTCGCTCGCGGGGTCGTTCCCCGACGGCGTGGAAATCGGGAAGGTCTACTCGCTTTCGCTCGGGGCGGACGGAATTTTCAAGTCGGGGGCGGTGGAGCTTTCGACGCGTCTGGACAGCGTGGCGGAAGTCGCGGTACTCGTGCCGCTGGCGGAGGAAGCAAAGTAAGGTGCGCAATTCCAAATACATACCGGCTTTCGTATTCTTGGCGGTCAACGCCGTCTACGTCTACATTCTCGGGACGGTGAATTCGGAGCTTTCGGCGTACGCGAGCCTTTTGTTGCCGTCGGTTTTTATCGTCGGCCCCGCGCTTTTTCTCGGCACTTGGCGGACGATTGCGGTCGTCGGGTTCTCGGCGTTTTTGTGGGCGGCGACGACCCCCGTTCGCGCGGGGCTTGTGGCGGCGTTGTGGCTTGCCGCCGCGCTTTGCGTCCACACAATCCGCTTCAGGTTCAGACCCCTCGACACCGCCTCGATTTGCGCGCTGTATCTGGCGGTGAATTTCGTGCTCGTTATGGCGTATATGCTGTTTTTCCCCAACGGCTGCGGGTCGATTTCGGGGTATCTGCTCAGGGTTTTTACGGACTCGTTCGTATCGGCGGTCGCGCTCGTTTTCGTCGCAAAACCTGCGCTTATGATTCCGCTTTCGCTCCTTAAAATCGGCGGAATCGAAATGCGCATAGAGGAGGACGCGCGGTGAAGTCGGATACGAAATATTCGAACGCCAACCCGCGCATTTTCGCGTTTTACGCGGTCTTCTCGGCGGCGTTTTTGTTCCTAATCGGCAGTCTCGCCTACCGCCAGATTTATATGTACGATTATTACAGCACGCGCGGCGAACGCCAAAGCATGCGCCGAATAATCGAACCCGGGGCGCGCGGCGACATCTACGACCGCAATATGAAGCTGTTGGTGACAAACGAACCGCGCTTTTCGGCGGTCGTCTATTTCAACGAAATCCGCCGCGAGTTCCGCCGCGAATACATGCGGCTAAAGCAAATCGAGCTGCGCCGCAGGGAGGCTTCGGGCGAGTCGGGGAAGCTCGACTACGCGGAAATCTCGGGCAGGGCGCGGGCGAATGTTTTGAACGGGTATGTCGACAAAATCAACTCGATTCTCGGCTCGCACTACACGCTCACGCAGAGCGACTACAACAGGCATTTCGCCAACCAGCGGCTTCTGCCGTTCCCGATTATCAAGGACTTGAAGGGGCGCGAGCACGCCATTTTGGCGGAGCGGCTGCCAGTGGACTCGCCCATTCAAATCTACACCGACACCGCCCGATACTATCCGTACGGCGACTCCGCCGCGCACCTGCTCGGGTACGTGGGCAGCAATTTCGACGAAATCGACACAAACGGCGTCCCAGGCGAAGACTTGCAGACGTTCTCGTTTGTCGGGAAAATCGGCAGGTCGGGAATCGAAAAGGCGTTCGACTCGGTCTTGCAGGGGCGCAGCGGCGCGAAAATCTGGGTCGTAGACCTCGACGGATACCAGTACGACAACGTCGCCGATGTCCGCCCGAAAAAGGGTTCGGACGTAGTGGCGTCGATTGACATAGACTTGCAGCAGGCAATCGAGGACGCTTTCGGCGAGCGCAAGGGCGCGGCGGTCGCGCTCGACGTTCGCAGCGGCGAGGTGCTCGCGATGGTCAGTCGTCCCTCCTACGACCCCAACGTGCTAAGCCCCTTTATGACCTACAAGGTCAGCAACGAAATCACAAAGCGCGGCGCGTGGCTAAACCGCGCCACGCAGGGGCTTTATCCCCCAGGCTCGACTTTCAAGCTGATGACGGCAATCGCGGGGCTGATGACGGGCGTTATCGACAATTCGACAATCATAACCTGCGACGGCGGGCTACGAGTGGGCTCGCGCATCTTCCCGTGCAACAAGCGTTCGGGGCACGGAAACATCGACCTTGTCGATGCAATCGCGCATAGCTGCAACGTCTATTTTTACGAGACCGCCCTTGAGTGCGGAATCGAGGCGTTGAGCGCGACGGCAAAGGATTTCGGGCTGGACGCAAAATGCGGAATCGAGCTCGGCGAAGACTATTCCCGCAGGTCGGTTGTGGCGAATCCCGAGTACAAGAAAAAGTACCGTCCGTACGACGGCGCGTGGACGGGCGGCGACACGGCGAACACTTCAATCGGGCAGGGCTACAATTTGCAGACGCCCCTTCAAATGGCGTGTATGGTTGCGTCCATCGCGCGCGGCGAAACCCGCACCCGCCCGTCGGTTATCCACGACCCCTCGCGCAAGACCGACACCGCGTACCACGGCGGCGAAAAACTGAAGCTCAAGCCCGAACTCTACAAGGCGGTAATCGACGGAATGAAGGCGGCGGTCGAGCGCGGCACATGCCGAAGGGCGGCTGTCGAGGGCGTTTCAATAGCCGCAAAAAGCGGAACGGCGCAAGTGCCAGTCAACGGCAAAAAACTCACGCTCGCATGGATGGTCGCCTTCGCGCCCGTCGAAAACCCACAGATTGCCGTCAGCGTGGTCGTCGAGGGCGAGGAAGTCGGCGACGCTGCGGGCGGGCGCACGGCAGGGCCGATTATGCGCGAGGCAATGAAAAAATATTTCGAGACAAACTCCCGACTCCCCGAAATCCGCCAATAGCGGCATATCGGGCGGCGGGCGAAACGAGAGGAAATAATATGAAAATTGCGATGGTTTTTCTTTGGGGCGCATTTGCGGCTCTGCTTTGCGGTTGCGAAAGCGCGGGCTGGAGCGACGAGGCGTTTTCGAAACTCTTCACCCCCGGGGTGAGAGCCGACACGCGCGAGCGCACTTGGGACGAAAACGGCAAACCGCACGAGAAAAAAGTCCAAAGCGAGCCCGCGTATCTGTACGACGCCGAAGCCGCCCGCGTTCAAAAGTAGTTGGCGCGGGTGCGCGGGTACGGGTGCGACGCGGATTAACGCGGAAAACAAATGCTGGTTGCTTCGTGGAAAAATGCGGGGTGGCTCGCGAAAAATGCGGACTAACGCGCGGCGGAAAAATTTGGGTTGCGCGCGGGAGGAACTCGGACAAAGGTGCGGGGAAACTTAGGCTAAAGTGGCGTCGGCTTGGGCGCGGCGCGGACATTTATACTTCGGCAATTTCAGCCCGCTTTGTTCGTATTCGAATAACGCTGACGGATTCGAATTCTCGGAAATCGCGCTGTTGTTGATAACGTGCCTTGTGAAATAAAAATTCCGCGTTTATCGGCTACTTTGCCGCTCGAATGTCGTCGGCAATTCTCGCCGAAAAAACGTATATTAGCGCGGCGAAAAATCCGACAGCCCCTCCGCCGTACGCCCAGTTGTGGAGCGTTCCGACGAGCCTGAACGACTCTTTGTCCACTATGTTTTTGGGAATGTAAAAAGTGTCGATTCCCAAAAGTCCGCCGAGAACTTCCGCGGCAACCGCAACGCAGATTACTATTGCCGCCGCCTTGCCAGTTGTCGCCAACATTCGGGCGGGGGATTTTTGCATGAAGCCGAAAAGCCCGAGCAACGCCGCTAGTATCGCGCCCGCCCACCACGTCGCGCAGATTCCGACCCACGCCGCGCCGAGCCTCGGGGAGTCCGCGGCGGTTTCGGGCGAAACGCCGAATTGGGAGAATTTGAATTTTGTGTAGTATTCGGGCGAAATCGAGTAGGTGATTTGGTCGTTCAGGATTCCGTAAACACACCCGAGCAGCGCGCCGAGCAGGAGAATTGCCGCAAAACAAATCAGCTTTTTGCCGAAAATTTTTGCTATTAGTTTAATCATTTTTTCGCCTTTCTTTCCACATAGCACGCGGCGCAAATGTCGATTATCGGCAGCGCGCAAAGGGCGGCGGTCGCGATGTAGCCGAAAATTGTACAGAGATTTTCGGCTTTGACGGGCGTTGATGTGGCTGCTCCAATGAGCATAAAAGCCCAAAGCCAATTCTTCGGATACCCGAATTTTTTCACGAGAGCAAAGCGCATCAGCAGCGAGAAAATATAGAGCAGGTAGACGAAGACCAAAAGCAAATCTTCCAGCCCGCAAGTTTCCATGCACAGATAATATTCGCGCGCATAGAAAACGCCGCAGGCGCCCGTCAACGCCGCCGCGATTAGCAAAAAATATTCGGTGAAAAAGAGGATTTTGTCGTTTTTCATAGTGTGGTTATTGTTCCAAAAGTTGCCAGAAGGGAGTGCTTTTTTTGATTTCGCCCAATACGAATTTTGTGTCGTCTGCTGCAAATGCGATTATTGCGGAAAAAGCGGCAAAAAATTTCATTTTTCGGGGGTGCTTAATTTTAAAAGTTTTTCGCGCAGGATCGGGTCGAGGGGCGGCGGATTTTTGGCGGGATACCAAAACACTTCCTTCAAAAAGGGTTTTATTTCTTCGTTGTTTGTTGCAATTCCGTAAAATTCGAGAACCGTATCGGCGAGGTTTTTCGCCAAAACCGCGTGCGGTATTTTTTTATATTTGGCGGTTGTTTGCTTCAAAATCAAATCGAACGATTCGGCGTTCTTGGGAATGCACGAGAAGCAGTAGGCGATGTAGAACGGGCGTTCGGACGGCGTGAACGGCGCGAATTTTGCGGTCATAACGCCGTCTTTTATTTCGCCGTCGGGATTGAAACAGCGCAGAAGTTGTCCGTTTTCGATGAGGATTTTGCGGGGTTTCTTCTTCCCTCGAAGGGCGAGCGGAAATTCCCGCGCAAGCGATTTTTCGAACTCGCGCAGGTCGAAGATGAATGTCGCGCTTTCGATTTCCCCAGCCCACGATTTCCCAGTTTCGGTGATGTACGGGGTAAGCCACATAACGGCGGTGTCGAAAATTCCGAGATAGCGGGGGTATTTTGAAGATCTGTTGGGGGCGGCGATTCCGTTTTTGTCTTTCGGAAAGAGGCGTTCGAGTGTCGAGAGCCCGAGGTACCCCGACAGTTCGTATTCGACGGAAAGTTCCAAGGTTTCGCGCGGGGCGAAATCCATCGTCCACACCTGCAGTCCGTCGAATTTTTTGAGGGCGTCGGATTTCCCGCTTTGGGGGGAATATGAAAATTTTTTCCCGCCCGAAAGCGATTTTGCGCGCGCCCTGAAATTTTTGCCCGAGAGGAAATTTTTGTCGCGAATCTCCCACATCGGGAATCCGACTTGTGCGGACACTGGTTTTTCGATACGGTTTTCGAGCACGAACGTGCATTCGTATTTTGCGACCCACGGTTGCGTCCCGTTTAACGGCAACGGGGCGGAGAAAGGTTGCGGCGTTATTTTCACGACTTCGCTTTTCATTCGGATTTTGTCGGTAGAAGCGGGGACGATGTCCGCGCCTCCGCCGAGGAAAAATCCGACGTTTGCAAAAACGGATTGGCTGCCCGAAGCCAAAAGGAGAAGTGCGGCTGTAAAAATAAGTATCCTCATCACAACATTGAATATATTTTTTTTAGATTGCGGTGCAAGGTTTTTTTGTTGTGTCTGCTCGGAATTTTTTTATCGTAATTCCCGATGAAAGGTTTGGGGAAAGAATTGGCAAAGATAGCCATTTATGCCGTCGGAATATTTTTGTCCGTCGTTGCCTTGGTGTTTTTGGGGTTTTTGATTCCGCGGTTCGACTGGGGGTATCCCGACGGGGAAATGCGGTTTGCGGGGCTTTCGAAATTCGGGGTTTTGGAGAAAGTCGCGCGCGAATGTCCGAGAGAAGTTCAAAACCAAATCCGCATATCGGTGGGCGACGGCGGGACGGTTTCAAATAATTTGTATTTCGACTCGGTAGCACTTGCCGAGCGGGACGTGCGAGTCCGAAATGCGCGGTATATGGGCGTAAATTTTAGGCGGCGGTTTGCGGTATCCTATTATCAGGTATTGGAGTTCGACGCAAACGGGATTGTAGTATCGCAACGTGTGGCGCGGACTATTGACGGGTGGTAAAATTCGTCGCTCGCGGGCGCAAAAAAAGGGCGGGGTGTTGTGCCCCGTCCTTTTTTTGCGGTTTGCAAATCCGTGCTATTCCGTTACGGCGATATGCAAATCCTTGAGCTGTTTTTCCGTTACCGCGCAGGGCGACTGTGCCATCAAGTCCTGACCTCTCTGGGTCTTGGGGAAGGCGATGATGTCGCGGATACTCGGGCGGTTTGTGAGAATGCTTACGAGTCTGTCGAAGCCCAGCGCGATACCTCCGTGCGGCGGCGCGCCGTATTTGAACGCCTTGAGCATGTATCCGAAGCGCGACTGGATTACGTCTTCGGGGATTTTCAGGACGTCGCGGAAGACTTTTTCCTGAACCTGCGGCTGGTGGATTCTTATCGAGCCGCCGCCGAGTTCGACGCCGTTGAGGACGATGTCGTAGTGTTGACCGCGGACTCTGAGCGGGTCGGAGTCGAGGTATTTTATATCGTCTTCGACGGGAGCTGTGAACGGGTGGTGCGCCGAAACGTATCTGCCCTGTTCTTCGTCGAAAAGCATGAGCGGGAATTCGATGACCCAGAGGAAGTTGAACTGGTCTGCGGGAATCGAAAGCTTGCCGCGCGCCTGCAGGAGCTTGCCGCATTCGAGGCGCACGCGTCCGAGAATCGAGCACGCGCGTTCCCATTCGCAAGCCGCGAAGAACACGATGTCGCCGTCTTCGATATTGAGTTTTTCCTTAAGCTGTGCCTGTTCGTCTTCGGAGAGGAATTTGAGAATCGGGCTTTTCCACGCGCCGTTTTCCGCCTTGATGAATGCCAAGCCCTTTGCGCCGAGCGTCTTTGCGACGTCTTCCAGACCCTTTAGTTCGCCCTGCGTGATGTCCGCCAAGCCTTTTGCGTTGATTGCCTTAATCGCGCCGCCGCCGTTTGCGACCGACGCGAACACTTTGAACTGGCTGTTTTTGAAAGTGTCGGTGAAGTCGGTGAGTTCCATCGCAAAGCGCGTATCGGGCTTGTCTACGCCGTAGCGGTTCATAGCCTCGAAGTAGGGCATGCGCAGGAACGGGGTGGGAATGTCGATGTCCAGAACTTCCTTCCAGACTTTTTTGAGCATATTTTCGATGAGCGAGTACATATCCTCGCGGTCGATGAAACTCATTTCGATGTCGACCTGTGTAAATTCGGGCTGGCGGTCTGCGCGGAGGTCTTCGTCGCGGAAGCACTTCGCCATTTGGTAGTAGCGTTCGATACCCGAGACCATCAGCATCTGTTTGTACTGCTGGGGCGACTGGTTGAGCGCGTAGAATTGGCCGGCGTTCAGGCGGCTGGGCACGAGGAATTCGCGCGCGCCTTCGGGCGTGCTCTTAAAGAGTACGGGGGTTTCGACTTCGGTGAAGTCGTGTTCGTCGAGGTAGTTGCGCAGAGCCTTTGCCGCCTTGTGGCGCATTCTGAGCAGATTGAGGTTGCGGGGTCTGCGCAGGTCGAGGTATCTGTATTGCAGGCGCAGGTCTTCGTTGACCTTGTCGGCGCGCTCGTTGTCGAGCGGGAAGGGGAGGGTTTCGCAGACATTGTGGACAATCATATTGTCGGCGATGACTTCGATTTCGCCCGTTTTGAGGCTCGAATTTACCGTGTCGCCCTCTCTCATTGCGACAGTTCCGAAAATCTGGATTACGCTTTCGTCCTTGAGTTTCTGCGCCGTCTGGTAGACGGGACATTCGGGGTGGAAAACGACTTGCGTTATACCTTCGCGGTCGCGGAGGTCGACGAAAATGATTCCGCCGTGGTCGCGTACCGATTGTACCCAGCCGATGAGGGATACCGATTTACCCTTGTCGGCGGCCGTGAGTTCGTTGCATGTGTTGGTGCGTTTCATTGATGTATAAAAATTTTAAATTATATTTTTTCCCCCTTAACGCCGTCGAGTCAAGCCAAAACCCAATTTTTTGGGCGGGAGGCGAACCGATGTGCACGAGGGAGGCGAACCGATGGGCGCGGGCGAAGTTTCGCTTCCCCGCCGATACCCCGCCGCAGGTATCCTCCTTCGAGCCAAAATATAAAAACTTGTCAAATTTTGCGTTTTGCTTCAATATGGCGGACATTATGGAATTGACATACACTGACAAAGTCGCGCTCGTCAGCGGCGCGGGTAGGGGTATCGGGCGGGAAATCGCCCTCGAGCTCGCCAAGGCGGGCTGCACCGTAATTTGCGTAAGCCGCAACGAATCCTCCTGCGGCGCGGTCGCCGAGGAAATCCGCGCGTCGGGCGGCAAGGCGGAAAGTTTTGCGTTCGACGTTTCCGACTCCGCGCAGGTCAAGGCAAAGTGCGCCGAAATCCTCAAAAAGTACGAAGCCGTGGACATCTTGGTAAACAACGCGGGAATCACGCGCGACAACCTGCTAATGCGTATGTCGGACGAAGAGTGGAACGACGTCATCTCGACGAACCTTTCCTCCTGCTTCTATCTTTGCCGCAATCTCGTAAGGGCAATGATGGGCAAACGCTGGGGCAGAATCATCAACATTTCGTCGGTGTCGGGAATCGCGGGCAACGCGGGGCAGGCGAACTACTCGGCGGCGAAGGCTGGAATTATCGGCTTCACAAAAACCCTCGCGCGCGAGCTCGCCGCCCGCAACATAACCTCCAACGCAATCGCCCCAGGCTTCATCGAAACCGACATGACCGCCAAGCTCCCCGAAAACATCGTCGAGGCGGCGAAGGCGGCGATTCCGCTCAAGCGGCTCGGCAAACCCGCGGACATCGCCAAAATCTGCGCGTTCCTCGCCTCCGAGGAGGCTTCGTACATCACGGGGCAGACTATTTCCGTAAACGGCGGACTTGTCATCTAATTTAATATACATATGCAATCGGCAGAACATCTACGCTACCATATCCCGAACCTCAAGAGGGCTCTGGAGGTTTTCGAGGTCTTGGCGAAAAACACCGACGGGGTTTCGCTTACGGAAATCGCGAAAATCACGGGCTATTCCAAGAACAGCATTTTCCGCATCATCTGCACGCTCGAGGACTGCGGCTATGTCGTCAAGAACAAGGACCAGCGCAAAATCCGCCTCTCGAGGAAGCTTGCGGCGCTTGGCTACGCGGCGTTCGGGGAGTCGAACATCGTCGAGCGCGGCATGGACATCGTCCGAAAAATGCGCGACGATTTGGAGGAAACCTCCATGCTCGGGACTATGCTCGAAGAGGACTGCGTTTTGCTCGAGCAGGCTCCGGGAATCCACCCCTTCAAATTTTTGGGCGAAGTTGGCATGCGCATATGTTTCAACGCCTCCGCCCCCGGCAAGGCGATGCTTGCTTTCCTCCCGCAGGAGGAGCGCGACAGGAGGCTCGCTTCCATAAAATTCAAAAAATTTAACAGCCGCACGATTACCGACAAAAAAAGTTTTTCCGAAGAGCTCGACAAAGTCAGGGCTTCGGGCTACTCCGTCGATAACGGCGAGGAAATCGAGGGCGTCAACTGCGTCGGCGCGCCCGTCTTCGACGCCCACGGCTATCCCATCGCCGCAATCTGGATTACGGGCCCGCGCGAGCGCGTCAACGAAAACGACTTCGACAAAATCGGCGCGAAGGTGAAATCCTACGCGGACGAAATCTCCGCCAGACTCGGCTACGGTTTGATTTAATAGGCAATCCGTTGGCAATGTTTGGGGCGGGCTGCTTGGCAACTTCAGAAATTTTGTGTTGAAAATCTCCCCCGAATTTGCCTTAGTGGTGTTTCATTTTCCAAAAAATAAATACAGACTCATATTATGGTTAACACAAAGAAATCGGTTCTGTCGTCGGTTCTCAAAAAGTTCCTGATGGCGATTACGGGCTTCGTGTTGGCTTCGTTCCTCCTGATCCATATGCTTGGCAACTTGCAGATGCTCGAGGGCGGCCCGCACGCCATTAACGCATACGCGCACTTCCTCCAGACGTTGCCGTGGGAAATCCTCTGGGGATTCAGGCTTACGCTCTTGGCGTGCTTCGTTATCCACTTCCTCACGGCGTATCTGCTCGTGCTCGAAAACAACAGGGCGCGTCCCCAGCAGTATGCGGTCAAGAAGTCGCTGGCTTCCTCCGTTGCCGCACGCACGATGATTTATTCGGGTACTCTGGTTATCGCCTTCGCGGTTATCCACCTGATGCACTTCACGGTTCTCAACCTCTGCCCCGAGCTTAAAACGCTCGAATGGACAGTCCCCGCAGCCTCCGACAGCATGTACGCGGGCAAGACTATCCACGACGTCTACGCAATGCTCATTGCCAGCTTCTCGAACGTCTGGGTCTCCGTCGCATACATCGCGGCTATGATTGTCATCGCTTTCCACCTTTCCCACGGCGTCTCCAGTATGTTCCAGTCCGTTGGCTTCCGCAACGAAGCTTGGAGATACCGCCTCAACGCTATCGCCGTAATCTATTGCGTCGTAATCGCCGCGGGCTTCTCCCTCAATCCGATTTCCGTATTGGTTTCCAAATACACCGATTGCAATATCCTCCCCGTAAAATGCGTTCTCAAGCAAATCGACGCGCAGAAGGCGGAAGGTAAGGAAAAGATTTTCGTCCAGTACAAGGGCGAATCCTGCGCGGCAAAGACTGCCGCTCCCTCCAAGATTGTAATCCCGGCGGTTGCGAACCCCGAAGCCAAAAAATAATTCCAGAAAGGCATTTTTATGAATTTGGATTCCAAAATCCCCGAAGGGCCGATAGCCCAAAAGTGGTCTAATTTCAAGGCTCACGCAAAGCTTGTCAATCCCTCGAACCGCCGCAAGTACAACGTCATCGTTGTCGGCAGCGGCTTGGCTGGCGCGTCCGCCGCGGCGAGCTTGGCTGAGCAGGGCTACAATATCCAGTGCTTCTGCTATCAGGACAGCCCCCGCCGCGCGCACTCCATCGCGGCTCAGGGCGGTATCAACGCCGCCAAGAACTACCAGAACGACGGCGACAGCATTTACCGCCTCTTCTACGACACTGTCAAGGGCGGCGACTTCCGTTCCCGCGAAGCAAACGTCTACCGCTTGGCTGAAGTCAGCGGCAACATCATCGACCAGTGCGTAGCTCAGGGCGTTCCGTTCGCACGCGAATACGGTGGCCTTTTGGCGAACCGTTCCTTCGGCGGTGCGCAGGTCAGCCGTACGTTCTACGCCCGCGGCCAGACCGGTCAGCAGCTCCTGCTCGGCGCGTACTCGGCTCTCGAAAGACAGATTGCCCTCAAGAAGGTCAAGATGTACACCCGCCGCGAAATGCTCGACTTGGTTCTCGTCGACGGCCACGCAAAGGGTATTATCGTCCGCAACCTCGTAACGGGCGAAATCGAAAGATACGCCGCCGACGCGGTTCTGCTCTGCACGGGCGGCTACGGCAACGTATTCTATCTTTCCACCAACGCGCAGGGCTGCAGCGTAACTGCGGCTTTCAAGTGCTACAAGCGCGGCGCGGGTTTCGCAAACCCCTGCTACACGCAAATCCACCCGACCTGCATTCCCCAGCACGGCGACCAGCAGAGCAAGCTCACGCTCATGAGCGAATCGCTCCGCAACGACGGACGCGTTTGGGTTCCCAAGAAGGCGGAAGACTGCACCAAGAACCCCAACGACATCGCCGAAGAAGACCGCGACTACTATCTCGAAAGAAAGTACCCGAGCTTCGGCAACCTCGCTCCCCGCGACATCTCGTCCCGCGCGGCTAAGGAAGCCTGCGACGACGGACGCGGCGTAGGCCCCGTCGTCAACGGTTCCCGCAGAGGCGTATACCTCGACTTCGCCGACGCAATCAAGCGCGACGGTCTGCACACCATCGAGGAAAAATACGGCAACCTCTTTGAAATGTACGAAAGAATCACGGGCGAAAACGCATACAAAGTTCCCATGCGCATATACCCCGCTTCGCACTACACGATGGGCGGCCTTTGGGTCGACTACAACCTCCAGAGCACAATCCCCGGATTGTTCGTCCTCGGCGAAGCCAACTTCTCCGACCACGGCGCAAACCGCTTGGGTGCTTCCGCGCTCATGCAGGGTCTGGCGGACGGCTATTTCGTAATCCCCTACACGCTCCCGAACTATCTGGCTCAGGAAGGCGCTCAACACATCTCCACCGACCGCCCCGAATTCGCGGAAGCGGAAGGCGAAGTCAAGGCGCGCATCAAGAAGCTCATGTCCGTTAAGGGCGACAAGAGCCCCCGCCACTTCCACTTGGAACTCGGCAAGGTCATGTGGGAACTCTGCGGCATGGCTCGCAGCGAAGAAAGCCTCAAAAAGGCTCTCGAAAAAATCCCGCAAATCCGCGAGGACTTCTGGAAGCACGTCCGCGTTGTCGGCGACGAAAACACAATCAATCCCGAACTCGAAAGAGCGGGCAGAGTTGCGGACTTCCTCGAATTCGCCGAGGTCATGGTTCGCGACGCCCTCGAACGCCGCGAAAGCTGCGGCGCGCACTTCCGCGTCGAGTATCAGACAGAGGACGGCGAAGCAAAGCGCAACGACGCCGAATACTCCTATGCATTCGTATGGGAATACGCGGGCGAAGGCAAAGCTCCGATTCTCAACAAAGAGCCGATTACGCACGACGAAGTCGCTCCCGTTGTACGTTCCTACAAATAAAAATTAAAATTCGGGATACAAATGAAAGTACATCTCAAAATTTGGACGCAAAAAAACGCCAACGAAAAAGGCCGTTTTGTCAACCACACTGTAGATAACGTAAGCCCCGACAGCTCGTTCCTCGAAATGTTCGACATTCTCAACGAACAGCTCGTCGCACAGGGCAAAGAACCCATCGCGTTCGACCACGACTGCCGCGAAGGCATTTGCGGTATGTGCTCGATGGTCATCAACGGCAAGCCCCACGGCCCCGAAATGAAGACCACCGTATGCCAGCTGCATATGCGCAAGTTCAAGGACGGCGACACAATCGTCGTCGAACCGTGGCGCGCGGGCCCGTTCCCGATTAAGAAGGACTTGATTGTCTCGCGCGACGCCCTCGAACTCATTCAGCAGGCGGGTGGTTACATCACTTCCCGCACGGGTTCGGCTCAGGACGCCAACGCGACGCTCATTTCGAAGGAAATCGCGGACAAGGCAATGGACGCCGCGCAGTGCATCGGTTGCGGCGCGTGCGTTGCCGCCTGCCCGAACGCTTCGGCAATGCTCTTTACCAGCGCGAAGGTTTCGCAGCTCAACTATCTGCCGCAGGGCGCTCCCGAAAAGGACAAGCGCACGATTGCGATGGTTGAAAAGATGGACGAGCTCGGTTTCGGCAACTGCTCGAACTACGGCGAATGTCAGGCAGCCTGCCCGAAGGGCATAACTCTCGATTTCATCGCGAAGATGAATCGCGATTATGCGGTGGCGAAGTCCAAGCAGATAGCCCATTCGTAGGGCTTGTGAAATTACCGTTGAT
>DJPO01000063.1 GCA_002437405.1 Opitutia bacterium UBA6410 | reverse complement strand
AATTTGCGTAGCAAATCGCCGTAAGGGGCTTGCCCCTTCAATGGAGGCGGCACTGCCGCTTTCACGCGCCCCAAAAAAACTTCCGCACTGGAGTAAAATTTTCTTTACACTCTTCAAAATTTTCTTTCTATTAGATTTTTCTTAATCCACAAAGAAATGCAAAAGACTAAGAAATCCATCACAAAACGCTTCAAGATTACGGCTTCGGGCAAAGTACTGCGTCGCAGCCCCGGTAAGCGCCACTTGCTCAGTGCCAAGAGCATCAAGCAAAAGCGCGCCATGGGTCAGGACAAGCACGCGTCCGCCGGCATCGCGGCAATGGTCAAAAAGGCCGTTCCCTTTGCCTAATTCTTAAAGCATCGAAAGAAACTACGCCGCAAGGGTGAAGGCGACCCCCAGGCGACTAAAATATTATCAAGGAGATACAAACATGCCAAGAGTAACAAGTTCAGTTGCGTCGCGCAAACGCAGATTGCGTACACTGAAGTCGGCAAGAGGCTATTTCGGCAACAAGTCGCGCCTCTTCCGCTACGCGAAAGACGCCGTTAAACACGCAGGCAAATATGCCTACCGCGACCGCAGAGTGCGCCGCCGCGAATTCCGCAGCCTCTGGATTACCAGAATCAATGTTGCGTGCCGCGCCGCTGGTCTCAAGTACAGCGTATTTATGGGCGCTCTCAAAAACCTCAACATCGAGCTTGACAGAAAACAGCTCTCCGAGTTGGCTATCAACGACGAAGCTTCTTTCAACGTCCTCGTTAAGAAGGTTATCGACTCCATCAAAAAGTAGTCTTTTACAAAATCCTAAAAACGCTTTCCGATTCGGGAAGCGTTTTTTTGTTTGTCCGTATCGGGGCATTTTTTCGCACGCAGAACAACTTTTCGGGCGATAACCAACTTTCTTTCCCCCTCTCTACGACTTTTCGGACAACAACCGCCTTGCCCCCTCCGCGATTTTTTGGACGGCAAGCCCCCCGCGCTACCTCAGACATTCCCGCCTATCCGCCACTTTTTGTGCGATTTCTGCCGTTCCCGCCCCAGCAACTGCCTCTTTTGCGACTTTCGATATTTCCACACCCCCGCCAAGTTTTTTTTCCAAGCGCGCCCGCCGCAAAATCTCCGCCGCCCTGCCTTTCACCGCAAAAAATCCCCGCTACCCCGAAAAAAATTTCCGACAAAATCGGAAAACTTTCGCGGCGGCATTTTCTTTGGTTTTTGGGGAAAGAAAAGAGTTGCCTATTTCTCCGAAAAATTTTTGACTTCAGTATTTAAATAACGGCGGGGATTCGGCGAAAATCGGGAATCCGCGCAAGTACGACATTTTTTATTATGGAAAGCAAAATCAACGAAATTTTGGAGAGGGCAAAATCCGCCCTTCCCGCGGCGAAAACCAAAACCGAAGTTGCGGAAATTTCCGCCTCCATAACCGGCCCGAAAGGCGAACTCACGGCGGTGATGAAAACCATTCCGACGCTCGACAAGGCGCAGCGCCCCGTCGTCGGCAAGCTCATAAACCTTGCGAAATCGCAAATCGAGCCGCTCATCGCCGAAGCGTACAACAGAATCGAAAACGCCGAAATGGCAAAGGCTCTCGGCGAAAAGCCCGACCTCTCCCTGCCCCCCTACGACGCACAGCGCGGAACGCTCCACCCGCTTTCGCTGACAATCCGCAAAATCTGCGACATCTTCAAGCGCGCGGGCTTTACAGTTGCCGAAGCTTCCGACCTCGAAACCGAATGGTACTGTTTCGACGCCCTCAATACCCCCGCGAACCACCCCGCCCGCGACGCGCAGGACACGCTCTTTATGCCCGCCGACGCGAAGTCTTCGAACGTCTCCAAGCACGCGGACGAACTGTATCTTTTGCGCAGCCACACATCGAGTGTCCAAATCCGCGCGATGATGAAGGAGGGCGCGCCGATTAGGATTATGGCTCCTGGGCGCGCATTCCGCCGCGACACCGTCGACGCCACGCACTCGGCGAACTTCCACCAAATCGAGTGTCTGTGCATCGACAGGGGCGTAAGGCTCACCGACCTGAAGGCGATTCTCGACTACCTATTCAAAAACCTCTTCGGCAAATCCGCGAAAACGCGCCTACGCCCGAGCTTCTTCCCGTTCACCGAACCGAGCTTTGAAGTCGATTTTATGAGCTCGGACATCGGCAGACTCAGCAACAGATGGATTGAAATAATGGGCTGCGGAATGGTAGACCCCAACGTCCTCAAAAACGTGGGTCTCGACCCCGACGTTTACAGCGGATACGCGTTCGGCTTGGGCGTCGAGAGAGTCGCGATGCTAATGCACTCCATCGACGACATCCGCCACTTCTACACGAACGACGTGCGCTTCCTGCGCCAATTCCGCACACGCTAAAAAAGGAGGAACATTTTTATGAAAGCAAGTTTGAAATGGTTGAATAAATACGTAAATCTCGACGGAATCACGGCGGAGCAAATCGCCGAAGCCCTGCCGATGCTCGGCTTGGAGGTCGAAAGCGTCGAAACTACGGGATTGAAACAGCTCGACCATGTGGTTGTCGGCGAAATCCTCAGCCGCGACCCCCACCCCGACTCCGACCACCTCGGCGTCTGCATGGTGAAAGTAGACCCCGCCGCCGACCCGATTCAAATCGTCTGCGGCGCGTCCAACTACAAAGTCGGCGACAGAGTGCCCGTCGCGCTAATCGGGGCGAAACTCCCGACCGAAGACGGCAAGGTATTTGAAATCAAGCTCTCGAAACTCCGCGGAATCCAGAGCAACGGCATGATGTGCTCCGCGCGCGAAATCGGGCTCGGGCAGGATCACGCGGGGCTGCTAATCCTCCAAGACCGCCCCGAAATCGGCACGCCCATCAACGACGTTTTCACCGACTCCGACACGGTTTTTGAAATCGAGCTTACCGCAAACCGCGGCGACTGCCTAAGCCACATCGGCATCGCGCGCGAGCTCGCCGCCAAATTCGGGCGCGAACTGAAAAAGCCCGAACTCAAATACGCGCCGAAATACGAAAAGACGCCCGTTGGCGGACTTCTGGAATCGGTCGAGCTCGACACGCCCGACTGCCCGATGTACAACGCGGTCTCGATAAAGGGCGTGAAAATCGCCCCGTCCCCCGAATGGCTGCGCCGCGACTTGGAATCCGTCGGTCTGCGCTCCATAAATAATGTCGTGGACGTCACGAACTACGTTTTGATGGAATACGGGCAGCCCCTGCACGCGTTCGACGCCCGCAAAATCCGCGGCAAAAAAATCGTCGTGCGCAAGGCGGAAAACGGCGAAAAAATCCAGACGCTCGACGAAAAAATTTACACGCTTTCCTCCGACGTTACATTGATTTGCGACGCCGAAGGCGCAGTGGCAATGGCTGGCGTTATGGGCGGGCTGAATTCGGAAGTCGAAGACGACACCGCGGACGTGGTGATTGAAGCCGCCTACTTCAACCCCGGCAATATCCGCGCCACAAGCCGCAAGTACTCGATACACACCGACTCCTCCTACCGCTTTGCGCGCGACGTAGACCCCTGCGGAACGCTCGAAGCCGCGCGCCGCGCAGCCGACCTGATTGTCGAGACCGCCGGCGGCGAAATCGTCGAAACCGCGTGCCTGCAGGGCGCAATGCCCCGCCAAGCCCGCGAAATCGAAATTTCACAAAAATACATCGAAAACAACATCGGCTTTGCCGCCGACGCCGCCGAAATCGAAAAAGTTTTCACATCGCTCGGATTCGGCGTGGAGGCGAAATCTGAGGGCGTCTGGAAGGTCAACGTGCCGACTTTCAGAAGCGACGTAGACCGCCCGATAGACTTGGTCGAAGAATACGTCAGAATGATAGGTTCGGACAGAATCCCCGAAACCCCGCTCGTCTCTCAGACGCTTTTGCGCGACGACGACCCGCTCTTCAAATACAACTGCGCCGCCGCCGACTACCTCTGCTCGCGCGGGCTGAACGAGTGCCAAAACTACTCTCTCAAGGACAGCGCAAAACAGACCGCCCTCTATAAAAACGCCCAGTTCCTCAAGCTCTCCAACCCGCTGACTTCGGAGCAAGACAGCCTTCGCGCGTCGCTTATCGACGGACTGCTCGACACGGTTTCGACAAACCTCTCGAACGCAAACGGCTTCACGGGCTTCTTCGAAAACGGCGAGATTTTCGCGGCGGACGACAAGGGCGAAATCGCCGAACTTTCGGCAACCGCTTTCGTGCTCGTAGCCGACGCCGAAAAGACGAACTGGCGCAAGCCCGCGCCCGCCGATTTCTACGGCGCAAAACGCTTGGCGGGCGACCTGCTCTCGATTCTCGGGGTGGACGCCTCGAGGCTCGACTTCTCGAAAGTCGAGGGCGAACCGCTCTGGGAAGCCGACTTCGCGGCGGGCTGCGGCTCGGAAAAGCGCGAGGGCTTTAGGATTCGTTTCGGCGCGGTATCCGTGGCGCACCTGCGCGAGCGCGGCATCGACAAAATCGTCTGGGCGGGCGAAATCGCATTCCGCGCGGACGTTGCGGCGCGCAAAAAGTCCGCCGAAAAATTCAAGAGCTTTTCGACGTTCCCGCCCTCTTCGCGCGACCTCGCGGTAATCGCGGACGAATCCGAAAACGCCAAGGACATCACAAACGACATTCTCAAAGTCGCGAAACAGAAAATCAAGGGCGCGGGTTTCGAGCTCGAATCCTGCGACATTTTCGACATCTACCGCGGCAAGGGAGTCCCCGAAGGATCGAAGAGCATCGCCTACGCCCTGCGCTTCCGCTCCGAAGAAAAGACCCTCCAAACCGAAGAGGTCAACAAGGTCTTCGACGCAATCTGCGAAGAGCTCTCCAAAAAGCGCAAGCTGCGCATTGCGTAAATGGACGACGAAAGCCAAAACGACCCCTCCGAAATGACTTTCCTCGAACACCTCGAGGAAATGCGTTTCGTTTTGCTGAAAATCCTCGGGTTCTTTGCGGTCGCGCTCGTGTTCGTGCTGGTTTTCTTCCACTACTTCAATTCGATGATGCTCTATCCGCTCAATTCGGCGAAGGAAATCCTCGCCAAGTGGGCGGGCACCGAGCAGGTCGTAGACGTTAAAACCGAGCGAATCGGCCCAGTCTACCTCGTCGCCGAAAACGGCGGAAAAAGCGAAAAGACGGGCCCGTTTTTCATCGAGCCGAAAGACGACTCCATTGTATTATTCAAGGATAAAAAGCCCGACAATTCGTGGTACGCGGACATCAAGCTGCGCTCGATGTCCTTCACGACCCCGATTATCGTGTACTTTTACGTCGGCTTTTTGGGCGCGCTGGGGCTGTCGCTGCCCGCGGCGTTCTACTTCATCGCGCGCTTCGTAGCCCCCGGGCTTAAAAAAGAGGAGCTTGCGATGTTGCGGCCGGGGATTATCGCGGCGATTTTCCTCTTCGCCGTAGGGGTGTGCTTCGCGTTCTTCTTTATGCTGCCGATGGGGTTGGCGTTTATGTCGTGGATGTCGCAGGGAATGCAGCTGGAGATGTTCCCCGACGCGCAGTCCTATTATAGTATGGTGATTTTCCTGACAATGGCAGTCGGGGTGACTTTCGAACTTCCGCTGCTCGAGTTCATTTTAATATACGTTGGCGCGCTGAACGCGAAATGGCTGAAGGGCAACCGAAGGGTCGTGTTTATGCTCATTCTGATTTTCGCGACGGTAATCACCCCGCCCGACGCAATCACGCAGGTTTCGCTGACTCTGCCGCTCTACCTGATGTACGAAGTCGCCCTCAGGCTCGGCGAAAAGGCGCGCGCCAAAAAGCTCCGCCGCGAAGCCGAACGCGAAAGGCTCGAAGATGAGCGCGACGAACTCGAGCGCAGGGAATACGCCAAGCAGGTCGCGCGCGAACGCATCGCCGAACGAGAGGCGGAGGAGGCGGAAAACGCCTCGCCCGACCCGACCTATCCGACTTCCGAGCCCCAGCCGCCCGAAGCCGAATACGGCGAAATCGACCGCTCCCACTACCAGCTTCCCGACGGCTACGACCCCAATATTGTCGAGGAATACAATCCCGAATACTACGAGGGCGAGGAATACCACATCGACGGATATATCGACTACGGGAGGGAGTCGAAGCCGCGCCCGCCCGCGCCCGATTTCGGCCCCGACTGGTCGCTAAACCGCCCCGACACGTCGTTTATGACCCCAGACTGGGACTTGAACGGCACGCAAAAAGCGGGAACAGACGCCCCCAAAACGGCGTCGAATATTGCGGACGCTCCCGAAACCGACGAAAAATGATAGGCAAGCTCACGAAAACCGCAGGTGCAATTTTGCTGATTGCCATCTGCGCGTGCTCCCGCCCTCCCGAAATCGAAAGGGGGCAGTTCCCGCTGCCGCCCGACGCCGAAATATCGGAATGCGCGGCGGGCAACTACGGCGGGTTTTTCGTGCTCGCCGCCGCCCAAGAGCCCAAGACCTTTAACCAGCTGATTGCCTCCGACGCGTATTCGTCGCAAATAATCGACTTGATTCTCGCGCCGCTGACGACAACCGACCCGTTCACAATGCAGCCAATCCCCGCATTGGCGAAATCGTGGAGCATTTCGGACGACAAAAAGACCTATACCTTCAAGCTGCGCGAGGGCGTGAAATTCAGCGACGGCGAGGAAATCACCGCCGACGACGTAATCTTCACGTTCGAGACTATTTTCGCCCCGCAGCTCGACGCCGACGGCAAGCCCGTACTCGACAAAAGCAGCGGCAAGCCGCTGCTGCGCTATCCGTCGCGCTACGCGGGACAATACACGATAGACGGCGAGCCGATTAGATTCACGAAAATCGACAAATACACCGTGCGGTTTTCGACAAAAAAAGCGTACGCGCCGTTTCTGACGGACATCGGGTTTGTCGGGATTCTGCCCAAACACAAGCTCGCAAAGGCGGCGGCGGACGGCTCGTTCCAGCAGGCGTGGTCGACGCAGACGGCGATAGAAAATCCCGACGAAATCGCGGCGTCGGGGCCTTTCCAAATTTTCTCCTACAAGCCCGGGGAAAGGCTCGTGCTAAAGCCAAATCCGAACTACTGGCGCGCCGACAAAAAGGGCAACAGGTTGCCCTACATCGACTTCCTCGTCTACAAATTCGTCGCCGACTCGAACACCTCGACAATCCTTTTCGCGACGGGACAATGCGACGCCGCCGCTATCGGCGCAAACGACTACGCGTGGGTGAAAAACTACGCCCAAACCTACAAATTCAAAATCTACGAGCGCGGCCCCGACACGGGAATATTTTTTATCTGGTTCAACCAAAACCCGAACAAATCGCCCGACGGCAAGCCGTACGTCGCGCCCCACAAGCTAAAGTGGTTCTCCGACGCGCGCTTTAGACGCGCCGTAATGACGGCAATCGACCGCGACGGAATCATAAAAAGCGTCTGGTTCTCGAGAGCCGAAAAGCTCCACGGGATAATCTCGCCCGCAAACAAAAAGTGGTACAACCCCAACGTCCAAAAATATGAATACGACCCCGAGTCGGCGCGCAAAACATTCCTCTCCCTCGGCTTTTCGTACGACGCAAGCGGCAGGCTCGTAGACCCCGAACACAACAGGGTGCAGTTCGACTTCATCGTAGCCGACGGCTCGCAGAACTCGACGACGATGGCGACGACGTTCGTCGAAAATATGAAGGCGGTGGGTATCGAAGTCTCGCTGAAATTTATGGACTTCGGGACGATGATTTCGAAAATCGACAACACGTTCGAGTACGAAGCCGCCCTGATGGGCTTCACGGGGGGCGGCGACCCGTCGGGAGGCAAGGCGATATACCGCTCGGACGGCTTCCTGCACATCTGGAATCCGCGCCAGAAAACCCCCGCGACCGACTGGGAAAAACGCGTCGACGAAATTATGGACGCACAGGAAATCGAGTTCGACCCCGCAAAAAGGAAGGCGTTAATCGACGAAATGCAAAGCATTTTCTCGCGCGAGCTTCCCCTGCTCTTTCTCGCAACCCCGACGAGCTACTCGGGCGTGGCGCAAAAATGGCGCAACGTGAAAATCCCGCCGATAGGCTCGGTAATCTGGAATATCGACGAGCTCTACCTCGCCCCCGAATCCGAATAAAAAAATGCTAAAATTCATCGCAAGACGCCTGCTTTCAATGATTCCGCTTATGCTCGGAATCAGCATGCTCGTGTTCCTGCTGATGTACCTCGCCCCCGGGGACTTTTTGAGCGAAGCGCGCAACTCCAAGGACATTTCGCCCGAAATCGTCAAACAGGAGGAAGTGCGGCTGGGGCTCGATAAGCCGTGGTACGTCCAATACGGCAGGTGGCTGAATTCGGTCTCGCCCGTAAAAACGTCGCTGCTGTTGCCCGAAACGGAAAGGAAAAAACACTCGGCAATCTACCTCGGCGCGCCCGACTTCGGGTACTCGTGGAGCTACAAAATCCCCGTGCTGGATTTAATAAAGCAGCGGCTCTTCCCGACCCTCCTGCTTGCGCTGGCAAGCACGTTTGTGATATATTCGGTTTCGATTCCGCTCGGGGTGCTCGCAGCGGTTCGGCGCAACGGATTCTTCGACAAAATAAGCTCGTTTCTGGCATACGCGGCGTTGAGCATTCCGTACTTCTTCCTCGCGCTGCTCGCCGTGCTGTTCGCGGCAATCACGGGGATTTTCCCGACGGGCGGACAGGTCTCGATTCTCCACGACTTCCTTTCGCCCGCGGCGAAAATTACGGATTGGCTGGAACACCTGATTCTCCCGACAATCGTCCTGTCGCTCGGGGGAATCGCGTCGATGATGAGGGTTATGCGCGGAACGTTTCTGGACTACGCCCGCGCGGACTTCGTCACAACCGCCCGAGCAAAGGGTATGCGCGAAAACGCGATTATGTTCAAACACGTCCTGCGCAATGCGCTCAACCCCGTGATTACCTCGTTCGGGTTCGCGTTCGCTGGGCTGCTCTCGGGCGCGCTGCTCGTCGAAAACGTGATGAACTACCCTGGGCTTGGGCAGCTGATTTACGCGGCGATTGTCAAACAGGATCAGTACGTCGTGATGGCGGGCGTGGTGATTGGGTGCGCAATGCTCGTCTTCGGGCAGCTGCTGGCGGACGTGCTGCTCGCGCTCGCCGACCCCAGAATACGGCTCGACCGCGAAAAAGCCCCGACCCGCGCCGTGTTGATTTTCCTGACCGCAATAACCGCCGCCGTCGTTGCGGCAACTTGGGCGGCGGAGACATTCCCGACTTTCGCAGCCGCGCTGAAAACGGGGGGATTCTGGGCGATGATAGCGGCGGCGGCAGGGCTTGCGGTCGCGATATTTTTCGGACTCGCGTGGGCTGCGGTGTTTTTCGCGAAGAATCTAATGCCGAAAGCGTTGAGGACAAAACGCGGAGCGGGCGCACTGGCGGTGCTGGCGCTGCTCTACGCGGCGGCGATTTTCGCGCCGTTTCTCGCGCCGTACGAGCCTACCCGTCAATGTCTCGACAAATCCTTCCACCCGCCGACAAAAATAATCTTTGCGGACGGCGGGCTGCGCGTGCAATGCTACCGTCAATCCGACCCGAGCATAGCCGAATACGAGCCGATAAAAGGAAAAACACTGCCGCTGAAATTCTTCGTAAAAGACCCGCAAAGCGACTACAAAATTTTTGGAATCGTGCCGTTTAACGTGCGGCTCTTCGGGGTGGAATCCGCCGAGCCCGACGCGCGCGTCTACCTGCTGGGCGCGGACGCAACGGGGCGCGACGTGTTCTCGCGGCTGCTGTACGGAGCGCGGATTTCGCTTAGCATAGGGTTTGTGGGAATCGCGATAACAATGGTGGTCGGGTTCTTGGTCGGGGGACTTGCGGGATACTTCGGAGGGGCGTTCGACTTCATCGCAATGAGGTTCGTCGAATTTCTGATGGCAATCCCTGGGCTATACCTGTTGCTGGCAATGCGCTCGGCGCTCGCGCCGCACTTCGACAGCGCGCAAATGTACATTATGATTGTAATAATCCTCTCCGCCCTCGGGTGGGCTGGGACGGCGCGCGTGATTCGCGGAATGTCGCTGTCGCTTGCAAATACGCAATATGTGCAGGCGGCAAAGGCAATGGGGCAGTCGCCGATAAAAATAATAGTAAAACACTTTTTGCCGAACGTGCTCAGCTACCTGATTGTAAGCGCGACACTGTCAATTCCCGCATACGTTCTGGGCGAGGCGGCACTGTCGTTTCTGGGGCTTGGGATACAGGAACCGTCGGCGTCGTGGGGACTGATGCTGGCACAGGCGCAAAACGACACAAAAGTGCTAATGCTCGGCTTCTGGTGGCTCCTGACCCCTGGGGCGGCAATTTTCGCGACAGTGCTTTCGTTCAACATACTGGGCGACATCTTGCGGGACATCTCCGACTCCCGCGCGGACGAATGACACGTCGAAGAATCAACCCCTCCTCCCGCAAAAAAATTTTGGAAAAAAGTGTTGAATTGATTCGTTCTGCGTACAACATACGGTCTAATAATCTTTCTAACAACCAAGGAGAATAATAATGATAGATCCTAATACAGTAAAAAATAAGGCGCTTGTCGCTTGGGTCGAAAAATGGGCGGCTCATACGACTCCCGATAGCGTCGTTTGGTGCGACGGCTCTCAGGAAGAAGCCGACAAGCTCTTCAATCAGATGATTGAAAAGGGCATGTGCATCAAGCTCAACGAACAGAAACGCCCCGGAAGCTACTATTTCCGTTCCGACCCGCGCGACGTTGCCCGCGTCGAAGCGCGTACCTTCATCTGCTCGAAAACCAAGGCGGAAGCTGGCCCGACCAACAACTGGATGGACCCCTCCGAAATGAAGGAAAAACTCAACAGCCTCTTCAAGGGTTGCATGAAGGGTCGTACAATGTACGTTATCCCGTTCAGCATGGGCCCCATCGGCGGCCCCATCTCGCAGATCGGCGTTGAAATTACCGACTCCCCCTATGTAGTCGTCAGCATGCGCATTATGGCGCGCGTCTCCCCCAAGGTTCTCGACGTTCTCGGCGAAAACGGCAAGTTCGTACCCTGCGTACACTCCGTCGGCAAGCCGATCAACTCGCCCGAAGACGACGTTCTCTGGCCCTGCAACCCCGAAAACACCTACGTTACGCATTTCCCGGATACCCGCGAAATCATCAGCATCGGCTCCGGTTACGGCGGCAACGCGCTTCTCGGCAAAAAGTGCCTGAGCTTGCGTATCGCTTCCGTAATGGGCAGAGACGAAGGCTGGATGGCTGAACACATGCTCATCTTGGGCGTAAAAGACCCGCAAGGCCGCAAGACCTACGTAACGGGCGCGTTCCCGAGCGCATGCGGCAAGACCAACTTCGCTATGCTTATCGCTCCGAAGGAATTGCAGGAAAAGGGCTGGCAGATCACCTGCGTCGGCGACGACATCGCGTGGATTAAGCCCGCAGCCGACGGCAGACATTACGCCATCAACCCCGAAAACGGCTTCTTCGGCGTAGCTCCGGGCACCAGCATGAAGACAAACCCGAATGCTATGATTTCGTGCTCGAAGAACTCCATCTTCACAAACGTAGCCCTCACGGACGACGGCGACGTATGGTGGGAAGGCATGACCAAAGAACCTCCGGCGCACCTGAAGGATTGGCACGGCAACGATTGGACTCCCGATAGCCCGACCCCCGCTGCCCACCCGAACAGCCGCTTCACGGCTCCCTTGGCAAACTGCCCCTGCCTCGACGAAAACGCCGACAGACTCGAAGGCGTTCCGATTTCGGCTATCGTCATCGGCGGCCGCAGACCGAAGGGCATTCCGCTCGTATTCGAATCCTTCAACTGGACTCACGGCGTCTATCTCGGCGCAATGATGGGCTCCGAACGTACGGCTGCTGCAGAAGGTACGGCTGGCGAACTCCGCTCCGACCCGATGGCTATGCTCCCGTTCGCAGGCTACAATATGGCGGACTACCTCGGACACCTTGTCCAGATGGGCAAAGGTCTCAAGCAGACCCCGCGCTTCTACCACGTCAACTGGTTCCGCCGCGACGCAGAAGGCAACTTTATGTGGCCTGGTTTCGGCGCGAATGCACGTGTTCTCGCGTGGATCGTCAACCGCCAGAACGGTTGCGCGAAGGCTCACGAAACGGCAATCGGCTTCCAACCCGACTACGAAGACATCGACTGGGACGGCCTCGACTACTCGAAGGAAACGTTCGAAGAATTGATGAGCTTCGATCCAGAAACGGTAGCAGCGCAGCCGCTGAAGGAAGAATTGTACGAACAGCTCCCCCACTCCCTCAAGGTCGAAAGGGAAGCCCTGCTCGAACGCCTCAGCTAATTTGGCGAACGCTTTTGGGCTAAAAAATAGCCACTAAAAAAAGGGGCGAAACTCTCGCGTATGTCAATACGCCACGAGCTTCGCCCTTTTTTTGTGTCTATTTTTTAGCTCCAAAATCGAGACGCCAAATTATTTCCGCTACCTATGGTTATTCTTTTTTTGGTCGGGACGAAACTCCCGTATATGTCATACGCCACGAGCTTCGCCCTTTTTTTGTGTCTATTTTTTAGCTCCAAAAGCGAGACGCCAAATTATTCCCGTTACCTATGCTTATTCTTTTTTGGTCGGGGCGAAACTCTCGCGTATGTCAATACGCCACGAGCTTCGCCCTTTTTTTGTGTCTGTTTTTTAGCTCCAAAAGCGAGACGCCAAATTATTCCCGCGACCTTTGCTTATTTTTGGTCGGGGCGAAACTCCCACGTATGGCAACTTCATTCAATCTGCTAAAAAGAGGGGAAAAATAACGCAGGAGATAGACGTAGTTGGGAAGTTATCCAATCTCCGAAAAGAAAAAACATAAAACCACACGAGAGAGGCAATATTGACTTCATCTATTCACTAAAAGGAAAGGATATTGACCTACTAAGTGGGACGGTTTTAAAGGCGAAGCGGAGAACACCACCGACGGAGGCGCAGGAAGATTTCCAAATAAAGCTCCGAAAAATGCTTGAACTGCGCATTTTCGGAAATCCTGTCGGTGAACAGCGAAATCGGGTCTGCGGTTTCGTCCAAATCCCGCAAATGCGGCACACGCGGCGAAAGCGATTTCGGAACGACGGGCACTTGCGGGACACCCTCGCCCAAATTGCCGCTGCGCTTTACCTTCACGGGCATATAAAGCGCGTCCGCCTGCTCGATTGGCAAGCCGATAACGCGCTTTGCGACCGCGCTGATTGACGGCAACCCGTCCTTGTAAAGCTGCCTAAGCCCCTCAATGAAACGCCTGTCGCCGTCGGAAAGCAGTTTCTCAATGCTTCCCATATAGTCTTCCAACGCCGATTCGCGCATTTGCTCCTGCCGCTTTTCAAGCTCTTCGACGCGGGCTTTTGCCGATTCCCATTCGTCGCCCGTCTTGTCGGAACGCTCGGGGAATTTCGAGCGGATTTCGTCGATTTCGTCTTGAAGCTTTTTGTATTCGGGCGAACGAACGGCGCGGTGCTCGTAGAAGTTGCGCTCGTAGTTTTTCTGCGCCGCCGACACATACAGCTGGATTACGTTCGCCAAACTCATCGGCTGAACTTTCCCCTCAATCGGCTTGGAAAATTTTTCGTACTCGCCTTTTTTCTCCAACAGACGCTTCAGCGCGTCGTGGAAATTCATTTTATACGAATCCTCCACGAGCTTTATGAATTTCTGCTGTATCTGGAAAACTTCGTTCGCCTTTGCATTCGCGGCACGGTCTACCCTCGCCACAAAATCCCTGCGCCACTGCTCGAACAGCCTGCGTTTTTCGCCCGTCGCACATTCGCCCAAAAGCCCCAGAAAAGAATCGAACGGCAACGAGCCGTTGAGAACCTTTCTGATTGCAACGCGCAATCCGCCGTCAAACGCCGCATTGTGCTCCGACATTTTCAGCGCGTCGGAAATTATTTTTCTGACGGCCGCGTTTCTCTCCTTGCGCTCCTGCACCCGAACCTTTTGCGCGGCAGTCTCCGTATCTATTGTCTTTTCCAAAAACTCCAACGCCTCCGCCATTTCCGCGCGGCTTTTGTCCGCCCAGCCGCCGAACATTTCGATGTCGTGGAGAGCATTCACAACCTCCGCGCGAACGTCCTCCACGTCCTCGCGGATTTTCCCGTTTTCGGCGTCCTGCACAAAATTTTCGTCGACATTTTCAAGCTTTGCCACGGCTTCGCGGCGGGCATTTTCAAGTTCCTCCGCGTCCATTTCGACATACTTTGATATGTTGTAAATACGCTGCTGGACAAGCCCCGCCATCGAACGCTTGTCCTCGCGCTGCATTCTCGACGGCTTTTTTCCCCTGCGCGCCAATATCGCGTCCAACTTGTCCGTCATCGCTTTCTTGTCGTCGCGGACACCGCGCTTGAAAATGCGTAGGGCTATGTTTTCGGCGCGTAGGGTGAAATTGTCTATCTTCTGCCCGACGCGCTCGCCGTCTTTCACGGTAATCACCGCGTGTTTTACATTCTTAAGCTCTTCAATTTTCCTGCCTATGTCTTCGCGCTCCTTGCCGTAGACAAGCTCTTTCATCGCGTCCGTAAGCACATTTACGAGCGTCTTGCGGTATTTTTCGTCGAGCGTCTTCTGGTCGCCGTCGGAATCCCTTACGCGCTTTACAACCTCCCTGCGGATTGCCCCGATTACGTCGCGAATCTTCGACGGCGCAAGCGGCGTTTTCTTGCCAGAAAATTCATCGTCGCCCTCGAACGCTCCGTCCGCCTCTTCAAGCTCTTCCTCGACTTCCTCGCCCGCCGCCTTGCTTTCGCCGCCCGCCGCGCGTTCGGGCTCGGCTTCCTGCGCTTTCAAAATGGCGTCAACCAAGTCAACGTCGAAGTCGTTCGTTTCATACCCCTTGACCTTGTTGAGCTCCCTGTTTTTGAGGTCTTTGAGATACTGCATTAACTTCTGCTTCGCAAAGCCGTATTCTTCGCCGCCCTTGCTGAATGAGCGGTACGCGTTTTCGACAAATTCGTCCTGCCAATAGAGGTCAGATTCCGCCTTGCGTATGGCAATGTCCAAATCCTTTGCAAACTGCTTTTGCGTGGCTTTCGTTTTTTCGGCAATGCGCTGGGCGCGTTCAACGGCGTAGTTCTGCTTCGAACCGTCGAATTGCGCCGTCGGCAACACCTTTTCGACCTTTGCCCGCGTTATCCCGCGCCCGTTGAGAATTTCCTTGGCAAGCACAATCGAAGCCCAGATTACGGGATTCTCCGTCCTTTCCTGCCTCAACAAATATCTCAACCGCGAATTATTTTCTTGATTTTCAATCCCGTCCGTCGATGATTCACGTTGACGATTGAAGTTATTGAGCGTGGAAATTTTCGCCTGCCTACGGGATGAGTCCGATGAAGATGTGGCGTTCTTCCAATAATCTTCAATCGTTTTTTTGTTTCCGTAAGGCTCTTTTTTCGCACCGTAAAAGTTTTTGAACGCTATCAGTTTTTTGCCCGATTGCGTAAGTTGTGTATCAACCTTGATTGTCGAAACGTGCCACTTGTCATATTCTTTTACAAACGCCTGCGAAGCGTCGTAAATCCATTCTCCCAGTTCGTCCTTTATCCATTTCCCGACTTCCTTTTTTTTGTCGGGATTTATGATAGTGTCGGGAAGCAATAGATAGTTTTCAATGGGAGTATCTGGGTGTCGGTTAAAATAGTGTTCTATCGCATACCCGAAACTCGTATATACAAATCTGTCGCGGATTCCAAACTGTTTTCTGTAAAACTTGAAATCTTCGTCGGAAAGTTTTGCAATCGGAACAAGTTCCGAACTGAAATTTTCAAGGATATACAAACGCAAATCGTTTTGTATTTTTGATTTTCTATCCTTGTCGTCATCGGGATATTTTTTGTCCAACTCCGCCTTTTTAGTTAAGACCGACTTATGCGATTTGCGTATTGCATTCATCAATGCGTCTATGTTGCGTGCAACAAGAACGTTAATGTCTATCGGCATTAAAACAGTATCGTCTCTCCACCGCATATCTGGGTTCGTTTCGTCGAAACGCTCGGAAAGAGGAATGAGCTGTCCGTTGTCGTCGAACGTAAACGGGTCTTGCAGCTTCACCGCCGAACCGCCCTCGAAAGACACATAACACCTGCCGTCCTGCCTGCCGTCGTAGGTTATGCCCTTGATACCGTGTTTGAGCATAATTTCATTGAATTTATGCGCACCAATATCCCTTTTTGCGCTCGATACAATGCGGCGAACGCCTCTGCTGAAATCGAATGCCCATTTTGCCGAAGCAAGTTCATCTTCGTCAAAACCGTATGATTCTTTCAAGAGCGGCAAAATGTCTTCATCAAAAGCCTTTTTGAACTTTTTTTGAACCTCCGCATTTTGTTCATTCAATGTTTTGTCTTCGTCCAAAACATTCTCGGGCTTCAAGTTTGTCCGCCAGTCGAAAACCTTGCCTTTATTAAAAGTATATTCGTAATCCGAAATCGAAAGCCCGTTTTCCTCCAAGATTGAAAGAATTCTGTCAATGGTACTCAGGGTTTTTCTTTCGTCTGCAAGTTCTTTTTTCGCGTCGGCTACAGTTTGCAGTGCCAGCTCTTTTGCGAAGCCACCGTCAACATCTTGGTGTTGCAAATACTTTTCCGAACTTTCAAGGCGTTTTGTCTGGATTTCAATTCGCGCGTTGATTCTTTTTTTTATGTCTTCAACGCCGCGCGAATGCAAGAGTTGAACCAACCCAATCACGGGGTGATTTAGCTTTTCTCTGGTAATTCCCAATTCCTCGAATGTTTTTCCGCCTATGGTGTATCGCTCCTGCATTGGCGCGCGGTCTCGGTATCCCTCGGCCGTGCGTTTTTCCGTAGCCAAATACAGCCCCATACCGTGAGCCTGCGCGCCCTCGCCGTTCTTCGCCTCCGAAGCGTCGGCTTTTGCAATGTTGAACCCGTCAGCCCCCGTACCGTGGTATACCTTCACGTCATAGCCCTTACTTTCGGCATAGTCGGCAACCATTTTCGCGGCTTCCTCGTAGGCGGCTTTGTCGCCGCCCTTGTAGCGGTCGTAGAGTTCGCGGAACTGCCTATTGATTTGCTCGGCTTCGGAATCCTCGCGAATGCTCCACCGAATGTCGGGATTTTCCGAATATGTTTCCACATTGTCCGTCGCGGATTTTATCTGGTTGGCGTTAATCGGAACGTAAGATTCCCCTCTATAAGATACAGCGTCGCCATAACCGCCATCGCCGCCTTCGTCCAAAAACAGTGAATCGTAGTCGTAGCCTTTTTCTTGCAGAAATTCAAACAGGTCGCTTCCGTCCGTCCAATCGGGCAAACCGCGTTCGCTAAGCGGCGCGCCATTACCCCACTTCCTGTAAAATTCTTTCTCGAAAATTTCCCGTTCCTTTGAATTGCGCGTGTCAAACGGTTTCCTTATATTCAAGAAAAAGCCATAAACTTCTCCGCCTTTCTTATAGCGATTGGCGTAGTTTTTATTTGCAGTAAAGTAAGATTCGTCTTTGAAAACCGCGTCTCCTGCCTTTTCGGCAAACGGTTCCCAAGCCGTTCCGTGATAAACCACAAGCGGCTCACCGTTCTCGTCCACTACCTGCGAAACATTTCCCTTGACTTCGGCAAGGTGTTTACCGATTATCAACTTAGACACTTGGGACGCGTTGCCGTTATTCGCTACGGACTTGAACACGCCATCAAGTGTCTTTTTTATTTCAACTTCGTGGAGATAAAATCTCTGTTGCCCGCGAACTTTTTTTACAACAACCTCGCATACATAATCTTCTTCACCTATTTTTACGGGAGCGACAATAACGGCAGTATCCCAACCGCGTTCTTTCCAGTTGCGTTCTCTATTGAAAATAAAGCCCTTTTCAATTACTTCGGGTACAGCCATAAACGCGGCGGATTTCAAGCGACCAACGCCGTGCGCCACACTGTCTTCAACTCCCTTTAAGTCCAAAACAACATCGCCCAGCTCTTCGTTGTGGGCAACATTGTTTATCGACTTGAAAAACGCAGGAACTTTCTCCGTGAGCTTTACGCCGTCTTTCTGAAATTCTCCGCCCGATAATTTCTTTACAGGTGCGGTGTTTTTAAGAAAATCCATAGCCGCATTTGCATACGCCTGTTTTTCCCAGTCGCCAAACCACTTCTTGAAGTTCGGCGTTCTCACAAGCAGCCACTGTTCCTCGGTGAGCTTGCTTTCTTTCCCATTCGGTGCAAGATGATACCCTTTCTTCATCGTGCCGTCGGGATTCGTCCACTTGGCTTTTACTTCGTCTTTCTGCCTCTGCGCCTCCTTTATTTCGGCGTCAGTGGGCTCGCCCGTGTCCCGCCAAGAGACATTCGGTTCTTCGGTTAGCGAAGTCGAATACTTTTGATACGCCGCCCGCAATTCGGCAACCTTGCTCGGATTTTCCGCCCCGAATATATCCTGCGTTGTCGTGTCGATGTTTTTTACCAAATTATAATATTCGTTCAATACCCCCGAAATCCCCGTGGGCGTGCGCGTGTTTTTCTCGAATAGCTCGATTAAAAAGCCAACTTCGTCCGAAATCGGCTCTTTGAACATATCGCCCTGCGCATTGAACGTCGCCACACTTTCGCCCGCGCGCTGAAGCCCGACGAAAATTTCCACAGCTTGGGAAAGCTCGTCGGCAAGGTTGTAGTCGGCATTGCCGTCAAGCTTCGCTAAGTTCGCAACCGAGCCGAATAAGCCGTTTATCAGCCCGCTCCAACCCTGCGGATTGTCGAGCAAATCTTCCACAATGTCGCGCTTTTCGGGATTGAGCATAGCAGCCAACACGGCGGATTTTATGCGGGGGGCAAGATTGGACTTGCGCGCGCCGTTTTTGTCTATGTATTCCTCGCGCCCGCCGATTATGTCGAGAAACCCCGTGATGAAATCGTTGTTGCTCGCCGCCAAAACGTCGCCGTTGTCGCTCGGGAAAAACCTGTCGAGCAAATGCGCGTCGAGTATTCTGCGGGCGTCCGCAATGGCATTTTCGGCATTCGACATTCCCGCCAAATCCGACTTGTTCGACCTCGCCGCGAAATCCTCCATAGACAAGCCGCCCAAATCGTCCACCCTGCGGACAAGCATCGGTTTCTTGATGCTTGCGGGCACGTCCAACCCCAGTTTTTCCGCCTGCTGTAAAACGAAGTTTTTGTACGCTTCGGCGCGTTCGGTTTTTTCCGCCCCGTAGGCTTTTCTGATTGCAAGCGTCCGACCGTTGCCCGACACAACCATACCGCGCGAATCCACAATCGGCGCGCCGTCGGAACTCTTCGCCGATGCCCCCAACAAATCTGGGTTCAAATTCGTTGCGATTTCGGCAGTCTGAATGTCCGAGCCTTTGCGCTGCCTGTTGCGCGGTTGGAGCTTGTCGTCATACCCCTTGTCGGTTGAAGTCTTCAAGGAATCCGCGTTCACAATCTGCCAAATTCCGCCGACGCGCCTGCCGTTATTTTCGGGAGTAAACGCTTCCCAGCGGTTTGACGGCTTCGGGGATTCGGGCGTCGTAGACCTGCGGTATATCGAACGCGCCATTTCGGCAAGCTCCTTGTCCGCCAACGTCGCAAGCGTTTGGTCGCCGCCGAACCATTTTTTGAGTTTCGCCTTGAAGAAATTCCACACACCCTTTTGATTGGCGTTCAAAACGTCCTCGAGCGCCACGCGTCACGCATAAGGTACTCCTCCGCCGCAACGTTTACGCTGTCGTTTGCATAACTCGACGGCAAGAGGGAACGCAAGTTTTGCTCGCCACCCGCAATTTGCACGACCCGTTGCAGCATTCCCGCATATTCGGGGAAGTTCACTTCGTCGCCGAGACTTTCTCACGTCTCGAAAGATAGGCGACATTGCCTTCGTCAATTCGTCGAAAGGGAGAATACAAACCGTGCGGGGGATAGGGCGCAATTGCGCTTCGCCCGATCGCCGAAGGGGGGGAAACAAAATGTCGCGGGGGATGGCGACATTGGCTTCGCCAATTCGCCGAAAAAAAAAGGGGGGGGGAGCTATGCCCCCCTTTCGTTAAAATCCGCCGCCGATTGAACCGCCTACGTCGGTTGGTAGCATTTGACCTTGTGGGACTACCATCGGGTCGGAATAGCGGGTGCGTAGGTCGAAATGCAGACAGTTTGTGATGTCGGCTCGCTTTACTATGTCCGCCAAATAGTCAGACATCGCCTTACGCAGTGCCACTTGATATTCCATTTCGTCGCGGTATATCGGATAAAATGCGTCGCAATTCGGGTAGCGCGAAAGCTCGCGGCGGATTGCATATAGTACGTCGAGCATATAACGCCTGTAAATTCGCTCGTACATATTTCTGTCCATTCTTTCGTTCAGCAACGAACGCCTGTATTTTTCCGCGACCTGCCCCAATGTGCGCGACCTAAGCATATCGCCGAACAAATTGCGCTTGAAAAACATCAGGAAATCGTTGTTGTCGTCCGTAAATTTGCGCAACAGCGTCTTCTGGCTCGCGGCGGTTTTGGCATCGAATATCGTCCAGTTATCGAGCGCGGTCATTCGGATAAATTGAATCGAACTATCGGGCGTCTCTGCGGCTTTTACCGTTCCGTCGAACTGGCGCACGAACGTGTCGGTGTCGGGAATCAGCATATTTTCATGCCCAACAACCGACCCCGTCTTGCCCGTCCACGACAACACCCCTGGATTGTACTTGCGGAACGCCATCGACACGACTTTCTTTGTGTCGGGATCGATTACTATCGAATTCGCCCCGACATCGACGGAAATTGTCGTCGTGAGCAAAAGCTTGTCGCCGTTCCTGTCGAGCCGCCTCACGTCCCTGTCTTTCGTGATTCTCGGAGCGGTGTCGGAAGTCAGATTCAAATACTTTTGGTCTTCCGAAAAAATGCGCACGAAAGTCCGCGTAAGCCCCGCCCCCGCAGGCGCAAACATAAAAATGCGCTTGTCGATTAGGCTCGGCATCTCCTCCGCCGAAACAACTTCAAACGGCACGAATTCCTTCGGGAGGGAATCGGGCATAAGCATAATCAGCGGGTAATCGCGCGAAATATACGCCCGCGAACCACTGAATTCCCCCACGCTGTTCGAAATCCTAAACGGCAGCTTTCCGTCGAAAAAGTCCTTGTTGCACAATACAACTGGCTTGCCGTGCAACTTCACCAAAACGGCGGTCGTCATACGCCCGTCAAGCCCGCGGGTCGTAAAAATCGAAAATCTCGACTTGTCGAGCGATTTGCGGATTTGCACATTCTCGGAAGCCCCTTCGGCAACCTTTGCCCCTTTGCCCGCAACATTAGCTCCCGCAGCCGCCGAGCGCGATACCTCGGACGCCAACGCATATTGCTTTTCGAAGTCGGCGGGATTCTCCGCCGCAATTTCGGATATCCGAGCCGCCGCCGTCTCGTCCGCCTTTGCAATAAGCGCGACCAACCGACGCTTCGCCAACACCTGACGCCCGAACCACTGCGACGCCGCAACATTCCCCTGCCCCGCAATCTCGGAAATCACGCGTTCTTTTAACGCCTCGATCTCCGCGGGAGAAAAAACGTCCGCCGCACCTATTATATAATTATAGAAAGAACACCACTTTTGGACTTCGTTCGCCTGAATCGCAAAATTCGACGGATAAAGCGACTTTACAACTCGTTCTGCAAAATCGAACTGCGCGGGCGGGACGGATTTTTTCATTGCCGTCAAATTTTCGACTGCCGCAAGCTGGGCGAGAATCTGCTTGTGAGTGTCAATCCAGTTGCCCTTGTTGTCCGCAAGCGCGGCAGTCTTGATTGCGTCGAAAGTCTGAACGGAAACGTCGGGGACAATGGAATTTATCGCATCGTACGAAGCCAACTGCCTGTCAATCCACGCCTTTTTCGCAATGGGCGAGGCATTTTTCAAATACTTGTCTGCAAGCAAATTTATATCGCGCAAAACATCGACGGGATATTTTTTCCCCGCACTTTCGCCAGAAGCTCGCGCCGCAACGGCAGTGTCGGCATCACGATTGTCCGTCGAAACGTTGTCGGAAGGTTTTTTTTCAACCTCGCAAGCGGAGATAAAAAAAGCGGCAAAAGAAAACGCAAAAAGTCGGAAAGAGAATTTTAAAGACATAATGAAAATTTTTATGAAAATAAATAAATATAAATGGGTAAAATAAGTCAAGAAATAACGAAGGACAAAAGCGAAAAAATATCAAAAGCGGGAGAAAAAAGATTGCCAAAAAGAACGATAAATGCGAGAAAGAGTGGATAAATAAAAGAGGAGAGATGGCAGAGTGGTCGATTGCGGCGGTCTTGAAAACCGTTGAGCCGCAAGGTTCCGGGGGTTCGAATCCCCCTCTCTCCGCGTTTTAAATTTCACACGAACCCGTGTGAAATTTTTTTTGTCCATTCGCCGCATCTCCGCTCCACAAACGGCTTTGCGGGGCACAACCCATTTAACAGGGTTCGTGTTTTCACTTCGTATCTCGCGCCTCTCCGCGCCCAAAATCGGGGCTTTTTTCGCCCCATATCGTTCCACAGTGTGAAATTTTTATCAACAACTTACGACGCTGAAATCGGCGTATTTAGACGGCAAATGTCGCAAAGACTGTTTGAGATTTACTTTGAGCAAATAGGAGTCAGCTCGAAGGCGTGGCTGCAATTTTCCAAGCCAACGCCATTAATATTTTTGCGAAGATAAGGAAGCAAATTCAATATTCCGTGCTGCAACATCTTGCTTAATTTTTGCCTTTAAACATCCCAAATTTCTTGCCATTTTATTCGGCAAATCGTAGCTTATTTATGCTACTAAAAGCGTAGCTTTTGAAAGATTTTGAGATGCGAATAGACTCTTTTTGCTGGTGGTAATACTGGCGGGGGTCGTGAACCAAATCGATGGTAAATACGGTAGCGATTTTGCCAATCTATACCCTCAATTTTACGTTCGTTTTACGTTAAAAGTTTCGATGGAATTGCGTTTTTGTTCCCAAAATTTCGGTGTACGTATGAGAAATTTTTCATAGCAAAAAACGTCTGGCTCGCCTCGAACATTGTGCTATTTCGCGCTACGTTGCTTGCGAAAAATGCGCCTAATATTATCGCTCTTGCGGGCACTCACCTCTCCCAAGTTTGAGTTCTGTTTTGCAAGGATTTTCCGCGTTTCTGTCGCTGTTTTGGCTCCATTTTAATCGGGCGTAGCCAGACAAATTTTTCGAGCTGCGTAGGCAGCGAATATTACAATCGCGTAGCGATTTATCCACACGAAGCGTAAGCGGAGATGGGGCAAATGACGCCCGATAGGGCGTCTATCTTGCGTGAAAAAATGACCCAGAAAACCCAAGTTGGTCATTTTTTTGCAACAATATAGACGCTTTTGCCAGTCGTGTAGAGTTTTGGTCAATTTTTTGGAATAATATAGACGCCTTTGCGGGTGACCTTTTTTTTCGCCGTCGATGAATTTTGGCAAAATTTACCATCTTTGGCGATGTGGGTGTCCCGCCATCTTAAAGTCGCTCTAAGGGGAAAAATCGGGGCTTTATGTGGCATTACAACTTTGAACCACCTTCCGCATTTTTTATGGGGTTGGAATTCGTCTTTTTGTGAAATGGAATTCTTGCTGATAGATTTTCCCCAAGACCAATAGGCACTCTCGCGCGAAAA
>DJPO01000035.1 GCA_002437405.1 Opitutia bacterium UBA6410 | reverse complement strand
GTGAAACTATGAAAAACAAATTACAAAAAAATCGTTATTCCACTCTCTTTGGTGTTGACCCGATTTTTTTTTAGCGGCGTATTTCTGCCCAAAATACATTCGCCAGTGCACTCCCGCGGGGAGTCGAACCCCGATTGACGGTACCGGAAACCGTTGCTCTATCCATTGAACTACGGGAGCAGTTTGTTTTTTTATTTGAAAATATTCATAGTTCTCTTGCAAGCGCAAAAAAAACGCTTTTACTCTTTTTTTAGTTTTAATCGTGCCCAAGAATTTTTAATATTTTTATATGTCCGCCAAAATTTTCGCAATCGCCAATCAGAAGGGCGGGGTCGGGAAGACGACTACTGCCGTGAATCTAGCTGCGGGGCTTGCCCGCCGCCGAATCAGAACCGTGCTTGTCGATATGGATCAGCAGGCGAGCGCGACCAGTGCGCTCGGGTACGAGAAAACTCGCGGCGCGAGCCTCTATCAGGTTTTGCACGGCGAGGGCACTGCCCGCGACAAACTTATCCAGACACAGCGGCAGAATCTTTGGCTGATTCCCTCGGAGACGGATATGTCGGCAATCGAGGTCGAACTTTCGGGCAGCGAGAACTATCTTGTGCGTTTGCGCGACTGCCTCGAGCCGCTCAAGCAGTCGGGGGATTTTGACGCGATAATTATCGACGCTCCGCCGTCGCTGGGGCTTCTTTCGATGAATTCGCTTGCGGCGGCGGACTACCTGCTTATCGCACTTCAGTGTGAATATCTTGCGATGGAGGGACTTGGGCAGATTATGGGCGTCGTCGAACAGCTGCGCAGCGCGGGGGTTAGCGACTCCCTTGAAGTCGGGGGCGTGATTATGACAATGTACGACTCGCGCACGAATCTTTCCAAACAGGTGCTCGGGGAGGTTAAGAATTATATGGGGCAGCTTGTTTTCAAGACGCTCATACCCCGCACGGTGCGCCTCGCGGAAGCCCCGAGCTTCGGGAAGACGATTTTCGAGTACGCGAAGTGGAACGAGGGGGCGTTCGCCTACGAGAAGCTCGCGAAGGAAGTCGATAAACGGTTCTCGCTGCGCGCCTGATAGTTATGGACTTGCCGAAATACATACGTCTTCTGTTCAAGCCGTCGGTCAAGCGTAGGGCGAAGGCGATGAAGCGCGAGAAAAAGGCGCGCTCCAAGGCGGCACTCGACGCCGAAAACGCGGCGTTTTCGCAGCTGGAAAAGAGCCTCGGGTACAAATTTTCGGACAGGGCGATTTTGAAGGAGTCGCTCACACACCCAGGAGCGGTGGGGTTTTCCAAGGGCAAGATAAAGTCGAACCAGCGGCTCGAGTTCTTGGGCGACGCTATATTGCAGTCGATAATCACCGATTCGGTCTTCAGAAAATTCGACGAGCTCGACGAGGGGGATTTGACGAAAATCCGAATCGCGCTGACTCAGGGGATATTCCTCGGGGAGCTTTCGGAGCACATCGGGATTCCGCATTTTTTGATTTTGCCGAAGGGGTGCGAGTCGCTCAGAAATTCGTCGAACGCCGCCGAGGACGCTTTCGAAGCGGTGGTCGGGGCGATTTACATGGACAGCAACTTCGAGAAAACCCGCGATGTCGTGCTTTCGTGGTACAAGCGCAAACTCGACGAACTGCCCGATTTGGTGAGCCAGCAGAATCCCAAAGGCGCATTGCAGGAGCTTGCCGCAAAACACGCCGACAAGATAGTCTACACTCTTTTGGGGCAGTCGGGGCCAGACCACAGCAAGGTTTTCGAAGTCGAGGTTTCGATAGGCGGCAAGGCGTACGCCAAGGCGTCGGCGAGCTCCAAAAAGGCGGCGGAAATCAAGGCGGCGAAGCTTTCGATAAAACAGTACGCCGCGGACTGCGCCGAGCGCGAAGCGACGGATAAGCCCGAGTCTGGCGGCACAGACAACGCGGCGGGTGGCACGGCGTCTAAAACAACAGGCGGAGCGGCTTCGGACGCGGCGGATAAGTCGCGGGAATCGGCGGCGAGCGGCAAATAGATTTTACGGCGGCGCAATAATTGCCGATACAAACCGCATTTGCGGAGATTTTTAACTCTATGAGGGTAGTCAAGCCCGAGAAAAAGACGGAATTTTACCCGAACGTCGCGCAGGCGGCGTGGGGACTTTTTTGCGCGCGCAAGGCGTGCGGGGGAGTTCTGCGCTCGGACAAGGCGGGCGTCGGCGGATTATGCGCGGACGGGCTCGGCGCGGGCAGGGCAAGTGGCTCGGATACTTCGGGCGCGCGCGGCTCAAACTCGGGCGGCTTGGGCGGCGGTGCGCCGAGCGCGGTCATTGCGGTTCTCGATTCCGCCGCCGAGTGCGAATTTTTTTATTCGAAGCTCAAGTATTTTTTGACGCTCGAAGAAATTCCCTTCGACATAAAAATATTGCCCGATCCGTCGCGCGGCGCGGACAGCCAAGCCGCGCGATTCGACGCAATGTGCGAACGCATCGGCACACTCCGCGCGCTGGCTTCGGCAACGGGCGGAGCTGGGAGCGGGGGCGATTCCGCCGACGCGCGCGGCGAAAAAACCGCGGGCGCAGGAGTTGCGGGACGCGCAAAAACTGGCGGCTCGGGAAGCCCTGCGGTTGGTGCAGAACGCCCGCTGCTTTTTGTCGTCGCCACGGCGGAGTCGCTTTTCGCGCCCGCACCGAATCCGTCGGTCGGCGAGCCTCTGGAGCTTTCGAAAGGGCTGAAAATATCGCCCGCAAAAGTCGCCGAAAAGCTCGTTGCGTTCGGCTACTACAACGAGACTTTGTGCGAAGCCCCAGGGCAGTTTGCGGTGCGCGGCGGGATAATCGACGTCTACCCCGTGTCGGCGGACGCGCCTGTGCGTCTCGACTTTTTCGGCGACGAAATCGACTCGGTTTCGAAGTTCGACCCCAACACGCAGCTCGCCGACTCCAAGATTTATTCGACAACCATCGACCCCGTCCCCGATTCCGAAAACGCGTGCACGGGTGCGTGGAACGCCTGCGACTATCTCGGCGGCGGCGCGGTGCAGTGGATATTTTTCGAGCCCGCGCAGCTGGCGGCGCGTTCGCCGCTGCTCTTCCAAAGCGCGGAGTCCGACGGCGTGGCGCACAGGGGGTTCGGCGAAATTTTCGCCCGCGGCGGCGACTCGTTCACGGCGGTTTCGTCGCTCGAGACGCGCTCGGAGACTTTCGAGGATTCCGAAGAAAAAATTTTCCCCGCCGAGCCGATAGCGGAAATCGCCGCGATTGACGGAGAGGTCGGCGCGGACAGATTCGAGTCCGAAACCCACAGCCGCGAAAAGTTCGCCCGAAAGTTGGCTGACTGGAGCGAAGAGGGCATTGCCGTTTTCGTGGCGTCCGACGGCGCGGGCGACGAAAAGCTCGCGCTCGGAATATTCGAGTCCGCGGGGCGTCCGTTTAAGGGAAAATTCGTGCCGTCGGGATTCGGCGAGGGCTTTGTTGTCCGCGATTTCGGCGCAAGCCGCCCGAACTGGAAAATCCTGCCGCCCGAAGCCAAGGGTGCGGCGTTTGTCGGCACGCGCGAGCTTTTCGGCAGACGCCAGAAAAACCGCATAGAACCGCGTAGGCGAATGCTTTCAAGGCGCGCGCAGGTCGACCAGCTTCTCGATTTCTCCGAACTTTGCGAGGGCGACTATGTAGTCCACTTGGGGCACGGCATCTGCCGCTACCATGGGCTGACGAAGCTGGAGACCGACGGGAAGAGCGAGGAGGTCGTCAAGCTCGAGTTCGAGGACGGGGCGATGTTGTATCTGCCGCTGCACAAGTCGCATTTGCTGAGCAGGTACATCGGGCTGGACAAGCGGCATCCGAAGCTTTCGCGGCTCGATTCGAAGTCGTGGACGAAGGTCAAGACCGCCGCGGAGCTCGCCGCGCTCGACTACGCCGCGGAGCTTCTCGAGCTCCAGTCGCGCCGCGAAATCGCCAAGGGCTACGCGTTCCCCGAGGACGACCAGTGGCAGAGGGATTTCGAGGATTCTTTCCCGTTTGTCGAGACCCCCGACCAGCTGCGCGCGGCGGAGGAGGTCAAGGCGGACATGGAGTCGGAAAAGCCGATGGACAGGCTCTTGTGCGCGGACGTGGGGTTCGGGAAGACGGAAATCGCGATGAGGGCGGTTTTCAAGTGCGCGATGGCGGGCAGGCAGGCGGCGGTTTTGTGCCCGACAACCGTCTTGTGCCAGCAGCATTTCATAAACTTCCGCGAGCGTTTTGCGGGGTATCCGGTAGTCGTCGAAATGCTCTCCCGATTCCGCACGAAGGCGGAGTGCGACAAAATCAGGGCGCAGTTGGCGGCGGGGCAAATCGACGTGCTAATCGGCACGCACGCGATGCTCTCGGACTCGACAATTTTCAAGGACTTGGGGCTTCTGGTAATCGACGAGGAGCACAGGTTCGGGGTCAAGCACAAGGAGAAAATCAAGAAGCTCAAAAGCGGCGTCGACGTGCTTTCGATGAGCGCGACCCCCATCCCCCGCACTCTCTATTTCGCGATAATGGGAGCGCGGACGATGAGCATTATGGAGACTCCGCCAAAGGACAGATTCCCCGTCGAGACGCTCGTCAAAGAGTATTCGCCCGAAATCGTGCGCGAGGCAATAGAGCGCGAGGTTTCGCGCGGAGGGCAGGTTTTCTATCTCCACAACAGGGTGAAAACAATCGAGGAGACTGCCGAGGGCTTGCGCAAGATGTTCCCGAAGCTGCGCATCGGCGTCGGGCACGGGCAGATGTCGGAGCACGCGCTCGAAAAGCTGATGTCGAAGTTCGTCGAGGGCAAGTACGACATACTCGTCTGCACGACAATCATTGAGTCGGGCTTGGACATTCCCAATTGCAACACCATTATAATAGAGGGCGCGGACAAGTTCGGGCTGGCGCAGCTATACCAGCTGCGCGGACGCGTCGGGCGGTTCACGCGGCGCGCGTATGCGTGGCTTTTGCTGCACAGGCACGCGGGGCTTGTCGAGAGCGCGCGCAAGCGGCTCGGGGCTATCCGCCAATACAACAAACCCGGCGCGGGCTTCAGAATCGCCACGCGCGACTTGCAGCTGCGCGGGTGCGGCAATCTGCTCGGGGCAAAGCAAAGCGGGCACATCGCGGGCGTCGGGTTCGACCTCTATTGCGCGCTGCTAAAACGCAGCATTGCGCTGCTCAAGGGCGACAAAAAAACTTCGGGCGTGCTGCGCTCGCAGGTCAATTTCGACTTCGTGCGGCTCGGCGAGGGCGCGCGCGCGGCGGTGGACGTCTCGCAGGCGGAAAACTATTTTCAGGAAATCCGAATCCGCGAAATCTCGGACGGCGGCTCGGAAACCGTCAACGCCTATATCCCCGAATCGTACATTCCCCAGACCCAGCTCAGAATCGACCTCTACCGCAGGCTCTCGATGGCGGCTTCCAAAAAGGAGCTCGACGGACTGCTCTTCGAAACCAAAAACCGCTTCGGCGCAATACCCGACCCGCTGAAGTTCTGCTTTTACGTCGAGCGGCTCAGGATTCTGGCGGAATCGCAGAACATACTTTCGCTCGAAACTCAGGGCGACAAACTGAAAATCCTCCTGCCCGCCCCGAACGGCGGCGAATACTTCAAAGTCGGCGGACACTTTCCCGTCTTGACGAAACGCCGCGCCGTGGCCAAACTTCAGGAAATCGAAAAATATCTGACGTATACCCTTCCAAGCATAAGGAAAAAATGAAAAGCATATCGAAAATCTCCCTCCCGAAAATTTTGCTCTCCGCCGCCGCGCTCGCGGTATCGGCGTCGGCGTTCGGGCAGGGGCTGCTGGGCAATTCGTCCGGTCGCGAGACCGGCTCGAACGGCATTCTCGCCGTCGTCGAAGACAGGGTCATCACCCGCGACGAAGTTATGAAGGAGGTCGAACCCTTTATCCCCCAAATCCGCCAGAAGTCGCTTTCGGAATTCGAATTCAACAAGCGCGTCGGCGACTATATCCGCGAAATCGTCCAAAATATGATTGACCGCGAGCTAATCGTAAAGGACTTCCGCGACAAGGGTATGACTATCCCCCAAAGCTATCTCGACTCCAACTTCGACGACTACCTCAAGCGCGAGTTCAACGGCGACCGCGCCGAATTTCTCAAATTCGTGCAGTCGCAGGGCAAGACCATCAAGCAGTTCAAGCAGGAGCAGGAAAAGGACTTGATTGTCGGCTACATGCAAAACAACAAACGTCAGGCGGTCGCGGAAATCAGCCCCAAGAAAATCAAGGACTACTACGAGGCGAACAAGGCGAAGTGGTATACCCCCGCCAGCGCGAAAATCAGCCTGATAACCCTGAAAACGGGCAGAACCGCAACTCTCGACGAAAACCGCAAGCTCGCCAAGGAAATCGTCGCCAAGTTCAACGCGGGCGAAAAGTTCTCCGAGCTCGCCCGCAAATACAGCAAGGACGACAGCTCGGCAAAGGGCGGCGAATGGGGTTGGTACAAAAAGGGCGAACTCAACCCGCTACTCGACAAGCAGGCGTTCGCAATCGAGGCGGGCAAAATCACCGAGCCCGTCGAAATCGGCGATATGATTTTCATTCTCAAAGTAGAGGAGAAAAAGCCCGAGGGCATCAGCCCCATCGACGATGTGCGCGAGCAAATCGAATGGACGATTGCCGAGCAAAACGGGCGCGAAATCTACCGCAAGTGGGTCGAGGGACTCCGCCAAAAAGCGTACATAAAATATTTCAAATAAGAGGGGATTTTTTTTTAGATGGCACAGCTTTCCAAACTCGACAAATCCGCGTTCGACTCCGAAATCGACGGCGTAAAAACGGGGCTTTTTACGCTCCGCAACAAAAACGGGCTGGAGATGTCCGTAACAAACTTCGGCGGGCGCGTCGTGGAGCTTTTCACTCCCGACCGCAACGGCAATTTCGCCGACATAGTGCTCGGGCACGCGTGTCTTGACAAGTACGTAAATTTCACGGGCGAAAGATTCTTCGGCGCGACAATCGGCAGATACGGCAACAGAATCGCCAACGGCAGATTTTCCCTAAACGGCAAAGAATACGTCCTCGCCCAAAACAACGGGACGAACAACCTGCACGGCGGAATCCGCAGCTTCGATATGAAGGCGTGGACGGTGCTCGACGTATCCGACGACACTTTGGTTCTCGGGCTGGTTTCGCCCGACGGCGACGAGGGTTTCCCCGCGCATCTCGACGTCCGTATGACCTACCGCCTGACTGCCGACAACCGTTTTGAGGTCGAGCACATAGCGCATTCCGACGCCGACACGGTAGTCAACCTGACGCACCATTCGTTTTTCAATTTGCGCGGCGAGGGCAACGGCGACGTAAACGGGCACATTCTCCAAATAAACGCCGACAAATATACGCCCGTGAACCAAGCGCAAATCCCGACCGGCGAATTGTCCGAGGTTGCGGGAACGCCCTTGGATTTCCGCACTCCGACAGCGATAGGCGATAGGGTTGAAGCGGATTTCGAACAGCTGAAAATCGGCAACGGCTACGACCACAATTGGGTGATAAACCGCAAGACGCCCGACGGCGTGGAGTTTGCGGCGTCGGTATTCGAGCCGCAAAGCGGCAGGAGAATGGAAGTGTACACGACAGAGCCTGCGATGCAATTTTACGGCGGAAATTTTCTAAGCGGCGAGCAGGGAAAGACAGGCAAGCCCTACATAAAAAGGGGAGCGTTTGCGATAGAGACGCAACATTATCCCGACACTCCGAATCACCCGCAGTTCCCGAGTGTATTACTACGCAAGGACGACGAATACAGTCACATTTGCTCCTACAACTTCGGGAGATAGTCAGCAAAATTGCTCCGCAATTTTGCACGGTGATTTT
>DJPO01000077.1:41067-41471 GCA_002437405.1 Opitutia bacterium UBA6410 | reverse complement strand
CCATTCGGAAATCCGCGGGTCAAAGATTGCATCCATCTCGCCGCAGCTTATCGCAGGTAGCCACGTCCTTCATCGTCTTTCTGTGCCAAGGCATCCACTGTACGCCCTTAGTAACTTATTTATCTATTTGATAATTTTGTTTGCTGATAACTACAATTGATACTTGCATATCAATTGCCTATTTTTAAGGAATTTTCGGTAAATCTTTATTCGAACTTCTTTCGATTTTACTCGCTTTTAGTTCGGAAAGATCTGTTATTTACTGATATCCGGTTTTCAAAGAACATTTTTCTTTCAGGAAGTTATTACTCCCTGAAAACTGAATAGACAATCATGTTAAATCTTTAAACTCATTTTTATTATCGTAGAAATGTAACTGTTTTTCTCCTTAGAAAGGAGGTGAT
>DJPO01000077.1:40557-40921 GCA_002437405.1 Opitutia bacterium UBA6410 | reverse complement strand
CCGGCTCTCATGGTGTGACGGGCAGTGTGTACAAGACCCGAGAACGTATTCACCGCGGCAATGCTGATCCGCGATTACTAGTAATTCCAGCTTCATGAAGCCGAGTTGCAGGCTTCAATCCGAACTGAGACCGATTTTACGAGATTAGCTTCTATTCACATAGTCGCTGCCCTTTGTATCGGCCATTGTAGCACGTGTGCAGCCCTGGATGTAAGAGCCATACTGACTTGACGTCATCCCCACCTTCCCACCTAAATTTAGGTTTGTCCCCTAAGAGTCCCCGGCTTTACCCGCTGGTAACATAGGGCGAGGGTTGCGCTCGTTGCCGGACTTAACCGAACATCTCACGACACGAGCTGACGAC
>DJPO01000077.1:0-40426 GCA_002437405.1 Opitutia bacterium UBA6410 | reverse complement strand
CCCCCGTCAATTTCTTTGAGTTTTAACCTTGCGGTCGTAGTCCTCAGGCGGTACACTTATCGCGTTAGCTGGGGCACTGAAGGGGATGATTCCTCCAATACCTAGTGTACAACGTTTAGGGCGTGGACTACAGGGGTATCTAATCCCTTTCGCTCCCCACGCTTTCGAGCATGAGCGTCAGTTTCTGTCCAGTAAGCTGCCTTCGCCTTCGGTGTTCCTTCTGATATCTGCGCATTTTACCGCTACACCAGAAATTCCGCTTACCTCTCCAGCACTCTAGAATAATAGTTTTAGGCGCAGCTCCGAAGTTAAGCCCCGGTATTTCACACCTAACACACTATCCCGCCTGCGCTCCCTTTACGCCCAGTGAATCCGAGTAACGCTCGTAGTCTCCGTATTACCGCGGCTGCTGGCACGGAGTTAGCCACTACTTCCTCTCACAGTTAATTCAGATAAGGCTATGAACCTTATGGTTAGTCCTGTGTGACAGGGGTTTACAATCCGAAGACCTTCGTCCCCCACGCGGCGTTGCACCATCAGGGTTGCCCCCATTGTGAATGATTCGAAACTGCTGCCACCCGTAGGTGTCTGGACCGTGTCTCAGTTCCAGTGTGGCGGATCGTCCTCTCAGACCCGCTACCCGTCTTTGCCTTGGTAAGCCGTTACCTTACCAACTAGCTGATAGGCCGCAAGCCCCTCCTAAAGCGCCTTCTCAAGCTTTAGTTCCTCTTACATGTGTTTAAGGACCACATCCGGTATTAATTCGAGTTTCCCCGAGCTATCCCCGTCTTTAGGGCAGGTTGCTTACGTGTTACGCACCCGTTCGCCGCTTTCTCATCCACGTATTGCTACGCTTTTGTTCTCGCTCGACTTGCATGTCTTAACCACGCCGCCAGCGTTCACTCTGAGCCAGAATCAAACTCTCCGTAAAAATCTTCTTTTAAAGATTCCTATAGATTGTTCAACGTTCTGTGTAGTGATATATTCTTCTATATATCGATTCGTTGGACTTTTTTCAAAGTTGTTGCCAAAAAAATTTTTGGCTGGTTCGCACAATCGTACTTAGTAAATTTCAAAGAACTTATTTTTTTCTTCCCCGACTTTCTCGTGAAAGGCCATTCATCAAGAACTATCTTTCAACCTCTGTCAAGAGAATTTTTTTATTTTTTTGAAAGTTTTTTCAAACCTCTCAACTTTTCCGCTTCGCCCCGTTCCTCAAAAGGAACTTCGGTTCTTCGTGAAAAGGCCGCCCATTAAGAACGATTCCGTTTTCTTTGTCAAGCTGTTTTTTTAACTTTTTTTTCAAAAAACTTTTTTCTTTTCATTCCCGAATGACTTTCGCCACTCGTTCGTGAAAGGCCGCCCATTACGCCACTTCTCCTATCTATTGTCAATACCTTTTTTGGAAAAATTTTCAACTTTATTGTAAGTTGCTGAGTATAAATAAAAAATATTTTTAAAAATCGGCGATTTTTTAACTTTCATGCTTAGAAAAAATGCGTATAAATAAGAATCAGCATGGATATGGCGCAAATTAAAGACGTATTTTTCGAGAAATTCGGGAGGATATTGGACATTTTCTTTCCGAGACGCTGCGAGGTATGTGGAAAAGTAAATCCGAATGGACAATATGGGTTTATTTGCGACGAATGCGCGAAAGACATCTATTTAATAACGGGCGGAAGATGTTTGCGATGCGCGGAAATTATCGGCCCGAATTCGGCACCCAACGCAACGTTTTGCCATAAATGCCTCGACAAGCCGCCAGCTTTTAATTGGGGATACTCATGCTCGGTTTTCGACGGGGCGATTCGCGAGCTCATGCACGGATTAAAATATCGGAACGCTTATTATCTGCGAAACGACATTATTAGAATAATGAAAGCGGCGACACCGACAGAACATTTTCTCGAGAACGCCATATTAATTCCCGTACCTTTGCATTATTCGAGAAAACTCAAGCGCAAATACAATCAGGCGGAAGTAATCGCAAAATGCGCGCGCACGGCATTCCCCGACGCGAACATTGCGGTTTTAAACGCATTAAAACGCGTACGCAAAACTGGTACGCAAACACAACTATCGCGGGAGGAAAGAGCGGAAAACATAAAGGACGCATTTGCGATACGGGAAAATTCGCTGCGCGGAATAAAGAAATCCGCGCGCATCGTCATTGTTGATGATGTTATGACGAGCGGGGCGACGATTTCGGAATGTGCGCGAACGTTAAAACGCGCGGGCTATAAAAATATCGACGCGTTTTCTTTCGCCCGAAAACTTTAGCGCAATACAAAAAAAAGAAAAAATGTTCCACGTGGAACATTTGGAGGTAGCGAGTGGCAATTTTTCCGCAAAAACTCCGATTTTGCCAATTTGCCCAAAAAATTGTGCCATACGCGATTTTACCCCTCAACGCATATCAACTATTACGCTTATTCTTTAAAACAGTTTTTAGGGGAGGTTTTGAAGGCCGTTTTTTTGCGTTTTCGGACAAAAAATTGCGGCGTACTGGTTTTCCCGTACGCCGCAAAAGAAAAAAATTACTTGCCGAACGACTTTACGTAAACGAGCAGAACGCCGATGTCGGCAGGAGAGACTCCCGAAATACGGCTCGCCTGCCCCACTGTGGTCGGCTTGAATTTTTCCAATTTCTGGCGGGCTTCGATTCGCAACCCCGTTGCGGATTCATACGAAAGCCCCGCGGGGATTGAGATGGATTCCCAGTCGCGCATTTTTTCGATTTGGCGCAAATCCCTTTCGAGATAGCCGCGGTAAATTACCCGATACAGAATTTCCGCCTGCGCCTCGCCCGGCAAAACGCGAAATTCGCGCGGCAAGTCGGAGCACTCCCCCTCCCTGCGCAAGATTTCTCCGAACCTGCCCGCCTCGAAATGTTCAACCCAAGTACGGACGATTTCGGATTTCAGTTTTGTCGCGCGGGAGCGGGACGCGTCGAGCAAGCCAAGTTTGCGAGCATAGGGAGAAAGTCGGAGTTCCGCGCTTGTGTGGTTTAGAAGCAGGCGATATTCCGCGCGGCTTGTAAACATTCTGTACGGCTCAAACGTTCCTTTTGTTACCAAGTCGTCGACGAGAACGCCGATATAGCTTTCGTGGCGGCCGAGGACAATCGGCTCGACGCCCAGCACTTTTGCGGCGGCATTTGCGCCCGCAAGAAGCCCCTGCCCTGCGGCTTCCTCGTATCCGCTCGTTCCGTTGATTTGCCCTGCGCAGAAAAGCCCCTCGACGATTTTCGACTCGAGCGTTGCGAAAAGCTGGGTTGGCGGCGCGTAGTCGTATTCGACGGCGTACGCGGGGCGGGCGACTTCGGCGTTTTCGAGCCCAGGGACACTTCGGATAATTTCGAGCTGGACATCGAGCGGCATTGAGGTCGAGAGCCCGTTGATATACCATTCGTCGGTATATCTGCCTTCGGGTTCGAGGAAAAGCCTGTGCCCCTGTTTGTCTGGGAACTTGACTATTTTATCTTCAATGCTCGGGCAGTAGCGCGGTCCGATACCCTTGATTTCTCCGCCGTACATTGCCGAGCGGTGGAGGTTTTTGCGGATAATTTCGGCGGTTTTTTCGTTGGTGGAAGTTTCGTAGCACGCCATTTGGGCGCGTCCGAAGCCTTCGAATCCGCCGAAAGCGAGCGATTGTTCCACGTGGAACATTTTCTCGGACTGTTGTTTTTTCAGATTCTCCGCGGTTTCGCGGCTAATCCGCCCGCCGCCCGCTGCATATGCCCCAGCGTCGACATTCCCGAGGGCGCACGGCATTGAATCCGAAATCCACCCTTCCCTTGCGGCGGCGGCTTCGTAGGCGTCCGTGCGCGTATCGTAGAATGCGAATAGCTGGGCGGGATCGTCGCCAGCCTGAAGGGCGCATTCGGAAAAGTTTATGCTCTTGCCGAGTATTCGCGCGGGCGTGCCCGTTTTGAGCCGCCCCGTCTCGATTCCGAGCGACTCAAGGCTGCCCGTGAGCGTTTTTGCCGAGAAGTCGCCCATTCGCCCGCCCTCGGTTTTGGACGACCCGACGTGCATCAACCCGCGCAGGAACGTTCCCGTCGTAAGGACAACACATTCGGCGTAAAAATTCACGCCCAAGTTTGTTTCGACGCCGCGGACTTTCCCGTTTTCGGCAATCAGCCCCGTTACGACCGCCTGAAAAATTTCGAGATTCGCAGTCCGTTCGAGGACGTTTTTCATTCGGAATTGGTAGGCTTTTTTGTCACACTGTGCGCGCGGGGCTTGGACGGCTGGGCCTTTGGAGGCGTTCAGGACGCGGAACTGGATACCCGTGGCGTCGGCATTAACGCCCATTTCTCCGCCGAGAGCGTCGATTTCGCGGACAATGTGCCCCTTGGCGAGCCCGCCGATTGCGGGGTTGCAGCTCATTTGGGCGATTGTGTCCAGACTCCCCGTAAGCAGGAGCGTTTTGACGCCCATTCGGGCGGAGGCGAGCGCGGCTTCACAACCCGCGTGCCCCGCGCCGCAGACGATTACCCCGTAGGGCGATTCTTTACTTAAATTTAACATTTGCGGAATTTTCTTCCATTTGCCGTCGGGCGCAAGAATTTTTTGAGAATCGGAGAACCCGCCGCGGATTTTTCGCTCTATATTATATATAGGGAGCGCGCCAAGCACCATATATTATATATAGAGGCGGCGGCGTTCTACATTTTGGGAATCCCGCGTCCGCCGATTGTAAAAGAACTTGACCGAAGTCGCGGCGGCACATATTCTTTTGTGTAATGAAAAAAACATTTGCCATACTACTTTTTGCGTCCGCCTGCGTCGGTTTGTCCGCCGCCCCCAAGGCGGAGCTTTCCGCAAACGTCGAATCCGCCCTGCGCGACAGACTGTGCCCGCAGCCGAAGTCCGTCGAGTTCCGCAGAGGGGATTTTTTACTCGATAAAACGGCGCACGTCCAAATTGCGACAGTCGAACAGCTCGACGACACCCAGAAGGCGAAAATAAAAACCGCATTGAAAAAATACTGGAAATGCGAACCGAACGTCGCGTTTTCAAAAAATCCCCCGAAAGATTTCGGCAGGGAAGGGTACGCGTTGAAAGTCGGGGACACTCTTTCGATTAGCGCAAAGGACGCCGTCGGGGTGGGGCAGGGGCTGAAAACGCTGCGGCAACTCGCCGAAGCAGCGCGCAACGGCGACGGATACGTTCTGCCCTACTGCGATATCCGCGACGAAGCCTCGCTTGAATTTCGGGGAATACACATTTGCATATTTCCCGAAACTACCCTCGAGCAGCTCGAAAAGATGGTTCGGCTGGCGTCCTACTATAAATTCAACTACATCGTCCTCGAGCCGTGGGGCGTATTCCCGTACAAAAGCCACCCCGAGTTCGCCTATGCCGACAAAAAGCTCGACCGCGCCGAGTTCAAGAAGCTGATAAATCTCTGCCGCGAGCTCGGCATCACCCCGATTCCGCAAATAAGCATACTCGGGCACGGGTCGCAGAGCAGGGTGCTTTCGTCGAAACACGCGGTTCTGGCAAACCACCCCGAAATGGAAAGGCACTTCGAGCCGTACGGCTGGTGCTATTGCATGACAAATCCCGACACCGAAAAAATCCTGAAAGACTTGGTCGCCGAAATTTGGGAGTTTTACGGAAAGCCGCCCTATATACACCTCGGCTGCGACGAAGCCTACGATATGGGCACTTGCCATTCGTGCCGAAAACACCCGATTTCGGAGCTGCTCGCCGCCCATCTGAAAAAATTCGACAACTTCGCCAAGCAACTCGGTACGCGCCCAATCATCTGGCACGATATGCTCCTCGACTACCGGGACGCCCGCTGGAAACACCACATCGCCACGGGGAACGCCGAGATTGCCAAAGCGCTCGGCAAGCTTCCAAAAGACATCGTGATAGCCGACTGGGAATACGGCGGAGTCGGGCGCGACATCAAAAAATTCGCTTCGCCCAAGTATTTTAAAGAGGAGGGCTTCGATGTTCTCGTATCGCCTTGGCATAACGAGTCGGGGATAGTCTCGCTCGCCCAAACCGCGCGGGAGGACAAACTGCTCGGCACGCTTCAAACGACTTGGCACCATTTGAACTCGGCGAAGAACTACCTGCTGTTTTTCCTAACTGCGGCGGACTGCGCATGGAACGGAGGCGATTCCAATCTACGGTGGATGAAGCGCGACAAAATGCAGCGCGCGTTACCGATGCTACGCGCACTCTGGCAGACGGGCGCGGATATGGAGAAAATTCCCTACGAAGCCAACGGCAATTCCGCGCATCAAATCTCGTACGATATGCCGTTCACCGAATACTAAAAAAACGCCCTTCTTCGAAAAAAATAATCGAAGAAAAAAAGTTGACAAAATTTGCAAAAAAAGGACGTTAAAGTCCCGCAATGTCTATTATTGGTAAGTTAAAAACGTTCAAAATCGGCGCGACGCTTATCGCCGCGCAAACCCTGTTTGCAACCGACGGCTTTTGCGCCGAGATAAAGGGTGAACGCCTTTTCGACATATGCGGACTGCCCGTGACGAACTCGATGCTCACAACGTGGATATTCGCGGCGGTGATAATACTGGGCTTCAGACTCCTGCTCGGACGCGGGGCGAAGCTCGTTCCGAGCCGCGGGCAAATGGTAATCGAAGCCATAATAACGTCGCTGTCGGGAATCTTCGAGCCGCTGATGGGCAAAAAGGCGTTTAGGGCGGCATTCCCGCTTTTGCTGGGCTTTTTCACATTCATTTTGATAATGAACTGGAGCGGTCTGCTCCCCGGAATCGGAACAGTCGGCGAGGAAATCACCTACACGGGCGTCGGGCAAGCCCCCGAAGGATTTTCCCCGACAACCCATACCGACGCCGCAACGGGGGCTGAAACTACGGCTTTCGTAAAATTCGTGCCGCTGCTGCGCGCGGCGAACTCCGACCTCAATACGACTCTCGCGCTGGCGATAATCTCCTTTTGCGCGTGGATATACTTCGTGCTTCGCTACGCGGGGCTGAAGGCGTTTTTGCACGATACGTTCGGGAACAAGGTTTCCAGAAGCGATGTTGCGCTGCCGATTTACCTTTCGTTTTTCCTCGTATTTTTCGCAGTGGGGTGCATCGACGTAGTGTCGATAGTAATGCGCCTTGTTTCTCTCTCGTTCCGACTCTTCGGGAACGTATTCGGGGGCGAAATACTCCTCGAGAATATGCACGAGCTTGCGGGGAAGCTGCCCGCGTTCGTATCGTGGATAATCCCGCTGCCGTTCTATTTGTTGGAAGTGCTCATCGGTCTGATACAGGCGTTCTTGTTCACCCTTCTTACGGCGGTGTACATCGGTCTGTTGACGAACCACGACGACCAGTCGGAGCACTGAAAACAACCCTCCCGACCGCCCGACGGCGGAACGCGGAGGAAAGCTACAACACTAAATTTTTAACCGGAAAGAAATAAAAATGACGGAAATAATAGCAGAAGCAGTCAATCAACTTGGAAACATAACCGGCAGCATACAGGGAGGTCTGGGCTGCCTCGGCGCGGCACTTGGCGTAAGCTTTGTGGGCGCAAAGGCGGTGGACGCGGCGGGTCGCAACCCTGGGGCGTTCGGAAAGATAATGGTGCTCGGTATTTTGGGTATGGCGCTTTCCGAAGCGGTGGCGTTCTACGCATTGTTCCTCGGCAAATAGGCGGATAGGCGATGTCCACATTATTAGCGGCAGGAGGGAATCCGCTGGAATTCCTTACGCAATTCGGAATCGAGTGGCGGCTTTTGGTCAGTCAGGGGATTTCGTTTGCGATAGTCGCGTGTGCGTTGTACTATTTTGCCTTCAAACCAGTAATGGCGGTGGCGGACAAGCGGCGCGAGACAATCGAAAAGGGATTGAAAGACGCCGCCGAGGCCGCCGAAAAGCTCGCCAGCGCACAGGCCGAAGCCGACCGCAAGGCGGCGGAGGCGGCGAAAGAGGCAACCAACGCACTCGAATCGGCGCGCGCGCAGGCAAAAACCGTCATCGAGCAGGCGACTGCGGCGGCGGCGGAAAAGGCTGCGGAAATACGCCGCAAGTCGGAGGAACAGCTCGAGCAGGACAGGGCGCGAATGAAGCGCGAGCTTGAAGGGGAACTGCGCGTTCTGGTCGCGAAAGCGGCAGAAGAGGCAGTCGGAAAGATTCTGACCGCCGAGCAGAAAAAATCCCTCGACGAGCTTGCCGTAAAAGAACTTGCGGAGGGCAAATGAACGCTTCCACAAAGGCAAAACTGCTCGCGGAATGTTCGCTCGACAAAAACGGGCGGATAGACCCCGCCAGAGTGTCCGCCGCCTGCGCGATAGCCGAAACGGAGGCGACCGCCGACGCGAAGCTTGCGGTTCTGAAAGAATACCGCAAACTAATCGGAGCCGAACTCGAAAAGGAGCGCGTTATAGTGGAAAGCTCCGCGCCGCTCTCGGACTCGGCACTCGCGGACGTAAGGAAATTCGTGGAAATCCGAACGGGCGCGTCCAACTACCTCTTCGAGCGCAAAGTCGACCCCGCACTAATCGGCGGGATAAGGATTATTTGCGGCGACGTAATATGGGAGCGTTCGGCAAAACAGGCTCTCGAAAGCATAAAGTAGAAAATTTCAATCAATGGACGAGATAATCAAAGAGATAACGGCACGCATAAATGCCGTTGAAATGCAAAACCGCCGCACAAACGTCGGGACGATAATATCGCTCGCCGACGGCGTTGCGCGCCTGAACGGGCTGAGCGAAGTTATGTACAACGAAATGGTCGACTTCGGCGGCGGAGTGACGGGTATTGCGCTGAATCTCGGGGCGGACGAAGTCGGGTGCATACTGCTCGGCGACGCGTCGGGCGTCAAGGAGGGCGGCGAAGCCCGCACGACCGGCAAGCTCCTGAGCGTACCTGTCGGCAAGGGGCTCTTGGGCAGAGTCGTTGACGCGCTCGGCAGACCCCTCGACGGCAAGGGCGACATCGTTGCGGAGGACTATTATCCCGTCGAAAAAATCGCCCCCGGAATTTTGCCCCGCAAGTCGGTTAACCAGCCGCTTCAAACGGGGATTTTGGAGGTCGACGCAATGCTGCCAATCGGGCGCGGACAGCGCGAGCTGATTATCGGCGACCGCTGCACTGGCAAAACCGCAATCGCCCTCGACGCCATCATAAATCAGGCGCACATCAACGAGGCGAACAAGGGCAAAGAGGGCTTCCGCCCCGTCTATTCCATATACGTGGCAATCGGGCAGAAGAACTCGAACATCGCGCGCACAATCCAGCTTCTCGAAAAGCACGACGCGCTCAAGTACACGACAATCGTAGCCGCCTCCGCCGCGGAAAACGCCGCCAATCTGTACATCGCCCCGTATTCGGGCTGCGCAATGGGCGAATATTTCATGCAAAACGGAATGGACGCGCTGATTGTCTACGACGACCTTTCCAAGCACGCCGCGGCATACCGCCAAGTATCGCTTTTGCTGAAGCGTCCGTCTGGGCGCGAAGCGTACCCCGGCGACGTTTTCTATCTGCACTCGCGCCTTTTGGAAAGAGCCGCACGCCTGAACGAGGAAAACGGCAACGGTTCGCTCACGGCACTGCCGATTATCGAAACCCAGCAGGGCGACGTCAGCGCGTACATTCCCACAAACGTAATTTCGATTACGGACGGGCAGATATTCCTCGAAACCGACCTCTTCAACAAGGGCGTCCGCCCCGCGATTTCGGTCGGCATATCGGTCTCCCGCGTGGGTTCGTCGGCGCAGTTAAAGGCTTTCAAACAGGTCGCGGCGACGCTCAAGGGCGAATACGCCCAGTACAAGGAACTCGCGGCATTCTCGCAGTTCGGCTCCGACCTCGACGCCCGCACGAAGGCGATTATCGACAAGGGCGACCGACTCGCCGAGATAATGAAGCAAACGAACAACAATCCCGCCAAGGTGGAGATTGAAATCACGGTGCTTTGGGCGTTGAAACACGGTTTCTTCGCGGACATTGAAGTGTCGAAAATAACGGCTGCGAAAGCGGCTCTCGAAAGTTTCTTCACGGCGACAAAGAGCGCGCTCTTGGAAAAGATAATCCAAAAGGGAGCGTTCGACGACGCCCTCGACGCCGAAATGGAAGCCGCCTGCCGCGAGTGGAGAAAAACCTTTGCGTAAAGCCCTATGAAAGGAATGCGCGAAATCAGAAACCGCATGAAGGCGGTTGCGGGAACGGGGCAAATCACCCACGCCATGGAGCTTGTCGCGGCTTCGAAGATGAAGCGCGCGCAGAACGGCGCGGAGTCGGGCAGGGCGTACGCGCTGCTTTTGATGGATTTGACCGAAACCGTGCTCGAGAGGCTCGGGCGCAAGATGCGCGAAGCCTCCGCCCCGCACGGCGACAGGCGTCTGGTAATCGTATTTTCCACCGACAAGGGGCTTTGCGGCAGCCTTAATACAAACATATTCAAGGCGATATCGGAAATCCCCGCGAAGGAGGCGGACTTCATCGCAGTCGGCACGCGCGGCGGCAAATTCATCGCCAAAACGGGCAGAAACCTGAAGGCTCAATTCAAAATCGGCGACGACGTGAAATTCTCCGAGACGCGCAAAATCGCGGAATTCGCGATGAAGCTCGCCAAGGAGAGCGGCGAATACGGCACTCTGGAAGTGTTGTATCCGATATTCGTAAATACGCTAAGGCAGGAAACCGCCCTCGTAAAGCTCGCGCCAGTCGACGACTTGACGCCGTTCATCGAGCGTCTGAGAAAGACCTACAAAATGGCGGAAATCCCCTCGGAGCGCGACGAGCGCATAATAAGCTTCGAGCCGTCGGCGGACGCGGTGCTCGAAAAGCTCCCCGCGTACTATATCAGGCAGAGCCTCCACCACATCGCGCTCGACACAAAGGCGTCGGAACAGTCCGCGAGAATGGTCGCGATGAAAAGCGCAAGCGACAACGCCGACACCCTGCTTTCGGAGCTTAATCTGGAATACAACAAGGCGCGCCAATCGGCAATCACCACGGAGATACTGGAACTTTCCTCCGCGGCGGCGCAAACGGAATAAAAAATTTAGGAAGGAACGCAAATGAGTTCGGGTAAGATAAAACAGGTAATCGGAGCGGTAGTGGACGTCGAATTTCCGGCGGACGAAATCCCCGCAATTTACAACGCGCTCTTAACGGGCGGCGACGGCGCGAAAATCGTGCTCGAAGTCCAGCAACAGCTCGGCGGAGGCATAGTCAGAACCGTTGCGATGACATCGACCGAAGGTCTGCGCCGCGGCGACAGCGTCGAAGACACCCATGCCCCGATAAAAGTGCCCGTCGGCACGCCCACGCTCGGAAGAATCTTCAACGTGACAGGCGACCCCATCGACCAGCGCGGCGGAGTCCCCGCAGGCTGCGAAAAGCTGCCAATCCACAGAAACGCCCCGAGCCTTCTCGAACAGAGCACGCGTACCGAAATCCTCGAAACGGGCATCAAGCCCATCGACCTAATCTGCCCGTTTTTAAAGGGCGGCAAGGTAGGCGCATTCGGCGGAGCGGGCGTCGGCAAGACCGTCGTCATCATGGAGCTTATCCACAACATCGCAAAGGCGCACGGGGGCTTCTCGGTCTTCGCGGGCGTCGGGGAACGCTCGAGAGAGGGCAACGACCTCTTCCACGAAATGAGCGACTCGGGCGTCATCGACACAAAGAACCCCGAAAAGTCGAAAGTCGCGCTCGTATACGGCCAGATGAACGAGCCGCCGGGAGCGAGAATGAGAGTCGCGCTCACAGCTCTTACGATGGCGGAATATTTCCGCGACGCGCAGGGGCAGGACGTTCTGCTGTTTATCGACAACATCTTCAGATTCTCGCAGGCGGGCAGCGAAGTCAGCGCGCTGCTCGGACGCTCGCCGTCGGCGGTCGGCTACCAGCCGACTCTCGCGCAGGAAATGGGCGAATTGCAGGAGCGAATCACTTCGACAAAAAAAGGCTCGATTACATCGTTCCAAGCCGTGTACGTGCCCGCGGACGACCTCACCGACCCCGCGCCCGCAAACACCTTCGCGCACCTCGACTCCACAATCGTTCTCGACCGCTCGATTGCCGCTTTGGGCATCTACCCCGCAATCGACCCGCTCGCTTCGACTTCCAACGCACTCGCGCCCGACATCGTCGGCGAAGAGCACTTCAGGGTTGCGCGCGGCGTGCAGGAGCTTCTGCAAAAGTACAAGGACTTGCAGGACATCATCGCAATTCTGGGTATCGACGAACTTTCCGACGAGGACAAACTCACGGTTTCGCGCGCGCGCAAGGTTCAGAAATACCTCTCGCACCCCATGCACGTATCGGAAGTGTTCTCGGGTATCCCTGGAACGTACGTGCCCGTCTCCGAAACAATTAGGGGCTTTGCGATGATTCTCGACGGCAAGCTCGACTACGTCAACGAAAACGACTTCGCCTACAAGGGCACGATTGACGAAGTGCTCGAATCCTACGAAAAAAACAAGGGTAAATAATGCCTTTATCGCTCGAAATAATAACCCCGTCGGGGGCGGTCTATAAAAAGGACGCGCTCGACGCGGTGACTTTGCCCGCAAGCGACGGCGAAATCCAGATACTCGCGGGACACATTCCGCTGATTACGATTCTGAATTCGGGGGCGGTGCTGGCAATCGCGGGTGCTTCGGAGGAAAGCATCGCGGTTGATACGGGCTATGCGCGCTGTATCAACGACAGAGTTTCGGTTCTGACGGAGTCGGCAATCGACGTTCAGAAGTACGACGAATCCGAAATGCAAAAAGCCCGCGAGGCAGCCGAAAAGGCTCTCGAAGAGGCGAAAAACGCTAAAATTTTGGACGCCGACGAAATCGAGCGGCTCGAATCGCGCGCGCGCGTTGCAATCGCGGGGCTGCTCGCCAAAAACCGCCGCCGCAAATAGTCCGCAAATCGCGCCTTTTCAATAAGCTTCTTGACACGAAGCCGAAAAAAACAAGAATTGATACAGAAACGGCGCATATGCGGGAAACGCTTGCGTTCGGTCTTTTAAATATTTAGACACCAAATCAATGAAAATCTCGAATCTAATAAAATTTTCCGCACTTGCAGTCTTGGCATGCTCACAGGCATTTGCCATGACATACTATTCGGGCTTGAAAAGCTCCCCCGAGAGAAACCTAAAATACTCGACCTGCCAATGGGGCAGCAGCGGCGACTTCGAAACTCCCGCACTCCCTGGCAAACCCGGCAAAACTGATTCCCTTTTCGTCCGCTGGGGCGGATATAAGCTCGACCTCGACGCCAATGTAGACGTGCTGAACATCTCCGTAGGCGACGGTTCTTCAATTTTCTCGAAAGGCAAGACAATCAACGCAAAGCGCGGCTTTTCGGTCGGTATTCCTGGCGGCGGACACGCCGTCAGCGAATTCGACAACTGTCAGGCAAAGTTCGGCGGCAACTTTTCCATTTCGTTTTGGGACGGTTGCAGAAGCATCGGTACTTCCAACTTCATTTTGCGCGATACCACTTGGGTAATGGCGGGAACAATCGGGTGCATAATCCCCGCATATCCTTCAATCAACTCCCAGACCCGCGGCGGCTTTACGATGACGCTCGAAGGCAAAACGCAGGCATTCTTCGGCGAAGGCACGGTTATCGACACCATTTTCAGGGAAAAGCCCGAACAGTGGGCGTTCAAACTCCAATTCGTCGAAAAGGACGGACACGTCCCCGCCATGAAAATCGGCGGCATTGCGGACTTCACGGGCTGCGACCTCGAAATTAAAACTACACCGAAGCTCGAAACAGGCACATACAACCTCATCGAGTTTACGACAAAGAGTAGCAAGCTCGGCAATCTCACTCGTATGACACTCAACGGCAAGCCGATTTCGCTCGGGCAGACAGTCGATTTCAACGGCAAGAAAATCACCGTTTCGGAAGGAACTATCGGCAGACTTTCGAAGTCCGACAAAAACATAATAATGACGGTAAAATAACACGCCTTCTTTGGAGTATTTACCGAAAACGGAAAACCCCGCAAGCCGCGGGGTTTTCTGTTTTTTTCACTCAGCACTTCCGAAACGGAAACTATCAATATAAAAAACCTTCCAATTTCAGAAGCTTTTCTTTTGCAGCCAAGCCGCCGCCGTAGCCAGTCAGTGAATTGTCGCTGCCGATGACACGGTGGCACGGAGCGAAAATCGATACCGAATTTGCGCCGTTTGCGTTCGCCACAGCGCGCACTGCCGTCGGAAGCCCAATCCGCCGAGCCATTTCCTTGTAGGAAATTGTTTCCCCGAAAGGTATATTCAACAATTCGTTCCAAACCTTTTTCTGGAAATCCGTACCGACGAACAGCAGCGGAACATTAAAAACTTTGCGCTTACCCGCAAAATATTCGTCGAGCTGCCGAACGGCTTGTTCTATCACTTCCGATGTTCCCTCCTCGAATTCTGCGTTTAAAATTCTCTTAAGCCGCCTGTCAACATGCCCGCGGTGTTTTTCAATCTGCCAGTCGCACAAACAGAGCTTGTCGCCGAACGAGCCGAGCAACAATGTGCCGCACGGCGACTCATACCTCCTTGTTTTTATTACATTCTTTTTCTTCATTATACACAGTAATATGTTGGTAAATTAAAGCCCGTAAAGTAATATTTTAAACGGCAATCCGAATAGCTCGGAACATTTCCGCACGAAGTGCGTCTAAATACTCGAACATCAAAACAATAAACAACCCATTTTTAACCATGAAAAGAATAAGCAAAAAAACATACTTTCTCGCGGTCGCCCTCACTTCGATAGTCCTCGGCTCGGCTTTGTCCGCACAGGCGGAAGACGCCTTTACGGGAACGAAAGCGGAGTCCAAAACCTCCACTTTGCGCACCGAAAACGACTTCGACAAAGCGTACGAAGCCGCAAAAAAGGACGGGAAAAAGCTTATGCTCGAATTTTCGGGCTCTACTTGGTGCCCGCCGTGCAAATTGCTTCATAAGTTTGTAGTCAACACGGACGAATTTGCAAAATACGCCGACAAGAAACTCCACGTCGTAATGGCGGACTTCAAGCGCGACGGCGATCCAGCCGACAAGGCGAACGCCAAAAAGCACGCAGAACTCGCCGAAAAATACAATCTGCGCTATTTTCCGACAATCGTCCTAATCGACCCGAAAACGGACGCTGTTCAAATAATAGAAGGGTTCAAGACCAAGTCGCCGCGAGAGCTCATAGAAATCATAGAGCAATTCGGAAAATAATTTCATATTCGTAGTTCCCGAGAGCCCCGCTTACCAAAAGTTTGCGGGGTTTTTTCGTTTTGGACTATTTTTATATTATAAGTCTTCAAAACCGAAGTAAAAGATGTGGGAAAAATCTATCATCTGTTTTAAGCGAAAAACGATTTATGTACCGCGCCGAAGTAAAAATCGAGGTACTGTAAAATTGTTCTACGTGGAACAATTTTTGACGAAAAATTGCGCTAAGTTTTTTATTGCTTAAGTTGGCTTGCGGGAGGAGCGAATGAATACTGGCTACTCCACAGCCGCCAAAATCTCTCGCAGTATAAACAAAAAAACCGGCGCAAAGTGCGTCGGTTTTTTGCAGGTTGTATAACCGAAATTACTTTTGGTCGATGTAGCGCGCGAGACTCTTGATTGTCCAGAGCATTTCGTGGCCGTTGATGTTCGTTTCGACGGTATCGCCGACTTTGTGGTCGAGCAACGCCTGTGCAAGAGGTGTTTGATAGGAGAATATGTTCTTCGCCGTATCGCTGTCCCACGCGCCGAGAATCGTGCAGGTGAGCTTTTCGCCCTTGTTTGTAACGAGGCTGACGATAGAACCGATACCGACCTTGTCCATGGGGGTCGAATTGAAATCGAACACTTCCGCGCCCGCGATGTCGCGTTCGAGTTGTCCGCGGCGTGCGCTGAGGACTTCGTCGTGTTCGCGCGCCATTTTGTATTCCGAGTTTTCGCGCAAGTCGCCGAGCTCGCGGGCGGCTTCGATTGCGAGCTTGCTGGCGGGCAGTTGGTTCTTGACGATATCTTCGAGTTCTTCGCGGCGCGCTTCCAAGCTCCAAGAGGAAACGAGCAGGCGTTTTTCCTTGGAATCGGAGGACTTCGTCGCAACGAGCGACTGGACGCTCGGGAAAACCTTTATGATTCGCGCCAAAATCGACTTTTTCGTCAAATCTTCAAAGCCCTGATTGAGCAGGAGCGTCTGAGCCAAGTCGCGCGCGGTATCGGCGGTGGAGTTTTCGAGCATATCCTTGACGAGATCCTTGTCGTCGCTGAGTGCGTCGGCAAGTGCGATACGCGCAGTAGTGACAATCGTTTCCCTCTGAAGAGCTTCGTCGTCGACAGCCGCCAAGAGTGCGCTGAGCAAGTCTTCGCCGATGAGCGGTGCGAGAATGTCCTTATAGGCGTTCGCGTTGCGGTTCTTGACAATCCAGAGGATTACGGGGCCGCGCAAAGTCTGTTCTTCGAGCCATCTTTTAAGGCAGTCTTTTATGAGCTGTCTGGAGGTTACGCCCTTGCCGTCGTCGGGGATTTCCGCGCCCTTGACGAAGTGCGATTCCTTGCTGTTGTCCCAGCTGAGCAGGAAGTCGACGCATTCCTTGGTGAATCTGCCTTCGCTGAATTTCAAAAGGTCGATAATGCGGTCTCTCCAGTCTTCGACGAAGATTCTGGTGAGCAAATCGAGGAATCTTTCGAGATAGGAGGAGGGCAGGTTTTTGGCGAGGTTGTTAAGCCCGTCTTTCGGGTCGCGTTCAACCGCCGCGAGGATTATATCCTTACTGCGCGGTGCGATTTCCTCGACCTTTTCCTCTTCGCCGGGGTAGAGATAGCGGACGAGGTTGTTTCTGACCCAAATGCCGTGCAGGCGGTCGGCGTCGTTGAGCGAGCGCGCTTTTTTGATTGCCTCGGTGAGCTCCTCCTTAATTTTCGGGAGGTCGGCTTTGATTTCCTCGACGCTGTCGTCGGTAGCCGTTTTGTAAAGTTTTTCAGCCAAGAGGATTTTTTTCTTGGGCTCGCGGTTGAGGAAATATTCGCGCAGAACTTCCTGTTCGGGCTTCATTTCCTCCTCTTCGGGGCGCAGAACATAGGGTTCGCCCTTTGTCTTGGGGCAGGCTACGCGCGGGTTGCGGAAGAGCGCTTCCTTTGCCTTGTTCCACCAAGCCCTATATGCCTTTTCAGCCGCCTTGTTCTTTTCGGCGAGTTCCTTCTCGGGAATGGAGTCGTTTTCGGCGACGTACCCGAAAAGCTGTTTGAAGATTGTCTCAAGCTCGATTGCGCTCGCGGAAAAGTCGGGCTTGTTTTCGAGGTAAGTTACGACGAACTGTCCGCCGTCCTTCATTTCCTCTTCGAGCTTTGCGCGGTCGGTGCGGTAGCGAACCAAAAGATTGTCGTCGGGGAGAATCTCGAGCTTGTCGACGCAGAAAGCGGGATCCATTTTATGTCCGGGCTTTCCCTCAAAATCTATTACAAGCTTCTTCGACGCATCGTCGTACGAGACTATTCTGCCGAAACCCCAACTACCGTGCATGCAATACGCGCCGTCGCGCATTTGCTCGAGCTTTTCGCGCTTCCCGCGCAGCTTGGGGTTTTTACTTATCAGACGTTCGATTGATTCGGAATTCATTTTTTTTATTCTCGCTTTGTGCGGCTTGCGCCTCGGTATGCTTTGCCGATTCCCGAGCGGAACCTATCGCGCGGGGACGGTTTTGCACAATCTATGTTTCTTGTTAAAGTGACGAATTTGCCGCGTTTGTCAATTTTATCTTTGACCTCTTTTTGGCGTTGTACATTTTTTTTCGGAAAGTCCAGTATTTGCAAATGTCCGACAGTATGAAAAATCCGCAGAAAAAAAACTTCGATTTCCCCGAAAAAGAGGCTCTGGTAAAATCGGTCTCCGAATATCTCGAAACGGGGGAAAAGGCGGACGCGGTCTTCGAGCGCAATTTTTCGAAAATAGCGCGCTCGGAGGCGAGAAACGAGGCAAATGCGATCTACAAGACATTTTTGCGCAACAAAATCGCGATAGAATCCTGCCTGAAAAACCTATGCCCCAAAAGTCCTAAAAAGAAATTGAGGGTGGCGATTTTCGCCGCCGCCGCCGATTGCATTGCGCGCAAAAAGACTTTTCAGGCTGTGGACTCGTGGGTCGAATTCATAAAGAAAAACCTTTCGGCGCGCGAAGGCGGATTCGCCAACGCGGTTCTCAGAAAAATTCCAGCGGAATACGCAAAGCTGCTCGAATCCGCCGAAAAGTCGCCGACCTTCGAAAATCTGTCGTCGGCATACAGCCACCCGCTATGGCTCGTGGAAAGATGGGTTTGGGAATTCGGAATCGAAAAAACAACCGAAATTTTGAAGGCAAACTCGCAAACTTCGAAAGTCTTCGTCCGCTCGTCGATGTCTCCGAAATCCGACGGGCTTGTAAAAGAATTTTCGGAAAGTCTGCTCCCGACTCCGTTTGAAGATTTTTTTGTGCTAAAAAGCGGCGAGTGGTCGGCGGCTGAAAAACTGCTGAATTCTGGCTGTTTTTATATACAGGACCCGTCGACTTCGTTTGCCCCGAGGCTGCTCAATCCGAAGGCTGGGGAAAAAATACTCGATTTGTGCGCCGCCCCAGGGGGAAAATCGAGATACTGCGCCGACATTGTTCTACGTGGAACAATTTTCGACGAAAAAAAATGCGCCGATACTTTAATCGTTTCGTCCGATCTCGCGGGAACGAGAATGGACACCCTGCGCGAAAACCTAAAACACGTCGGCTTTTTGAGAACCGAAGCGGTCGAAGCCGACCTTTCCGCCGACGGTTCGCTGCGGATTGAACTCGAAAAAAAATCCCTTCCGCTTGAATACGACGCCGTTTTGCTCGACGCCCCGTGCTCGAACACCGGCGTGCTCCGCCGCCGACCCGACGCACGATACAGACTTTCCGAAGATGCAATAGCCGAAAACGTGCGCCTTCAACGTACACTTATAAAAAACGCGATGAAATTCGTCAAAAAGGGCGGGCGGTTTGTCTATTCGACTTGCTCGATAGAAAAAGCGGAGAATATCGAAAATGCTGAATTTGCCCTTGGCGAAAATCCCGACTTTAGACTCGTCAAAAGCAAAGTTTCGTTCCCCGACAAATTCCAAGACGGCGAGGGAGCATTTCTCTTCGAGAGAATATAAAAATAAAAATTTAATTTAAATTTAACCGTATTCTTATACTCTGTAAAAAAGTGGAATAACTTCTTAAGTTTATAATAGTAACAATATTATTGGAATTATTTGTTGTCGATAAGATGAAGAAAAGATGTCGGCAAGGTTGGGTTTTACACATGCGCACAATTTCTTTTCAACAAATTCATAGGAAATTCACATAGTTATTCACAATAACCGCCCCTTTCGATTTCGGTTTCCGATTTAAAGCTTCAAAATTCGCCAAAAAGCGAAAAGTTTTCTAAGGTAATGAATAGTATTGCAAAGTTCCCCGATTTCGTATCATAATCTCAATATCATTTCCAAAACGTTTTTCGGGTCGGGCTTGCTTGAGGTTTTTTCGCCGCGCGGCTGATTCCGAAGAACAAAGCTTTTGCTCTATTATTATTATGACAGAATCCAAATTCGAGAAAATCCTCGGGGACTATCCGCCGAAGAGGGAAAATCTTGTAAGCTTTTTACAGGACGTTCAGGAGAAAGAGGGATACATATCCCCCGACGCCGTAGACGCGGCGGCGGAGTATTTTTCGATTTCAAAAGCCGACGTATATTCGGTCGCGAGCTTTTACGCCCAGTTTAAATTTTCCAAACCAGGCAGACACATAATAAAAGTCTGCAAGGGAACCGCCTGCCACGTTAGGGGCTCGGGGTCGCTTCTGGCGGCACTCGAAGAGCGGCTCGGAATAAAGGAGGGCGGGACGACAGCCGACGGGCTCGTGAGCCTTGAGCGCGTCGCGTGCCTCGGGGCATGCGCACTCGCGCCAGCAATGGTCGTCGACGGAAAAGTTCACGCGCGCGTGACACTTGCGGAAATCGAAAAAATCTTAAAATCCCTGAAATAAATATGAAAATACTCGAATCGTTGAGGGAGTCCGCGAAAAGGGACTGGGAAAAATTCCAAAACGAAGCTAGAATAACCGTCGGCGCAGCCACTTGCGGACGCGCCGCGGGCGCGGGTGAAGTTATCGAGGAGTTCGGAAAAAAACTCGCAGAAAACGGGCTTTCCGATAAAGTCGAAATCGTCGAGACCGCCTGCATCGGTCTTTGCTACGCCGAGCCGCTCGTCGAGATAAAGAGAGAGGGCGAACCGTCCGTTCTCTATTCCAACGTAAAGCCCAAGGACGTCGAAGAGCTTGTTAAAAGCCACCTAATCGGCGGCAAGCCAGTAGTTTCAAAGGCGGAAGCCGTTATGGCGGACTCGGAATACGAGGGAATCAAGCCGTTTAAAAAACACCCGATGTTGGAACTTCAAAAGCGCATCGTCTTGCGCAACTGCGGCGTGATAAATCCCGAAAGTTTTTCGCACTACCTCGCGCGTGGCGGATACGAAGGTCTTGAGAGGGCGTTTTCAATGACGCCCGAAGAGGTCATCGCCGAAGTCACCGCCAGCGGACTGCGCGGCAGGGGCGGCGCGGGCTTCCCGACAGGCGTAAAATGGGGATTCGCGAGAGCCTCCAAAACGTCGGAGACAAAATACATAATCTGCAACGCCGACGAGGGTGACCCCGGCGCGTTTATGGATAGATCCGTGCTCGAGGGCGACCCCCATAGCGTGCTCGAAGGCCTGATGATAGCGGGCTACGCGATAGGCGCGCAATGTGCGTACATATATGTGCGCTCGGAATATCCGCTCGCAATCGAAAGACTGCGCAAGGCGATAAAACAGGCGGAGGACGCGGGGCTGCTCAGGAAAAAACTCGAAAACGGATTCTGCTTCGAGATACGAATCAAAAAAGGCTCGGGCGCATTCGTCTGCGGCGAGGAAACCTCCCTTATGGCGAGTATCGAGGGTGTCAGGGCAATGCCGCGCCCCAAGCCGCCGTTCCCCGCCGCAAAAGGGCTTTTCAAAAAGCCGACAAACATAAACAATGTCGAAACTCTCTCCGCCGTAAGCTCGATTATGCGCGAGGGCGCGAAAATGTACTCGTCGCTCGGCTCGGAAAAGAGCAAGGGGACTAAGACGTTTTCGCTCGCGGGGAAAATCAAGCGCACGGGGCTTATCGAAGTCGAACTCGGCCTGAAGCTCGACGACATCATAAACAAGATAGGCGGCGGTTGCGCCGACGGAAAGAAATTCAAGGCGGTTCAGACGGGCGGCCCATCGGGCGGCTGCCTTACTCCCGAACATCTTTCGATACCCGTCGACTACGAAAACTTGGCGGCGGTCGGCTCGATAATCGGCTCGGGCGGGCTCGTTGTTATGAACGAGGATTCCTGCATGGTCGAAGTCGCCAAATTCTTCGTGAACTTCACCGAAAACGAATCCTGCGGCAAGTGCATTCCGTGCCGAATGGGTACGCAGCATTTGCACCAAATCCTCGAAAAAATTACCTCTGGAAAGGGCGAATTGGAGGACATCGAGCGCCTCAAGAAAATCGCCTTTACGATGAAGACGTCGTCGCTGTGCGGGCTCGGGCAAACCGCGCCGAACCCCGTTTTGACAACCTTAAAATACTTCGGCGACGAATATCTTGCGCACATAAACGAAAAACGGTGCCCCGCACTCGTCTGCCCGCAGCTCGTCCGCTTTAAGGTCAACGCAGAAAAGTGTACGGGCTGCACAATCTGCGAACGCGTCTGCCCGACGGGCGCAATTTCGGGCGGTTTGAAAAATCCGCATAACATAGACGCCGAAAAGTGCATATCGTGCGGCGCATGCTATCAAAACTGCCGCTTCGGGGCAATATCGAGGAAATAGTGAAAATGGCTACTTTTAAAATGACGATAGACGGCCGCCAAGTCGAGGCGGACAGCTCAATGACAGTATTGCAGGCGGCGCGCAAGGCGGGCATATTCATACCCTCGCTCTGCGCCCACGACGGGCTCGAGCCCTACGGCGCATGCCGCCTTTGCGTAGTGGAAATCGACGGAGTAAGGGGCACGCCGACTTCGTGCACGACCCCCGCCGCAGAGGGAATGGTTGTGCGCACGACTTCCGAAAACCTCGAGACCCAGCGCAGGCGCACGATAGAGCTTATGATGAGCTCCCACCCGTCGCCGTGCATGGTCTGCGACTCGCGCGCGGACTGCGAAAAGGAGAAGAGAATCCCGACCCGCTCGACCGCCGCGACGCGTTGCGGAACGTGCTCGAACCGCTCGGGCTGCGAGCTGAGGGAAGTCGCCCTCGGCTCGTATACGCGCGAAATCGGACTTCCGACGATGTACGACCTCTCGAAAGTCGAGCTAAACGACCCCTTCATCGACAAAAACCACAATCTTTGCATACTCTGCGGTAGGTGCTTTAGGGTTTGCGAAAAAATCCACGGCAAGCCCGCAATCGGAATCGCAAACCGTGGCAAGCGCGCGAAAATTTCCTCCGCATTCGGGCGGGCTTGGAGCTCCGAGGAATGCCTTTTCTGCGGCGCGTGCGTCGACGCCTGCCCGACTGGCTGCCTTACCGACAGATGGGGCAAATGGTTTGGAGAACCCGACAAGACGGCGGTTTCATACTGCGCGTTGTGCCCCAAGCACTGCAAAATAAAGCTCAATATAAAGGACGGCAAAATAATCTCGGGCGCAATGGTTTCGCTCGACGCCGAAAGCGCGATATGCCCGCTCGGACGCTTCGCCCTGCCGCAGATGATAAATTCCCCCAAACGCCTCAGGCGCGCGGCGGTGATGCGCGGCAAGGAGCAAGTGCCCGTGTCGCCCGAAGAGGCAGTCGAAAAACTCTTCGAAATCCTGTCGCAAAACAGGGGCTCGATACTCGTAATCTCCAACAAGGGCGCGACGTACGAAAGCCGCAAGGCAATGCGCGCAATCGGCGGCGAATTCGGCGGAAAGGTCGTCGAAATGCCGCTCGATTCCGACGCCTCCGATCTCCCCGCCGACGTTGCCGCCGACTTGGAGGGCGGAAAATACGCGGCGGTGATGGAATACGGCGACTACGTGTCGCCCGAAATCGCCGCGAAAATCCCGCATTTTGTAGTGTGCGACGTATTCAAAACACCCGCGCAGAAATCCGCCGAAGTCGTCCTTCCGATAAGCGCGTTTTCCGAAACATCGGGAACGCTCGCGGCGGCGGACGGCGGCAAAATCGCGGTCGCCGCGTCCGTGCCTTCGGCGGGCGACCAGCGTCCGCTGAACGGCTACCTTTGCGACGTGTGCAAAAAGTCGGGAATGGACGTCAAAAAATACGACTTCGAGCTCGAACCGCTCGCGGCGGATTTCAAGTCGCCGACTACCGACAAAACTGCGCTGCCCAAGCGGATACTCGGGCACTTCCTCGCCGACTACGTCCCCGACCTCGCCCTGCTCGGGCTTCCGCACTCCGCGCGCTGGCACGAAAACGAGGCGAAAAAGAATTCCGAGGGCTTCGAGATTCTCGAAAACAAAATGCTCGCTCCCAATTTCAACGAGATAACAGTAAAAGCCCCCGAGGCGGCGAAATTCGCCAAAGTCGGGCAGTTCGCGATTTTGATGGCAAATGCCGACAGCGAACGCTCGCCGTTTACGATTATCGACTGGAACGCCGAAGAGGGCTGGATAAAGTTCATCATCGAGCAGGTTGGACGCTCGAGCGCGGAAATCGGCGCGCTCAAAAAGGGCGACAAGCTCGCGGTTCTCAGCGGGCCGCTGGGAACGCCGCTGGACTTGGAACGCTTCAAGGAGGGCTCTTCCGCGCTGCTCTTGGGCGGCTGCTACGGCATTGCGGCGATTCTCTCGATAGCCCGCGCCCTGAAGAAAAGGGGCGTGAAGACGACCTGCGCGATAGAGGCGTCGTCGTCGTATATGCTCTACTACAAGGAAAAGTTCGCGGACGTTTGCGACGAGCTTCTGATAGGCACGCGCGACGGCACAGAGGGCTTCAAGGGCGGTTGCGTCAACGTGATGAAGGAACGCGGAAAGAATTTCGACTCGATAGTCGCAATCGGCTGCGTGTTCATGATGAAGCAGTGCGCATCGCACGCTCCCAAAAACGGGGTGCAGATGTTCTGTTCGCTCAATCCCATCATGGTTGACGGGACGGGCATGTGCGGAGCGTGCCGCGTGAGCGTCGGCGGACAGACGAAGTTCGCGTGCGTCGAGGGGCCGTTCTTCGAGCTCGACAAAGTCGATTTCGACGAGCTCGGCAAGAGGCGTTCGGCGTACAGATTGATAGAAATCGAGGCAATGCCGCGCCACTTGGGCGGAAAGTGCCACCAATAGGAACGGGAGTTTTTTAGTATGTCTGAAGAAAAAGTAAGGAAAATAAAGGCGTCGGGTCTGCCGAGACTCACAATCCCCGAGCAAGATCCCGTCCGCCGAGCCTCCAATTTCGAGGAAGTCCCCTACGCGATAACGCTCGAAACCGCAATGGACGAGGCGAGCCGCTGCCTGCAATGCCCCAAGCCGCGCTGCAAGACAGCGTGCCCCGTAAACATCAACATACCGCAGTTTATTTCGGAAATCGCCCACGGCAATCCAGCGGGGGCGGCGGAAAAGCTCAAGACGCAAACCGCGCTCCCCGCAGTCTGCGGACGCGTCTGCCCGCAGGAAAGGCAATGCGAGGGCAGCTGCGTGCTCGGCATACGGGGGCAGCCCGTGGCAATCGGCACGCTCGAGAGATTTTCGGCGGACTACGTTAGAGTCCACAATCTCGAAAAGACTCCCGCAAAGGCGGCGCCCACAGGCAAGCGCGTTGCGATAATCGGCAGCGGCCCCGCGGGTATCACCGCGGCGGCGGACTTGGCGATTGCAGGCCACGAAGTCGAAATGTTCGAGGCTCTCCACTTGGCGGGCGGCGTTTTGATGTACGGTATTCCGCAGTTCCGCCTGCCCAAGGAAATCGTCGCGCACGAAGTCGAGTCGCTCAAAAAGCTCGGGGTGAAAATCCATCTCAACTACGTCGTCGGCAAACTCAGGACGCTCGAGAGCCTCTTGGAAGAGGGCTTCGACGCCGTATTCTTGGGGTCGGGCGCGGGGCTTCCGATGTTTTTGGGAATCGACGGCGAAAACAGCGTCGGGGTATTTTCGGCAAACGAATTTCTCACGCGCTTCAACCTGATGAAGGCGTACGACTTCCCCAACCACGCCACGACGCCGATTCGCGCAAAGCACATAATCACGGTCGGCGGCGGGAACGTCGCGATGGACTCGTCGCGCACCGCGCTTAGAATCGGCGCGAAATCGACGATAGTCTACCGCCGCGCGCTCGAGCAAATGCCAGCCCGCAAGGAGGAAATCCACCACGCGCAGCAGGAGGGCGTGCAGTTCCAAATGCTCACCGCCCCCAAACGGATTGTCGCGGACGAAAACGGCAGGGTCGTCGCGCTCGAATGCACGAAAATGGAACTCGGAGAACCCGACGCTTCGGGGAGACGCTCGCCGATTGAAATCAAGGGCAGCGAATTCCAAATACCGTGCGACGTGATAGTCGTTGCAATCGGCAACCGCCCGAACCCGCTCATTCCGATGACGAGCCCGCATTTGCAGACCTCCAAAAAGGGGACGATAGAATGCGACCCCGAAACGCTGCAAACGTCAATCCCGCAGGTCTTCGCGGGCGGCGACGTCGTAAGCGGCGCGGCGACAGTCATCAGCGCGATGGGGCAGGCGAAAATCGCCGCCAAGAGCATAAACCGTTATCTGCGCGGAGAGCCGCTTAAAGATGCGCCTGCTACTGTCTAACGACGACGGCATATACTCGCCGTTCCTGCCGATTTTCGCAAAGGCGCTCTCCGCCCGCGCGGAAGTCGAAATCGTTGTGCCCGCCTGCGAGCAAAGCTGGATAGGCAGAGCCTACAACCGCCACGCCGACATCGAGGTGAAGAAAGTCGATTTCCACGGATTGCCCTGCCACACGGTGTCGGGAACTCCGTCGGACTGCGTTAATATCGCGCTCTCGCACCTGTACGCCGACAACCCGCCCGACGCGGTCGTTTCGGGGCTTAATATAGGTCAGAATGTCGCGCTTCCGCTGCTTTGGAGTAGCGGGACATTCGCGGCGGCGGTCGAAGCCGCAGGGTGGGGCTTCCCGTCCTTTGCGTGCTCGATGCGGCTTCTCAAAAAATTCTACGAGCAGTGCCGAATCCGCCACGAATCCGCCCCCGCCGAGCTTCTGGAATACCTTACCGACGCTTCGGAACACGCCGCGGAATACATCGCCGAAACGCTCTCGGGCGGAAAAGCGGAGGCGGGCGTTATAAAAAACATAAACTATCCTGCCGACTTCCGCAAAGGCACGCCGTTTAAAAAATGCGTGCCCGCGCAGGCGAAACTTGCGTCGCTTTACGTCAAAAACGGGGACGGGACGTACACGTTCTCCTACGCGATGGGTGATACGCGCCCGTCGGGAAACGGATTGCCGACCGATGTCGAATGCCTCGCCGCAGGGTGGGCGTGCGTCTCGGAAGTTCCGATACACGGCTGACGCGGGCGCGGCTTTTAGGAGCGCGCATTCCGTCCGACTTAAAAGGGAGGGGTTGGTTCGAGAAGAAAAACCGACCGACCCGAAAAACAAAAAAACCGCGAATTGTAAAAAATTCGCGGTTTTTGTTTAAAAAAATCTGTCGGATTTTCGACGGCTTATTTAGCGGCGGATTTCGCCTTCAACTCTTCGACATAAACGGAGAGTTGTGCCTGAATTTTTTTCACGCTGTCGCCGATTTTGGCTGCCTCTTCGCGCAGAGCCTTGGCGTCGTTGCCCATCTGTTCGGCGAGCGGAATCTTCGCGATTTTTTCGGAAACCGCCTTGATTTCCGCCTGCTTGCTTTCGAGGTAAGCCTTGAGGGCGTCGACCTGTTTTTGCAGGGTTGCGGCGTCCATAGTCGCCGCTTCGGTTTTCGCCTGTTCGGGGGTCTTGTTTTCGTTTACGTTTGCTCCGCAGCCGCAAAGCATAATCGCGGCGGCGGCAAACAGTGCCGTTATGATTTTTTTCATATTTTTGAGGTTTGAAATTTCCGTATCTTAAATTTATCGGCGGAAAGCGCGGATTTTTAAGAATTTTTTTACCGCCGCCCGTCGGGACGCAGGAGAATCTGGTGCGTACCCGCCCCGACCGACTCGAGCATGAGCGAGCCGTCGTCGGCGCGCCTGAAATCCTTTTCGGCAATCCTGTTTCCGTCCATTCTAATCGAGTCCGCCGAAGTCGTCGGGAAGACAATTTTTCCCGTTGCGTTCGGGGGAATTACGACTTCCCATTCCATAATGCCGTCGGAAAGCTTCCACGTCGACGCGGCTCTTCCGTAGGGCGTTTCGTGCGAAGCCCCCGCGAAGGTGAATCCGCCGCCGAGCTTGGGATTGAAGACAATGTTTTTGTACCCCGCCGCGTTTTCGTCGTACCAAATTCCCGCGACTGTCTTGTAAATCCACGCGCCGATTGCGCCGTACGCGTAGTGGTTGAACGAGTTCATACTTGCGTCCCCGAAGCCGTTTGTGCGCGAGTAGCTGTTCCAGCGTTCCCACATCGTCGTCGCGCCCTGATTTACGGTGTAGAGCCACGACGGGAACTGCTCGTTAAGCAGCAGCCTGTACGCCAAGTCGGCGCGGCCGAAGCGCGTGAGAACCTCCGTCAGCAGGGGAGTCCCCAAAAAGCCCGTGCGCAGGTAGACCCCCGATTTTTCGAGGACTTCGACGAATCTGCCGAACGATTTTTCGCGGATATTTTCGGGCAGCAAATCGAACGCGAGCGCGAACAGGTACGCCGTCTGCGTCTCGTTGTCGACAGTGCCGTCCTCGAACACGAATTTTTTGACGAACGCGCTCTTGATGTTTTCGGCGAGCTTTTCGTATTTTTGCGCGTCGTCGTCGCGCCCCAGAATTTTCGCTATTTTCGCGAGCTTCTGGGCGTTGTCTGCAAAATAGGCGGTTGCGGCGAGCTCGTGGTTCGTCATTCCAGCACACTCGAACTTTGTTTTGCGCTCGGGGCGGTCGGTGCGCGGGCGGAAGATTTTTTCCGCGTTCGGGTCGGAGGATTTTTCGATTTCGCGCGGGACATACTGCCCGTCGAGCTTGTCGAGCGACAGCCAGTCAGCGTACGTCCATGACTGGCAGATGTAATTTTCGGACGACCTTTCGAGCATTTCGACAAACTTTTGCATCGCCGCGTAGTTTTCGTCGAGAATCTTTTTGTCGCCGTATTGGTAATAGATTTCGAGCGGGCAGCGGATAATCGCCGCCCCCCACGCGGGGATTCCCTCTTTGGGCGCGCCCCACAGATAAGGCGCGTATTTTGCGACTTTCCCGTCCGCTCCCTGCGTATCTGCCAAGTCGCGCACCCATTTTGAAAAGAACGCGCACACGTCCATATTGAAAGCTGCGGTCGGAACGAAGATCTGTGCGTCGCCCGTCCAGCCAAGCCGCTCGTCGCGTTGCGGGCAGTCGGTCGGAGTCGAGAAGAAGTTGCCGCGCTGCCCCCAGAGAATGCAGTTTTGCAGCAGATTGATTTTTGGGTTGGAAGACACGAACGCGCCGATTCTTTCCATATCGTTGTGCATTACAATCCCGCGCACCCAGTCGGCGGTCGGCTTGGCGTTTTCGGGCAGCCCCGAAAGCTCGACGTACCTGAAACCGTGATAGGTGAAGAGGGGAGTCCACTCCTCGATTCCGTAGCCGCGGCAAATGTATGTGTCGGTCGAGCGCGCCAAGCGGTAGTTTTGAGTGTAGAGCGTGCCGTCATCGCGCAGCATTTCGGCATAGCGGATTGTGATTTTCCTGTCGGGGTTGGCGGGGATTTTTATCTTTGGGACGCCCGCGATATTCTGCCCCAAGTCGAATATGAATTTTCCGCTGCCGATTTTTTTGACGGAAATCGGGATGAGCTCCTGTGCGGCGACAATCGGAGTGTTGCGGCGCGGCTCGAGCAACGGAGTGTCTGCGGGCGGTTCGGCGACGACGGATTTCAACGCGGAGTCGTCTAAGTCGGGATCGTTCCAGCCGTCGAGCTCTTTGCGCGCGTCGTAGTTTTCGCCGTGGTATATGTCCGAATATGTAATCGCCCCGTACGCCCACTTCCACGATGCGTCCGTTTTGAATGTCTGCCTTTTGCCGTTTTTGTAGACGACCTCCAGTTGCGCGAGAAGCGCGGGCTTTGCCCCGTATACTGCCCTTTCGAGTCGAAGCGAGCCCGCATACCAGCCGTCGGCGACAATCGCAGTCAGTGCGGTTTCGCCCTCGTAGAGCATTTTGCCGACATCGTATGTCGAAACCTGAATTCGCTTGCGATAGTCGGTCCAGCCTGGGCTCCAGAAGTCGTTGCCGACTTTTTTCCCGTTTATGTAGAACTGGAAAATCCCGCGCGAGGCGACGTAAAGGCGCGCCGAAGCGACATCGTCCTCCAGCTCGATTTTTTTGCGCAGGTATGTCGGCGGGAACGCCTTGGGGCGTTTGAAGTCCTTGCCGTCCCAAGTTTTTGCGGTTTCCAATTCGACCTTGTCGCTGTTGGAAATCCACTGCGCAGCCCAGTCGGATTTTTTCAGAAGCCCCGCCTCGAAAAACGCGGGGTTCGACCACTGCGACTCGCGCCCGTTTTCGTCCCAAACCTTGACCTTCCAATAGAGCCGCTGGCGCGACTTCGGCGCGGGGATTTGGGCGGACACCCATACGGATTCGCCCGAAGCCGTTTTGCCGCTGTCCCAGAGCGGGGAGGTTGCAAGCTCCCATTCGGAGTCCGCCACGACGAGCCTGTACGCCGTCTGCTTTTTGGCATCGGAGTCCTCGGGCAGCCTCCACGAAAACTTCAAATTTTCCAGAGACATACCCACGGGATTTTCGAAAAATTCCCCGACCTTCAGGTTCTCGGGTTTGAAAAATTTCCCCGCCGCAAATGACGACATTCCCGCCGAGCATAAAAGTCCGACAGTTCCCAACAAAGTTCGTATTTTCATAACGCGATTTTCCCCGAATCCGCCCGAGCCGTCAACAAAAATAAGGGTGGAGCGGGCTTAGCCCAAGCCCCTAAAAAACGCCGAAAAAAGCCGTTCCCCGAAAATAATGGTTTACAAAACCGCGCTTTGTGGGAAAATCGGATTATGACTACCCAAGAATTTAAAAAACAGTTCGAAGAAAAACGCCTCGGCGTCGAGGCGGCCATAAAAAAATATCTGCCCGACGTAAACGAGCGTCCCTCGATTATCCACAAGGCGATGCACTACTCGATGGAAGCGGGCGGCAAGCGTATCCGCCCGATGCTCCTGCTCGCCGCGCACGAAATGTTCCCGTCGGAAGTCGATCCGCTCCCCGCGTGCGTCGCAATCGAATGCCTGCACACGTACTCGCTCATTCACGACGATCTCCCCTGCATGGACAACTCCGACCTGCGCCGCGGCAAACCCACCTGCCACAAGCAGTTCGACGAAACGATGGCGCTTCTGGCGGGCGACGCGCTGCTTACATACTCTTTCAAGCTCCTCGCGCAGGAATATTTTTCGCGCCCCGAAATCGCCGCGGGACTGGTTCTCGACTTGGCGGACGCTGGCGGCAGCACCAAGATGATCGGCGGGCAGGTAGAGGACGTTCTCGGCGAACGCGACGGTAAAATGACCCCCGACAAGCTCAACTTTATCCACCACAACAAAACGGCGGCTCTCATCACCGCCGCCGTGACCATGGGTATAAGGCTCGCCGACAACTACGACGAAAGCAAGCTCGAAGCCGCGCGCGAAATCGGCAAGAACATCGGCTTGGCTTTTCAGGTAATCGACGACATTCTCGACGTCACGAGCGACGATGCCACAATGGGCAAAACCACGGGGCTCGACGCCGCGAACGAAAAGATGACGTACGTCTCGCTCTACGGCATCGACAAATCGCGCGAAATCGCCGCCGAACTCACCAATAAGGCGATTGCCGACTGCGAAAAGCTTGGGGGCAACTGCGAATTCCTCAAAGCCCTCATCTCCTACATGCAAAACCGCATAAACTAATCTCCGAAAGGAACGAAAATGGTAGTCGAACCGAAAGTAAAAGGATTTCTCTGCATAACCGCGCACCCCGAAGGCTGCGCCGAAAACGTCCGCGAGCAAATCGCGTACGTAAAGGGCAAGGGGAAAATTTCGGGCGGTTGTAAAAGCGCGCTGATAATCGGCGCGTCCACGGGCTACGGTCTGGCGAGCCGAATCACCGCCGCTTTCGGTTGCGGCGCGTCCACCGTCGGGGTCTTCTTCGAACGCCCCGCCGATGTCGACCGCCAACGCCCCGCAAGCGCGGGTTGGTACAATACCGCGGAATTCACAAAGCAGGCGAACGCCGCGGGTCTTTATTGCGCAAACATCAACGGCGACGCATTCAGTGACGAAATCAAGCAGAAGGCGATTGAGGCAATCAAAAAGAGCCCCCTCGGGAAAGTCGATCTGATTGTCTATTCGCTCGCCTCCCCGCGCCGCACCGACCCCAAAACGGGCGAAGTCTACAAGAGCGTCCTCAAAACCGTCGGCGAAGAACGCAAAGACAAATCGCTCGACACCGACAAGGAGCGCATAATCGAAGTAACCGTCCCCGCCGCAACTGAACGCGAAGTCTTCGAAACCGTCAAAACAATGGGCGGCGATGACTGGGAACTCTGGATTAACGCACTCGACCAAGCAGGCGTTATCGCCGAAGGCTGCACGAGCGTCGCATACTCCTACATCGGTCCCGAACTTACCTATCCCATTTACCGCAGCGGTACAATCGGGCTAGCAAAACGCGACCTCGAAGCCGCCGCCGAGAGAATCGACGGCGCGCTGAAACTCCACCGCGGCAAGGCGTTCATCTCCGTCAATAAAGCCCTCGTAACACAGGCGAGTAGCGCAATCCCCGTCGTCCCCCTCTACATCTCCATTCTCTACAAGGTAATGAAGGAAAAGGGAATCCACGAGGGCTGCATCGAACAAATGCAACGCCTGTTCTCGACCCAACTATACAACGGCAACTGCCTCGACTTCGACGACAACGGCCGCGTGAGAATCGACAATCTCGAACTGCGCCCCGACGTGCAGGAGGAAGTCTTCAAAATCTGGCCGAAAGTGACGACGGAAAATCTGAACGAATTGACCGACTTCGCGGGCTACAAAAAGGAATTCCTGAAACTCTTCGGCTTCGGACTTCCGAACGTCGACTATAAAAAGGACGTCGAAATCTAACCGTTTTTCTTTTTCCGCAGACAAAAAGGAGAGGCGCAAGGGAAAACCCCGCGGCTCTCTTTTTTTATAAAAACACTTGTCTTATCGTGGCATAGTTTGGTATTCTTTGGGGATGAAAATATGCACGAGAATTTTTTTAACTTTTTCGCTTCTTTTCCCGCAATTGGCATTCTGCGCAACGTTAAATTTCCCCGCCGATGCAAAGGAATGGTTTTTTAATACTAATTCGCCGAATACAAAAGAATTTCGGGAATTCAATATAAAAGACTTCGGAGCACAATCTTCAAGCCCGATTCCGCAAACCGAGGCAATCCAAAAAGCAATCGACGCCGCGGCGGAAAACGGAGGAGTCGTCGTAATTCCCGAAGGCGAATTTCTAAGCGGCGCACTGTTTTTCAAACCCAAAACCCACCTATACCTTGCGGAAAATGCAATACTAAAAGGCAGCGACGACATTTCGGATTTTCCCGTAGTCCCGACCCGAATCGAAGGCAGAAGCATAAACTATTTCCCGGCACTCGTAAACGCGGATAAATGCGACGGCTTCACAATTTCGGGAAAAGGAACAATAGACGGCAACGGACTTAGGTATTGGAAGTCATTTTGGCTCAGGCGGAAAGTAAATCCAAATTGCACAAATATCGAAGAATTGCGCCCGCGCCTTTTGTTTATATCAAATAGCAAAAATGTATGGGTGTCGGGAATAACCCTGCAAAATTCGCCCTTCTGGACATCGCATTACTACAAGTGCAAATTCATAAAAATAAACGGACTTAAAATCACCTCTCCCGCAAAACCCGTCCCCGCGCCAAGCACCGACGCAATAGACATAGACGCCTGCGAAAACGTCCACATACAAAACTGCTATATGACAGTAAACGACGACGCCATAGCCCTAAAAGGCGGCAAAGGCCCATACGCCGATAAACAACCCGAAAACGGAGCAAATAAAAACATTCTGATAGAAAATTGCAACTTCGGCTATTGCCATAGCACACTTACATTGGGCAGCGAAGCGATTTTCTGCGAAAACATACTTTTGCGCAACTCAACCTTCAACGGAGCAAGCAGAATTTTGTGGCTAAAAATGCGCCCCGACACCCCGCAAATCTATAAGAACGTCCAAATTGAAAACCTGAAAGGAGAATCCTACAATTTTATTTTAATGAGACCGTGGACTCAATTTTTCGACCTAAAAGGCCGCCAAGACAAACCGAAGTCGTTTGCGGAAAACATACACGTCGAAAACATAGACATAAAGTGCAAAATATTTTTCAACGTAGAAGAAAGCACAGACTACGACTTCAACAATTTCACATTTAAAAACATAAAGGCAACCGCCGAAACCTTATCCAAAGACCCGAAAGTCCTAAAAAAATTCAACCTTGAAAATTTCGACTTTAGCGGAAAGGAAAAATAAAGACTGGCAGTCCCCAATAAGCTTTAGAAATCGGAATCGACACAAGGATTGTCGTTGTCCTTCATTCCGAGTTAACGGGATATAGCAATTTAGGGCATTACAATTCAACTTTGCCTACATTCCGCCTCTTTCCTGAGGTCGTCTAAAATTTTGCCGTTGTAGGAAAAGAATTTTGCGCCCTGATACGCGTTCGACGTGTTGCGCTTATCGGCGGGCATAAAAGTTCCGACAAACGGCGAAAGCTTGTAAATGCGCCCGTCGTATTCAACAGTGTCGTCGCTTGCAACCGTAACGGCAGTCCCCGTCGGAATGAACGTGATTTTCTCGCCGATTTTTATGCCGACCATACTGAACTTGAATCTTCCGCGCCTTGCATGCGGACATTCGTCGGAGTTGCCGTCCGCCGATTCCGAGTTCCTTCTTTTGTACTCAATAAGTTCGGCGTCTTCTATCGCCGAAGCGATGTCTTTGAAAATGTCGAACGCGACTTGCGGCGGAACGTTGAAAAACTCGCGATTCTGGCGTATGCGTAAATCAGTCAAGCGGTCTATCGTTTTATGGACAAGCTTTTCAACCTCGTTGAATTTCGAAGTTTTTATCGCGGCATAAATTTCAAACGGAAGCGGAACGGCAGTGTTGTCAAGCTCCTTAGAACGCACGTCAACAGGACGCGCAGACTTCCCGATTTTCACCCAATCCTCCTTAAAACTCGGATTGGTCAAAATATAAACATACCCAACTTTTGCCTCTGCCATATTTTACCCGTTTAAATTGTTCTAATTTCTATGCGTTTTACAAGAAGTCGCATGCGTGCGCGTGCGGTTTGTTTCTTCTACCAATCTATTGTTTTATTTTTCAGCAAAGCGTCTGTTATTTCCTGTGTGAAGACAACAAGTTCTTCGTTAGGATATATTTCCCAAATTTTGTCTTCGTCGAAAACGGCTTCGTATTTGGGCGATTTTTTGTGAACTCGCTCAACTCGCGAGACGACATATTTTGAAAACGCATCATGGATAAAACTTATCCGCGCCCCCACCGTGAATCGAACACGGATTTGGCGTTTAGGAACTAATGGAACATTACTAAATTACAATAAGTTGCGGAATTTTTGCCAAGCGGATTGGCAATTCCTTACCACACCGCAAATTTGACAGGGAGAAATTCGATATGAAGAACAGATCTCCATCTTTCCCCAAAAAAGTTATCGAAAGCAATCGCGAACGCTGGATTGTATATTATTTCGATACCGAAAAACAAAAACGTTGGTCGCGCAGATTTACGTCCGAACAGGAAGCTCAGGAATTTTTCCACACAAAAAATATCTACGATGAAAAGCTCGGAGTTGAAGCAAACAGAATTTCACCCATAGACAAACGCGACCTTGTGGAAGCCAAGATTTTGTTAAAACCGCTAAAAGTTTCTATTTCAAACGCGGTTCTAACCTACGCAAAACTGACGAAAGATTTAGCCGAACACGGCGTAAGCCTCACGCAGGCTGTTGAGGAATATAAGTCGCTTGTAAAGTTAAAAGAACGTTCGGTGAAACTGAATTTTGCAATCGACAGATACTATTATTCCCTGCTCAAAAAAGAACTGACAAGCGACTATGTCTATACTGTCGAGCGAATCCTGACGCGCTTTATGGAAAGCATAGGCAAAGATAAAATTGTATCCCTAATTTCAGCCAAAGAAATCTATCAATGGCTGATAAACCTAAAAAAGCGAGAATATGCTGAAAGCGATACGCTGACAGTAGGAGGTCGCCCCATGAAAGTTTTTCAGGACGGACAAAACGACATCGGCATTCACGGCAGAAACGAGTATAGGCGAACTTTATATTCGTTTTTCAAATACTGTAAAATGCAGGATTGGCTCGACGTAAACCCAGTGGAAAAAGTCGAGAGCTGGCGCATACGCGGCAAGACGCCCGAAATATTTACTCCCGAAGAAGTCCAAAAGATTTTGAATTCAACACCTCTGCAAAGCGAAATTAGAGCATACGCCGACATTGCAGCCTTCACGGGAATCCGCAATGCCGAAATGAAACGCCTGACGTGGGATAAAATAAAACTCGACGACAGGGAGATAATTTTGGATAGCGAAATCACAAAAACTGCCTCCCGCAGAGTTGTAAAAATTCCCGAAAACTTGGCAAAATGGCTAGAGCCGTATGTTTGGGAACTCGGGACAAAGAAGAAAGTTCTAAATAAAAGCCAAAACCTGCAAATAAAGAAATTACATAACGCGCTCGGCAAGGGGAATTGGGTGAAGAACGGTTTCCGTCACTCAGCGGCAACTTACTACCTTGCACTGACAAAAAACGCCTATTTAACCGCCGAACAAATGGGACACGCCGTAGATGTTTTAAAACAACATTACAACGGCCTTGCCCGCGAAAAGGACGCCATTAGGTATTTCAATATTATGCCTGAAAATTAAAAATGCGCTACCCTTCAAATTCCGCACACTTTCAATATGTGCGGAGTTTTGGGAATATGTCGATTTGTCGGCTAAAAATAATGTTTTCAAGACTGAAAAAACAGTTTTATGTCGATTTTTCTTGAAAAATAAACATGTTGCGATTGCATGTTTATCTAATAAACATAAAAATGGAACCATTTAATAAAGATAAGCCCTATAACTCATTACCACCCTTGCCTCCATCTTTTGATGTCGAAACAAAAGATGTTTTAAAGGCATGTTTAGACGCAACCAGATCATTAGCCGAACTGAAAGGAATTGGAAGTATTCTTCCTGATCAGTCCATATTGATAAACTCAATACCATTACAAGAAGCAAAATTAAGCTCAGAAATTGAAAATATAGTTACAACTCAAGACAAGCTATTCCAAGCTAATTTGATAAATGAGAGTAATATTATAAAAGAATCTTCTTATCGCGAAGATAAAATAGACCCTGCAACAAAAGAGGTCATAAAATACAGAACTGCATTAAAATACGGTTACGATGAAATAAGACTACATAAAAGATCGTTTGATTTAAGACTGATTAGGGATATTTGTTCTGTCTTAAGGGGGAAAAGTGTAGATTTTAGAGATTATGGGGCTAATGTTGCCCTCGCAAATCCTTATACGCATGAACGAAGATATACTCCGCCTGAAGGCGGGGCTGTTCTAAAGAATAAACTTGATGATTTAGAAAAATATATATTCGAATATAAAGAACATGATCCGTTAATAAAAATGGCGTTAATTCATTATCAATTTGAAAGTATTCACCCTTTTGATGATGGAAATGGGAGAACGGGAAGAATTATGAATATTCTGTACCTTGTTCACGCAGGATTGTTAGATATTCCAGTCTTATATCTAAGTAAATATTTGATAGAAAATAAAAACGAATATTATAAGAAGCTGCGCTTAGTTACTGAGAAATCAGAATGGGAAACATGGGTTCTGTATATGTTAAAAGGCGTTGCCGAAACTGCCCGGATAACAACGAATCGTATAAAACAGATATCTACACTTTTTTCAGAAATAAGCGCTGAAGTTAAACAAAATGCTCCCAAAATATATTCTAAGGATCTAATAGAGTCTATATTTAAGCAAGCATATACAAAGGTTTCTTTTCTTGTTCACGACAATATTGCAAAAAGGCAAACTGCGTCTATATATCTTCAAGAGCTTTCCGCTTTGGGGATATTGGAAGAAATAAAAATCGGTAGAGAAAAAGTATATATAAATTCAAGACTTGTAGATCTATTAAGATAATTCATGTCGATTTTTTCAAAAAAATCGACATGAATCACGGATATGTTGATTCAGTAAACATATAGAAAAGTTTTACTTTGATTCCTTTGAATATTAGACACTTATCCATTCGCAAGATGGTATTTTCATGGGAGCTTTGCCCAATATAATCTAAAATCGACACATTTTTGTGTCGATTTTCCCCTTCCGATTCTTTTTTTGTGCGATTTTGCGGCAGTTTATTTTTTGAAAATTTGACACGGCGTCACCTTGTGTATGGGAAAAAAGAAAATACGAAAAAACACAAACGTTAACGCAGTCTGACGCAAGCGACAGGCTTTTTACCCGCGCTGAGGTTGCGCAATATCTCAATATCGGAACGACATTCATTGAGCAGCTCCGCAGGCAGGGAAAATTGCCCAGTTATAGGCTCGCTGGCAAATGCATTCGCTACAAGAAAAGCGATTGCGATGTCTTGCTTGAGCATTGTTTTATAGTCCGTCCGTCGGCGAAGAAAGGTGAATAGCATTATGAAAATTCGCACATTAAAGCAGATTCTTGCCGAAGAAAACGAATCAATGTTCGTTTTTGACAATGTTGTAATTGGACGTGATTTTTTGCGCAAAGGTCAAACTTGGGTAATTTCTGGCGCAAGCGGTATTGGGAAGAGCGTTCTTGCAATGCAACTTGCCGTTGGCTTTGCGTTGGGTGAAAAAACCTTGGGGCTTGATATTTTTAAGCCTTCAAAAACACTCTTATTTAATGCTGAAAATCCGCCTGCCGATATTCGGGCTTACTTCAATGGAATTGTATCGAATTTTGCGCGAAAGTCTGATTCAGATATAGACAAGTTGTTGGATAATAATTTCCACTATGCAGACGCTACAAACTGCTATTATTCGGTAGACGAGTTTATATCGAAACTTGAAAACTCTTTAGGCGTAGGCAATTACGATGTAGTGATTGTAGATTCGCTTTTGCCTCTTGTCCGTTGCGACTTTTTAGAGCATTCGGCAATCGCGAATTTGTTCTGCAAAATAAACGCATTGAAATCAAAATACAACGTCGCGATGGTCTTGATTCACCATTTCGACAAGCCAAATTTCCGCGCTAAAAATCTTCACCCGACACAATGGGGTATGGGCGGAAAAACTATCGGAATTTACGCCAACATAATGTCGGCAATTTTGGAAACGAACGGCGAATCAATTTTTGTGTTCAGGCACTATAAGCCGTCTTTGGGCACAGAACTTTCGTCAGCTTACATAAGACATAACCTAAGCGGCAATTATTATTGGGAGGCGGTAAAAGATGTTTAGGAAAGTTGAAAGCCCACAATTTTTTACGACCATGGAAACGCTTTCCGAAGCCTATAAAGAGTTTTATGAAAGCGAATGCCCCATAGATGCGTTCCCGAAAGTCGTTCGCGATGTGGCAAGAACCTATGCCGTTGCGCGAAACTTGCCTATGGAGCTGCTTTGTTTTTGCGCCTGCGGAATTTTAAGCGGTGCGATGGGTAGAGTCTTCAACGCAAGAAATGCCGTAAGCGGCGGCTATACGCAAACGGCAAATCTTTTCATTCTCGGGGTTGGCGAAAGCTCCACAGGCAAAAGCGCAAGTATCCGCGCGCTATTTTCGAATTTGGAAAGAAAAGTTTTGCGCGAAATATCCCAATACGAAAAGGCTCTTGGAAAGTTCAAAAAATCAAAGGCAATTTCTGTAAAAGAAACTTCGGAGGAGTCGGAAAGTTTCAGCTTCGATGATAAAACAGCGGACACCCCAAAACTTCCGCGGAATCCGGATTTCATTGTTAAAAACGCGACGTCAGAAGCCATGATAAAGGCCATGGAATCAAGCGGAGGCGAAATATTCTCCGTATGCGAGGAAGCGCGAGACAGCATTTACATTGTTGCTGGCAACTACCGCAAGCAGGGCGACGACACCGAGACGCTAAACAGCGGCTGGTGCGGCGAGCCAATAAAACACAATCGAATTGTCAACGGAATTTCCAGCGTTCCCAATCCATGCATTTCATTGCTTTGGATGGTGCAAAACGACGTAATAGACACCATAGTCGCAAAAAATAAAGGTAGCTTTATAGGCAGTGGTTTTCTTGGCAGATTCATCTACTGCAAGGGCGCGCCTAAGGTTATTCCAAAATCGAAAGAAATTATTCCGCTTGACGAGGCTGCAATCAATAAATGGGAAAATTTGTTAAACGGAACATATGAACTCAGGAAGAAAGGCGAAACAATCTGGTTTGATGCCGACAAAGAAGCCTTCGAGTATTTTTGGGATTTTGACGCATTCAATACTCGTCTTATGAGCGGCAAACTCCGAACACAGGCGGCGTTGCTTGGGAAGGCTCGTGAAAATGCAATCAGGCTTGCGATAATTTTTGCGCATGCGGAAGGCTCCCCACGAATCACAGCCGACATCGCCAAACGGGCTTGCCGTGTTGTATCGTATTCAATCTGTGTTTCCGTGGTTTTGTTTTCGAGCGGAATGCTTCCCGAAATCGAAAAAGACAGGGCGAAAATGGACGCTATGATTCGTCAAAACGACGGCTTCTATAAGAAAATTAGCTTTTTTGACCAATATTCAAGCCTGCGAACAGAACGGGTGGAATTTATCGTGCACACATTCTCCAATCTTTACGAAATCGTAAAAAAGGGTAAAGGGCGATACGTTGTCTTGAAGGATAGAATCTCCGAGGCTAAAAAGGCGCTTGGGATAGAAGTCGATGATGACGACGATATGCCGTTCTGAAAATAGACAAATAGGAAAATAGACACGAACACAAACAAACTCGGCAAATAGGTAAATAGGCAAAAAGATACTTATATGCGCAAATATCGGGATTATGGTTGACTTTCAAGCCAAGCTATGGTCTCATTACTGCTTTATCCCGCCCCTGTAGTTCAACGGATAGAACGAGCGTTTCCTAAACGCCAAATCCGTGTTCGATTCACGGTGGGGGCGCGGATAAGTTTTTCTTGTTTAATGTATTGCCGTTTTGCTCCCATTTTTATAAAAATCGGCAAAGTTTGGGTCAACCCCAAATGTTGTGGAATAGCGATTTTTTTGTAATTTGTTTTTCATAGTTTCAC
>DJPO01000059.1:28679-60225 GCA_002437405.1 Opitutia bacterium UBA6410 | reverse complement strand
TTTCACGCGCCAAGCGGGGGTAGGCGGGGTGGCGTAGCCAACCCGCCGAAGGGGGCAAGACCCCCTTCTCTAAAAAAAAATATATTGACTTTTTTTATTCTTTAAATTCAATTACGCATTTTAACAATTTAACACATCATGAATCCGACATATAAACCCTCCAAATTGAAACGCGCCCGTCGTTGCGGATGGCGCGCAAGAATGCAAACCCGTGGCGGCCGTTCGGTCATCGCCGCTCGCAGACAAAAGGGACGCAAGCGTCTCGTCACGAAATAGGCATTTTATATAGCCGTGCGCTTCGGTAAAATAAACAGATTGCGCTTGGCAAAAGACTTTCGGCTCGTAAAGGCCGAGGCAACGAAGGCGGAATGTTCCGCCTTCGTCTTTTATTTGCGCATATCCGACGGACTCGTCGCCCCCCGTCTCGCGGTGGTCACGAGCCGAAAGGTCGGCTGCGCCGTCGAGCGCAACCGCGCCCGCCGCGTCATGCGCGAAATCTTCAGAAAAAACGCCCCCGACTTCGCCCGCCCCTGCGACATCATAATTTTCGTGCGCCGCGGCTGGGACAAATTCGCCTTCCGCACTCTCGACGAAAAATTCGCCAAGGCGGCGCGCTGGGCGATTTCAAAACAATCCGAAAATGCCGCCCTGCAAACACCAAGCGCATAACGGACACGGCGGCGGACGCGTTATGCCCAAGGGTCTGCTCGCAACCCCCGCCTGGCTTCTCGTGCGGTTTTACCAAATCGCGATTTCGCCCGTCATTCATCTGCTGCCCAACACTGGCTGCCGCTTTTACCCGACCTGCTCGGAATACACGCTCATTGCCATTCAAAAGCACGGCGCGATAAAAGGCTGCATTATGGGGGCATTCAGAATTATGCGCTGCAATCCGCTCTGCGAGGGCGGGCTCGACTTCGTCCCCGAAAAATTTTCCGTGCGCGGGCTTCTGCGCCGCAATCCAATCCCTCCGCCCGAAGCCGCGGACGCGCAAAAAAAATTTTCGGCGGACGTTAAAAAAGATTGATTGCCGCCAATCCTTTCTTAAAAAGGACGGAATACTATTTTTATATCAGCTACGCGCACACACGCGCGGAACAATACAATGGACAAAAAAAATACCATAATAGGAGTGCTCCTTTTGGCGGCGGCGATGTTCTTTATGTACGACTCGTCGAAGAAGGAGGCAGCCGCGGAAAAATACGCGCGCCAAGCCCGCGCCGAACAGACGGTCAAAGCGGCGGCAACCCAGACTGCGACGAAATCGGACAACCCGACGGCGGCAAAAAGCACGGACAAAACCCCCGCACCCCCCGAAAAAATCTTTTCGCTCGAAAACGACAAAATCCGCATAAACTTTACGAACAAGGGCGGCGCGATTAAGAACGTCGAATTGCGCGACTACGCAAAAACGCAGGGCTCGGAAGACGTTTTCGTGTTCAACGACATCGACGCCCGCACGCCCGCGCTCGGGCTTGCCTTCGGCGAAAACGGGGAAATCCCCATGCCGACCTCCGCGACGTTCGAGCTCGTCGATTCCTCGAAAAATTTCGCGACATACCGCGCGGTAATCGACGGTAAATTCGAAGTCGTCCGCAAATACCAGCTCGTGGAAAATCCCGAAATCGCCGCCGCGCCCTACACTCTCGCGACTGCCACTTCGATAAAAAACATCACCGACACAAAACAGTCCGTCGGCGAAATTTTCCTGTGCCTCGGCGCAGTTCCGCCTACCGAAAGCGACGTGTATGGCAACAACCTCGCGGTCGTATTCTACGACGCCAACAAGAGCAAGAGCCACTTCCTGCGCTCGACCTCATTCGTCGACTCGTCCGGCTTTTTGGGCATCGGCAGCAGCCGCGCCAAGTATTTTGAAAAGCTCTCCGAATACCCGATAACCTGGGGGTCGGTCAAAAACCAGTTCTTCGCGGCGGTCTTCACGCCCGAAGCCATATCCTCCAACGGCGGCTACGCGATTCCCCTTTCGATAAACCTCAAGGATTCCAACAAATACATGCGCAACGCAGTCGCGGGCTTTATGGGCTTTGAAGCCAAAACGCTCGACGCGGGGCAAACGTGGAATCTCGGCGGCTCGTACTACGTCGGCCCGAAGGAGCTTGACAGGCTCTATTCGCTCGGAGCGGGTCAGGAAGAGGTTATGAACTACGGGTGGTTCGGCTTCGTAAGCCGCCCGCTCTCGCGCCTGCTCAACTGGATTCACTCGATTGTCGCGACTTTCGCGCCCGACTGGGGCTGGGGTTGGTCGATTATCATTCTCACGATTATCGTGCGCGCGGTAATCTGGCCGCTCACCTCGGTTCAGATTAAGTCGGCGCAGAGAATGGCGAAGCTCCAAAAGCCGCTCAAGGAAATCCGCGAAAAGTACAAGGACGACCAGAAGAGAGTCCAGCAGGAGACGATGAAGCTCTATTCCGAGTACGGAATAAATCCGCTCGCGGGGTGCCTGCCGATTTTCATTCAGCTGCCGATTTTCATCGGTCTATATTATATGCTCCAGACTTCGTGCGAAATTCGCTTCGCGCACTTCCTCTGGATTGACGACCTCGCGCGCCCCGACACAATCGAAGCCCTGCCCTCGATTTTCGGGATTCCGCTGCACATTCTCCCGCTGATTAACGCGGCGATTACTTTCCTGCAAATGCACCTGACGCCCACGCCCTCGACCGACAAAACGCAGGCGTGGATGTTCAAGCTCATGCCCGTGATTATGCTACTGTTCTTCTACACCTTCCCGTCGGGACTCGTTCTCTACTGGACGGTTCAGAGCCTCATCGGCATAATTCAGGCGGTAATCGTGCGCAGGGGCGCGGACAAAGTAGTGCTCAAAAAGCGCGAAAAGCCGAGCTTTATGCAAAAGATGCAGGCGGCAATGGAGCAGGCGCAAGCCGCCCAAGCCGCGCGCGGCCCCGAATTCGAGAAACTTCCGCTCAAGGAACGCCTCAGAATCGCGAGGGAGGACGCCGCAAAGGCGCGCCAGAAGATGAAAAACGACCGCCTCAAAGGCACGATGTACGAAACGCGCAAGAAAAACCCGGGCGGACGCTCGACGCCCCCCAAGCGGTAAGCTCCGCGCGGCATACAAAAAACGGGAAAAAAGAAAAAATTTCCTTAAACAAAAAAAATGTGATTCACAATCCGAAATCAAAGGAGAAATAAACAATGTCCGGTCACAGTAAATGGGCAACAACGAAAAGACACAAGGCCGCTATCGACGCCAAAAAAGGCAAGATTTTCAGCGCGCTCAGTAAAGACCTAACCCTCGCGGCGAAGGACGGCGGCGGAGATCCCTCCACCAACGCACGTCTGCGTATGGTTATCCAAAAGGCGAAAGCCGCCAATATGCCTGCCGACAACGTCGACAGAGCAATCAAAAAAGGCACGGGCGAACTCCCCGGCGTTGTCTACGAACAGCTCCTCTACGAAGGCTACGGCCCCGGCGGTATCGGCATTATCGTCGAAGTAACGACCGACAACAAAAACCGCGCGGCAAGCGACGTTCGCTCGACCTTCACCAAGAACGGCGGCAACCTCGCAGCCCCCGGCGCGCTCCAGTTCAACTTCACAAAGCAGGGCCAGTTCATCATCTCGACCGAAAAAACGACCGAAGACGCCCTCATGGACTGCGTCCTCGACGCTGGCGCGGAAGACATCAAGAACAACGGCGACTACTTCGAAGTTCTCTGCCCCGTAGCGAGCTTCGCACAAGTTGGCGTCGCCCTCGAAAAGGCGGGCATTGAAACGGAAGACTCGGAACTCGCGTGGATTCCCAATACCCTCGTTTCGATTACCGACCCCGAAATCGCAAGAAAAGTCGTAAAGCTCACCGAAGCTCTCGACGACCTCGAAGACGTCCAGAACGTCTACTCGAACGACGACCTCGACGGCTCTCTCGCCGACGACGAATAACGCCGTTCGCCCAGTCCGCCCCCGCCCCAAGCGGGGCGCGGCAACGGGGGAGGCTCTTTTTATGGGGTTAGGATTTCCCCGTCATTTATAAAAAAGGCGCAAAACCGCCCCGCAAGGGACGGATTTTCGAGAAAAAAATTCCGCAGCTCGACAGCTCCACACCCCGCCGCGCCGACACCCGCGACAAACAGCGCAACAAAATTTTAATACGATATGAAACAGAATCTATTTGAAAAAGTCTGGCAAAAACACGCCGTAAAGGAACTCCCCGACGGCTCGACACTCCTGTTGGTAGGCACGCACCTTCTGCACGAAGTGACAAGCCCGCAGGCTTTCGGAATGCTGCGCTCGCTCAAGCTCGGGGTTAAATATCCCAACCGCACGTTCGCGACGGTCGACCACATCATTCCCACAGACGACCGCACCGAACCCTACGCCGACGCCCGCGCATACGAAATGCTCCAGCACATTCGCAAAAACTGCGCCGACTTCGGAATCAAATTTTTCGACACAACCGCAGGCACGCAGGGCGTCATTCATATCGTTATGCCCGAACAGGGCATTATCCACCCCGGAATGACCGTCGCCTGCGGCGACTCTCACACGGCAACCCACGGCGCATTCGGCGCAATCGCATTCGGTATCGGCACGAGCCAAGTCCGCAACGTCCTCGCCACCCAGTCGCTCTCCTTCAAAAAGCTCAAGGTTCGCAGGGTCAACGTAAACGGCGAGCTCGCAAAGGGCGTCTACCCCAAGGACGTCGCGCTCTACATTATCCGCAAGCTCGGCGTTAACGGCGGGCTCGGATACGCCTACGAATTCGGCGGAAAGGTCTTCGACGACATGTCGATGGAAGGCCGCATGACCGTCTGCAATATGGCAATCGAGGGCGGCGCGAGAATCGGCTACATGAACCCCGACGAAAAGACTTTCGCCTACCTGAAAGGCAGACCCTACGCCCCCAAAGGCGCGGATTTCGACAAAGCCGTTGAATATTGGAAGACAATCGCCTCCGACGAGGGCTGCGCGTACGACGACGTCGTAAACTTCGACGGCGCGGACATCAAGCCCACCGTCACGTGGGGCGTCAATCCCTCGCAGGCGATTTTCATCGACGAAAATATCCCCGCGCCCGAATCGTTCGCCGACGCCTCGCAGCGCAAGGAAGCCGCCGACGCGCTCGGCTATATGAAGCTCGAAGCGGGCAAGCCGATTGCGGGAACGCCCGTAGACGTAGTCTTCATCGGCTCGTGCACAAACGGTAGACTCTCCGACTTCGAAGAAGCCGCCGAATACCTCAAGGGCAAGAAAGTCGCAAAGGGCGTCAAAGCACTGGCAGTCCCCGGTTCGCAAATCATCGACAAAATCGCAAGAGAAAAGGGTCTCGACAAAATCTTCCGCGAAGCGGGTTTTGAATGGAGACAGGCTGGGTGCTCGATGTGCCTTGCGATGAATTCGGACAAATTGATAGGCGACCAGCTCTGCGCGTCGACCTCGAACAGAAACTTCAAGGGCAGACAGGGAAGCCCGACGGGCAGAACAGTCCTGATGAGCCCCCGCATGGCGGCAGCCGCCGCCGTAAACGGCAAAATCTCCGACTGCCGTCAGTAAAAAGGCAATATCTCCCAACTCTCCGTTAAAAAAAGGCGGTGGACACGTACGTACGTGTCCCCGCCTTTTTTATTGAAGGGGGCAAAGCCCCCCTTACGGCGGGCGCAAAGTGCGCCTCCCATTGAAAGGGCGTTGCCCCTTACGGAGATTTGCTTCGCAAATTACGCCTATCCCCCACAATCCTACGTTTTTCTTTCTCCGCGATTCAAAGATTCGCTTCGCCTATACTTCTATTCTCCACGCAATCCTGCAGGGTTTTTTATTTATCGGCAAAGCTCCTTTATAAAGATTGGTTTCGCAATACTTCTACCTCTCCCGCAAACCTGCGTGAACCTTTATGTCCGTTGCGAGCACAAAAAACACCATAGTATTTGAAATACTATGTCAAACAAAATTTTTGCAAGATTCTGATTCCCAATATATTTTGAATAACTATTGCGTAAACAATCATAAACCAAACGCGGACAACCCGCGTCCCGAATCGGATTCAATGCGTTTGGAATCATAATATTATAAATTCAACTTATGGGCATAGTATTTCAAATACTACACGCTATCTGAAGTTAAAAAAATATCTCAAATGAAAAAACTCACAACAATATTGTTAATCTGCGCGGCATTCTCGCTCTTCGGGTGTTCGGATAACGCGCAAACACCAAGCGATGTTGCCGTAAACTACGACTTCACGAATCTCGAAAATTTCAACGCCTCACTCGAGGAACAAGCCGCCCGCGAAGGTATCGAAGAAAGACAGATGAACAGTTGGTTTCTGAAAATCTTTTGCGACCCGAACTTCATGAAAATCCAGAAAAAATTTATAGAAGACAAGGACGGTATCGCCTACGAAAAGGCGTGTTTGGAGTACTACAAAAAGCTGCTCGACGGCAAAAACCTTTCCACAGTAATCAAAGAAACAAAATAACAAATATAGAGGGAAAAATATGAAACAAGACACATTGGCAAAACTGCTCTTTTCGGCAAAAGGGCGCATAAACAGACAAAAATTTCTCTTCGCCAACATAGGTTGGTGGGTGGCAATCGTACTCGTAATGATTATATCGACCATGTTTACCGCGATGGCATTCGACCCCGAAGCCTCCGCCTTCCCGTCGATAATGGCGAGTTTGTTCGGTATTATTAGCTTCATTTTATACATTCTGGTAATATACAGCTCGATTGTCCTACAAATAAAAAGATGGCACGACTTGGATAAGTCGGGGTGGTTTACGCTACTCGGTTTTGTCCCTCTCGTGGGCATTGTATGCTTTGCCTATATTCTCTTTGCAGTAGGAACTAAAGGCGACAACCAATTCGGCAAAGACCCGCTGGCATAACTTATGGGAACATTTTGTAAAAACTGCGGGGGAGAAATTCCCCCGAACTCCAAAGCATGCCCGAAATGCGGAACTACCATCGACGATAGCAAAAAACTGACATTTTCCGTAAAACGCCCGTGGCTGCTCGCGCTTTCCGTTTTTTCAACAACGTGTTGTTGTATACCCATAGGGATTATGTCGATATACTTTACAATGCGCGGCGACAATCTTGCGGACAAGGGCGATTTAATTGCGGCGGAACGTTCGTACCGCCACGCGGAGCTGTCGGCGGTAACGGCTATCATCTTGGGCGGCGTATTCGGCTTAATATATGCGATTGCCTGCGCAGTCGCCGAAACCCAATAGTAATCTGGCAATGGCGCGCGATAAAACAAAAAACATTTTTCTAAAAGTTTTTGTCTGTTTTACCGTCGCCGCCGTTGCCGTTTGCGCACTCGTATTTTTGTATTATCACGACCCGAATCTGCCGAATTCCACGACCCCCGACTGTCTTTTCCGCAAAATTACGTCGCTGCAATGCCCCGGGTGCGGCACGACGCGGGCGGTTTACGCATTTTTACATCTAAACATAAGAGAGGGATTTTCCCAAAACATATATGCGGCGGTGTTGATGCCGATTGTTCTGCTGTCGCTGGTATTTCGGAAAATTGCGGGCAGCAGGTGGTATCCCGTCTTTTTGTTTGTTTTCATAATCGGGACAACAATCGCCAAAAACATTTAACACCATCATTCAACGAAAATGTTCTGTACAAATTGCGGAAACGAAATAACCGACGATACCGCATTCTGCCCCAAATGCGGCGCGAAAACTGGAAATGAAACGGCAGCTACGACCAAAATCGCCGAGAGCGACCCCGCCGCACCTGCGGCAAAGGCAACCGCCACGGCAACGGTCATCGTCGAGAAAGATGACGGAGACGACTACTATCTGCCCGTCGTTACCCTATTAACGTACGTCCTGATATATCCGATAGGGCTTGTTTTGAACATCGTGGGATTTTTCAGTGGGAAGCACAAAGGGTGCTTTTTATCGATGTTTATCGTATTTTTTCTTATCCCGCTAATCGTCTCGATAATCGTATTTTTTATACTTGCATGCATAGGCGCGGCGGCGGCCGCCTAAACGGTAAATTGAATTGCTCAATACTCTTGCATACGTACCGCCCGCGTCCCACAAAGAGACGAAAATATTCCCGTAATCTTTATGTTTTTCTGCGCGAGAATGCGGCAGATTTTTTCAGGAATCTCTAGTTATTGATGAAAAAATCCGAACGCAAAAAACCCGCCGTGTTTACGGCGGGTTTTTTGGTTTTCTACTCGGGTTGATTATTTGGAGATTCTCTCCAAGACTTTCTGCTTTCCGAGTATTTCGAGCATCGGCATAAGGTCGGGACCGCCTGCCATTCCCGATACTTTGAAACGCAAAATCGGGAAGTATTCCGTCGTCTTCACGCCCTTTTGTTCCGCCAATCCCGCGATTGCCGCGTAGATTGCGTCGTGCGAAAAGTCCTCCAAACCAGCGAGTAGCGGCTTGAGCTCCTCGAGTCGCGCGAGCGGGTCGCCCTTCTTGAAAACTTTTTCCTTTGCTGCTTCGTCGAACGGGAAATTGTCGTCGAAAAAAAAGCGAACCATCGACGGGAAGCTTTCCATATTCGCCGCCTTGGGCTGGCAGAGGGAAAGAACCTTGCGGATATAGTCTTCGTCGCCGCCCATATCGATATCCGACTCCGACTTAATCGCCGCCTTTGCAAGCTGCTCGAATTTTTCGGGCGAGAGTCTGCGGATATGTTCGGTGTTGAAGTGCGCCATTTTACGTTCGTCGAAACGCGCGTTGCTCTTGACGATTCCGTGGAAGTCGAACAATTCGATGATTTCGGAAATATCCATTATCTCCTTGTCGTTTTTCGGATTCCAGCCGAGCAGGCAGAGGTAGTTGCGGACGGCGTCGGGCAGGAAGTTTTTCTGCTGGTATTCCTCGATGAGTGCGCCTCTGTCGCGCTTGCTCATTTTGCCGTGTCCGTCGGTTTTGAGAATCAGCGGAATGTGCGCGAACTGCGGGAGCGGAGCGTCGAACGCCTTAAAAAGCTCGATGTGTTTGTTGGTGTTCGTGAGGTGGTCCTGACCGCGGATTACGTTGGTAATCTCCATGCAGATGTCGTCGACGACATTTACGAAGTGGAAGACGGGAGTGCCGTTGGAGCGGAAAATCGGGAAGTCCTTTTCCTCCAAGCGCTCGACATCTCCGTAGACGGCGTCGTGCAGCACCTGTTTTTCGCCCGATACCTTGAAGAATACCGCGCCGTCCTTGTCGTACGCCCTGCCCTTTTGGCGGAGGATTTCCAGAAATTTTTTGTAGATGTCGTCGCGCTGGCTCTGGAAGTAGGGGCCGTAGTTGCCGCCCACGTCCGGACCTTCGTCCCAGTCGAGCCCGAGCCACTTCATGCCGTCCTTGAGCACGTTGAGATATTCCTCGCCGTTGCGCTCCTTGTCGGTGTCCTCGATTCTCAGGACAAACGTGCCGCCCGTGTGGCGCGCGTACAACCAGTTAAAGAGCGCGGTTCTCGCGCTGCCGATGTGAAAGAAGCCCGTGGGGCTTGGTGCGAATCTGACTCTTGTCTTGCTCATTTTTTTGCGATAATGTTATTTGTCCGCCGCGAGCGGGGACGCTTTGTAAAATTCGTATGCGCAGATGAATGCGGGGGTGAAATCCTGCGGAGTTTCGCGAATCCGCCGCTCGAATTCGCGCACGTCGAGCCACTCGAAGCTGTCGACCTCCTCGGGCGAGAACGCAAATTCCGTATTTTCGGGAATCCGCAATTCGTATATGAATGAAAATTCGTTCCCCGTTCGGGTGCAAGCACGAATTTTCCCGATTTTCGTCAAATCGGCGGCGGAGACGCGAATGCCCGTTTCCTCGCGCATTTCGCGCACGACGCCCTCGTCGTAGGTCTCGCCCGAGTCGATATGCCCCGAGCACGAAGTCGTGTAGAGCCCTGGGTTGGAGTCCTTGAGCATGGAGCGTTTTTGGAGGAGGATTTTGCGCGGCTGGGAGTCGGTGAAAATCAGCACATGCGCGGAGCGGTGCAAAAGCCCGCGCGCGTGGACGAGCGAGCGCGGCGCACTGCCGATTACGTTGTCGTTGCAATCCACTATGTCGAAAATGTCGTCGGTCATTTTTGCGCGGCTTTTGCGGGTTTACCTTGCGCGAATCGGGAGGATTACGCGTTCGTACGAGCGCGGGTTCCAATCGCCGATTTTCAGTTCTTTGCAATAATTAAGAAGCGCGGGCATCGGGTCGATTTTGTCGAATTTGTAGACGCTCCTGTATTTGTTGATAAGCTCCCACGCGATGAAGTCGAGCGCGACGGGGTTGGCACTCATCAGAATCGCGTTTTCCGTGAAGGTGCAGCGCGAGTTGAAAATCGCCCCGCCGACGAACTGCCCCTTTTCGAGCGTCAGAATCGTGAACAGGTTGCTGTCCTTCAGCTCGGGAATCGAGCAGACCTCCGCCGCCGCCATCGACGCGTTCGCGGGCGAGCGCAGGAAACGCTCGTTGTTGGACATATTCCAAATGCTCGAATTGCCGATTGCCGCGCACACTCCCAAGCCCTCCATATCGGTAATCATCGGCAGGTTAATCCAGAAGTCCACCGAAAGGAAGAGCGGCACCGGCAGATAGCTTTTGCGAAGCTCGGGGTTGTAGATGTCCGTCGAAGTCGCCCCGCGCACGCTCTGCGGCGGGAGGGGGTTGTCGTAGTACCAGCGCGAGTCGAAGAATTTGCGGCTGTCGATGTCGGCTACGGCTACGCCCTTGTAGTCGTCGGCGACACCCGCCTGAAGCTGCGAACGCTTCGGCAAAAAACCCGCCTCGCGCAACTTTCTGCGCGACATATCGACAATCGTGATGTCCTTTCTTTCGTACCCGCGGCGCAAAAGTTGGTCGATTACCGCGTCGACGAGAGCCGTGGGGGTCGAGAGCCCCGCGCCCGAATTGGTGTAGACCTTTATCCCGACTTTTCCCTTTGCGCCCTTTTTTATCGGCTGCCCCGACGACTTTTCGTAGGCTCGGAAAAACGCCGCGACGGAGCGGGCGTAGACGATGGGGGTAAACTCGGGAACTTTAACCTCGTAGACTGCGGGGGAAGCGGAGTCGGAAGCCGCGGCGGCGGACGCAGGAGCGCTCGGCGACAAAAACAGGGCAATCGCCGCAAAAAATAATTGCAAAGGGACTATTTTGTTTAGATTATGAAACATAATTGAATCCGAATCGTGTCGTAATAAAAAAACTTTTGAAAGTTAAGCGCAAAATTTTCGATTATGCAAGCAATGAAGTTTATTTTTAAAACACTTTTGCCCCTCGCCGCGCTCGCGGCGGTGCTCGCGGGTTGCGGGGAAAAGACGCCCGAACAAATCGCGGAGGAAAACAAAAAGACGCTTTCGATTGCGGTAAAGCGCGCGCAGGTGCTGATGTTTGAAAACAAATACGCGCAGTCCGCCGAACTTCTGGAGGAGGCGTCGAGACGCTGCGGCGACGATGCGACTTTGTGCGAGCTATTGGCGTACTCGTACGTGAGGCTCGGGCGCGGCGCGGAGGCTGCGATTTTCTTCGAAAAGGCGTCCGACATTTCGGGCGGCAACGCGCAGCTGCTCGTCAACGCGGCAAAGGCGTACGAGCAGGCGGGGCAGTTCCAATCGGCAATCCGCGCGTACGAAAAATATCTGAAGCTCAAGCCGCGCGATATGATTGCGTGGAAGTCTATGTCAAAATGCCTCGAAAGCCTCTCGAACTACCGCGAGGCGCTCAACGCATACCTCGAAGGGCTGAAGAAATCCGAACGCAACCCCAATACGCGCGAAGCCTGCGAAATCGGAAACCTCTTTTTGAAAGTCGGCAACGCGGTTCAGGGGCGCAAGTGGCTCGAAGCCGCACTCGCCGCGACAAACGACGAAAATATCGAAACCCGCACCGAAATCCTCACGGGGCTGATTTCCGTATACCTCGCGCAAAAGGAGACCGCGCTGCTCGAAGACGCCGTCGCCAAGCTCGATAAAATCGACCCGAAAATCGTGGACGAAAAATACCCGAATCTGCGCGCCCAGCTCGCGGAATTCAGGCGCAAACTCAAAGAGGCGGAGGACGCCGTGAACGCGGAAAAAATCGCCGCCGAAAAGCGGGAAGCCGAAAAGCGCGAGGCAGAGAAGAAGGCGCAGGAGGAAAAAGCCGCAAAGGAAAAGGCGCAAGCCGAAGAAAAGGCGGCGGAACAGTCCAAGCCCGAATCCGCCGACGCCGACGGCAAAAACGCGGAACAGGCGGCGCAGCCCGCGCCCGAATCCAAGCCGCAGGAATCCGCAAAACCCGCCGAAGACTCCCAGCCCGCCGACGCTCCCGAAGTAAAGGAAGCCCAGATTTCAGACGAAGTCGCCGAAGACTCCCAGCCCAAGACGAAGCTCGAAAAGCTCGTAGCCCAGACCTACGCGCAAATCGCCGACGGCAAGGCGGCGGAGGCGTCGAAGTCGGGCAACCTGGCTGTCGCCGAAGACAGGAACTCGGCGCAGGCGTGGCGCGCGCTCGCGCTGGCGTACGACGCCGAGGGCCGCAGCTTCGACTCCTATATGGCAGCCCGCGAATCCTACGTCCGCAACCCCGACGACATCAACGCAACGCTCCTTTACATACGCACCGCAAGCGGCGTGCAAAACAACGAGCAGTTCCTGAACACGCTCTACGCCGCCCGCAAAAAATTCCCTAACAACTCCGAGATTATGCTCGGGCTCGCCCGTACCTACAAGCTGCTCGGCGACAAGCCCAACGCGCGCTTCTTCTACGAGTCGTTCCTCAACGGCACGCCCAAAGAGCACCCGCTCTACGACGAAGTATCCGAGGAATTCGAAAAATACATCGCCGAAAAATAGGCAAATATGCCGAAAATCAAAGAGTCGAGCATCGAGGAACTCAAGTCGCGGGTGAATATCTACGACGTTGTTTCGGCGTACGTGTCGCTGAAAAAGGCGGGCTCGTCGTACAAGGGGCTCAGCCCGTTTACGACCGAAAAGACCCCGTCGTTTTTCGTCCACCCCGACAAAAATTTCTTCCACTGCTTTTCGACGGGAATCGGCGGCGACATCATCTCGTTCATCAGGCAAAAGGAGAACCTTTCGTTCGTCGAGGCGGTCGAGTTTCTGGCAAACAAGTACGGGGTGAAACTCGAGTACGAAAAGGGCGGCAAAACCGACCCGTCGGCGACAAGCCTGCGCAAACAAATCTACGACATACACGAAGACGCCGCCAACTGGTACGCCGAAAATTTCTTCGCCGACACCCCGCAGGCGCAGGAAATCCGCAACTACTGGACACAGGAGCGCGGATTTTCGCTCGACGACGCAAAAACCCTGCGCATCGGCTTTGCGCCGCCGTCGTCGGACGGGCTGAAAAAAATCCTCGCCCAGAAAAAATACTCGCGCGAGGCGGTAATCGCAAGCGGCATATTCTACGGCAAGCCCGAAGAGCCCCTGCGCGACTTCTACGCGAGGTTCAGGGGGCGAATGATGATACCCATCGCCGACATTCAGGGCAGAGTCATCGCATTCACAGCCCGCAAGACGCGCTTTACTCCCGACATTCCGTCCGAAGAGGGCAAATACGTAAATTCCCGCGAAACCGAAATTTTCAAGAAAAACGCCACCGTCTTCAACCTCGACAAGGCGAAGAACGAAATCCGCGAAAAGAATACATGTATCGTCGTGGAGGGGCAGCTCGACGCAATCAGAATGTTCTGCGCGGGCTTCAAAAACACTGTCGCAACGCAGGGGACGGCGGCGGGCGCGGAGCACTTCGCGCTAATCCGCAGATTCGCAAACAAAGTCGTGCTGCTTTTCGACGGCGACTCGGCGGGGCGCAAGGCAGCGTTGCGGGTAATCCCGATCTGCATAAAATCCGACGTCGAACCGTTTGTCGCCGCCCTGCCCGACGGCGAAGACCCAGACACTTTCATTAAAAAATTCGGGGTCGATGCAATGCGCGAGCTCGTCGGGAACAAAAAGCAGACCGCCCTCACGTTCGCCGCAAAAACGATACTCGCCGACACCCCGAACCCGACAGCCGCCGACAAGCGCGCGGCTATGCTGCGGCTTTTCGAAATCGTGGACGCCGCCCCCTCCATGGTATTGCGCGACGACTATTTGCGGGAAATCTCGAACGCGTTTTTGGTGGACTTCCCGTCGGTCGCCGAAGACTACAAGTCGTACCGCGCCGCGTCCAACGCGCCCGCAAAATACGAATCGCGCCCCGAACCCGCCCCGAAAAAAGATTCGTCTGAAATGTTGACAAACGCCGTATACGATTCTTTAATGGTTTGTCTTTATAATGAAAACGTTGCGCAAGCGATGGCGGGTATACTCCAAGACGAATGGATCGACGGGGATACTCCCGCGGCGTCGGCGTTGCGGAAAATCCTCGGGCTCTACCGCGAAGGCGAAGGATTCTCGGTTTCGGACATAGAGACGTTCTTCGACGACAAAGATGAAAAAAACCTGCTCTACAAAATACTGTCCGAACAAAACTCCGCGATGGACAACCCCGCAAAAACGGCAAACGAATGTATCGCCAAGATTTACCACAATTTCATAAAAAAGGAAATCCAAGACCTTAACAAACAACTCATTCTTGCCGATAGTAGGGATTCGGCGGAAAAATTCGACATACTCAAACGCATAAGCGCGTTGAGGAAGTTATCGGCAACCCCGCCCGCGCGAATCGAAATCGCGCACTGAACTTTCTTCGAGACACAATGGCAACCAAAAGCAAAACTACAATCACGCTGGCCAAAGCGGCCAAGACAAAAACTCCGGCGAAATCCGGAAAAGAAAAATCGACCTCGATAAAGACAGTCGTCAAGGCCGAAAAGAAGAAGCCTTCAGCAAAGTCGATAGTCATCAAGTCGGGAGCCTCGGCAGCCCCCGCCGAACCCGTTAAGGCGACAAAAAAAATCAAGAAAGTCTCGCAGGCGTCCGAACACCAGCAGAGACTCAACGAAAAAATCCGCCAGCTCGAACACCTTTCCAAAGAAAAGGGGTATCTGACAAATCAGGACATCAACAAGTACCTGACGGAAATCCTCAGCCGCCCCGAAGAATACGAAAACGTCCGCAACATTCTCGAATCGCTGAACGTCGAAATCCTCGACACGGACGAAGAGGTCGAAAACTTCAAGCACCGCAAGGAGGAAAACGAGGAACAGCAGTCCAAGAGCCTCCAAGCCGACACGCTCGACGACCCCGTCAGAATGTACCTCAAACAAATGGGGCAAGTGCCGCTGCTCTCGCGCGAAGAGGAAGTCTCGATCTCCAAGCGCATCGAAGCCGCCGAAAACAAGGCGGTAAAGCTGCTCTTTTCGGTGTCGCTGACAAACAAGTTCCAAATCGACGTCGCAAAAAAGCTGCTCGACCGCGAGGAACGCTTCGATAAAATAGTCATCGACAAAAAAGTCGAAAGCCGCGAAAACTATTTCAAGGATCTGCCCAAATACATCGAAGAGCTCGAAACGCTCGAAGAAAAGCTCGCCAAGGCGTGGGAAAGCGCGGAAACGTGCGACAACCCCTCCATAAAAAAACGCCACCAGACCCTCTACAAAAACCTCGAGGCGAAACTCAAGGACATCTACGTCAAGGGGCTGAAATTCAAGCTCAAGATTTTCGAGGAATTTTTGGACTCCCTCGCGCCCGTGCTGCGCGAAATCGAAGACTGCCAGTACAAACTGCGCGCAATCGAAAAAATCGGCAAGAAAACGCGAATCGGCGACACCGACCAAATCCAGAAACGCCTCGACGAAATCCGCAAAACCTATAGGCTCGACCCCACCGAACTCGTAAACCTCGTAAAGGAAGTGCGCGTCGATATGCGCGAAGCCCACAGGGCGAAAACCGAAATGGTGCGCGCCAACCTGCGCCTTGTAATTTCAATAGCGAAAAAATACACAAACCGCGGGCTCAACTTCCTCGACCTCATTCAGGAAGGCAATATGGGCTTGATGAAAGCCGTCGAAAAATTCGAATACAAGCGCGGCTACAAGTTCTCGACCTACGCGACATGGTGGATTAGACAGGCAATCACGCGCTCCATCGCCGACCAAGCCCGCACAATCCGCATACCCGTGCACATGATTGAAACCCTCAACAAGGTTATGCAGGTTCAGAAGCAGCTCCTTCAGGAGCTCGGACACGAACCCACACCCGACGAAGTCGCTACGGAAATGAACTTCCCCGTCGAGAGGGTTCAGGCGATAATGAAAATGGCGCAACAGCCCATCTCCCTCCAAAGCCCCGTTGGCGATTCCGACGACACGAATTTCGGCGACTTCATCGAAGACAAGGGCGCGGAAAACCCGTACGATATGACGGCATATTCGCTTTTGCGCGAAAAGCTTATGGACGTTCTCGAATCGCTCACCCCGCGCGAACGCAAGGTTTTGAGCCTGCGCTTCGGGCTGCAGGACGGCTATTCGCGCACGCTCGAGGAAGTCGGCAAACAGTTCAACGTAACGCGCGAACGTATCCGCCAAATCGAGGCGAAGGCGCTGAGAAAAATGCGCCACCCCACGCGCATACGCCAGCTGCAGGGCTTCTTTGAAGCCGAAATAAATACGGCGGGCCCCGGCTTCGACCACTTCAAAAAGGCATCTCAGGAGGGCGGCAAATAATGCCGTCCGCCGCAACAGGTTTTTTTTCGAAACTCCGCGCATACCTGTGCGCGGGTTTTGTTTTTGCGTGCGCCGCAATGCTTTTTGCACAGACCGCAAACGCGCAGTCGATGCGCCGCGGGCTCAACGCGCCGTCGCCGACAAAGCGGGCGCGGATAATAAATCCACCGCCCGAGCGCGACATCGACGTCTACTTGGGCAAGATAATCCGCAGGGACGGGAACATCATTATCGTAAACATAACGACAAACTTCCGCAGCCCAGACCGCAAAGTAGTGTTTTTCGGGTGCGACGCCACGATGAACCCGACCTCCATTTTAAAGCCCACTGGGATAACCCATCTTTCGTGCGCGGCGTTTGAAATCGCCGAGGGCGACGCACTCGTCGGCGACTCTGTAATGGCGAAATATTTTGCACCCGAAAAAGAGGAGCAAAAGTAGAACGCTGGCGCGGTAAACCGCCTGACGCTGCGTCTCTTCGTGCTAACGCTCCACAAAAAATCACATTTCTACCGCCGCGCCACTGCGAAGAGCCAGCCCTCCCCTGCCAAGCCCCACATCCAAAGCGCGCACTGCCACATAAAAAAAACCTCCGTGCCGATTAGTGCGCGGAAGACTTCGACAACAGATTTATTATAAGACAACCCGCCGTTATCAGAACAATCCCGATTATCGCAGGGCAGTCGAGCACTTGGCGGTAGACGAAAAATCCGACGAGCGAAATCGCCACAATCCCCACGCCCGACCAAATCGCATACGCAACCCCGAGCGGGATAGTCTTCACGCAAATCGAAAGCAGATAAAAGGAAATTGCGTAGCAGAATATCAGCGCAACCGACGGAACAAGATTCGTAAATCCGTCGCTCTTTTTGATGAGCGAAGTCGCGCAGACTTCGAATAATATCGCGCAAAATAAAATCGCGTAGGCTTTCATATTAGTTCTCCCCTTCGGCGGTCGTCGGCCCGAATTTCTTTTGGTAGTTGCGCGCGATTAACGAAAGCACTGCGGCGCAAACCGCGCCCGAAAACGCCACCGCAGAAAAGGAAATCCGCTCGTCCCCGAGCGCGACTGTCGGAGCCGCCATCGCCCCGACAAAGAACGGGAGCGCCCCCAAGAGAGCCGCCGCAGTCCCCGAATTTTGCCGCTGGCTGTCGAGTACAATCGCGGCGGCGGCGGGAGCTGCTATCCCGAACGAAAGCAGGGTGAAAAACAGGCACGCCTCGACAACCGCAACCCCTGCGCCCAGCAGAATCGCAATCGCAGCCGCGCCGACGAACACGGAAATCGAAAATCCCGAAAAAACTACCGCGTGCCGCCGTCTGCGGAATTTGGCGGAAATCCACGCGCCAATCCCGATACCCACCGCATTGAGCGCAAAGACGCCACTAAACGCCATAGGCGAAAGCCCGTAGACGTTCTCGAAAATAAACGGCGAGGCGGAAATATAGGTAAACAAAACAGCCGACATCGCCCCCTGTTGCAATATGTACGAGAGCGCGACCCTGTCGCGGAAAACGTTCCCGAAAAGCCCGAACGTATCGAGAGCCGAAAGCTTCGAGCGACGCGACTTCTCGAGCGACTCTCCGATTCCGTACGAAAGCGCGAGCAAAACCACCCCGAGAACCAGCAGGCAGACGAAAATCGCCCGCCAATCGGCAAATTTCAGGGTTATCCCGCCGACAATCGGGGCGGCGACGGGCGCGATACTGTGGACGGCGGCAATCATCGCCAGAAATTTGACAAGCTCCAGCCCCGAATATTTATCCGAAGAAATCGACCTCGACAAAACGATTCCGCCCGCGCCCGCAACACCCTGCAAAAAGCGCATCGCGACGAAAAAATAGATGTCACCAGCAAAGACGCACCCGATTGTCGCGAAGACAAAAAGCCACATCGAAGCCAAAAGCGGAGCGCGCCGCCCGTACTTGTCGCTAAGCGGCCCGACGACAAGCTGCCCTGCGGCAAGCCCGAGCATACACACGCTCATGCTCATCTGAATCCAAAACGCGGTCGTCGAAAACGCGTCGGGAAGGCTCGGGAGCGCGGGCAAATACATATCGGTGACAAACGGCCCGAATGCCGAAAGTCCCGCAAGAGTAATCAAAAAAAGCGTCCTATTCATCGTAAAAAGACCTCCCTTTGTACACGAAAAACAAACGCTTGCAAGGTTTCGCGAAAAAAAATCCGCATTCCTTTTGAATGCGGATACGCAAATGCCGACTATCGGCACAGTTGTAAATAAAAAATTATTTTGCGGATTGCGGGAACGACGCCAGCACGCGCTTTTCGTCGATTACGACTTCGCCCTTATTCTTTTTGTCGGGCAACTCGTACATAACGTCAAGCATAACGCCCTCCATTATCGAGCGCAACGCCCTCGCGCCCGTTTTCATGTCGATTGCCTTTTGGGCGATTGCGTCTATCGCCCCGTCCGTGAATCTCAACTTTGCGCCGTCGAGCGAAAGAAGCTTTGAATACTGCTTTACGAGCGAATTTTTCGTCTTCGTCAGAATGTGAACCAAATCCGCCTTAGTAAGCTGCGCCAGCGAGCACACGACGGGCAGTCGCCCGATGAATTCGGGGATAAAGCCGAACTGAACCAAGTCCTCGGGCTGAACCTTCCCGAGAATTTCGGCCTCGTTCTCCGCCGAGCCGTCGGAGTCGGAATTGAAGCCCAAGACTTTCGTCTCCGTCCTGCGGGCGATTATCTTGTCGAGCCCCACGAACGCGCCGCCGCAGATGAAGAGGATATTGCGGGTGTCGACGCGCAGATACTGCTGGTCGGGGTGCTTTCTTCCGCCCTTCGGGGGGATATTGCAAACCGTGCCTTCGAGAATTTTCAGCAACGCCTGCTGGACGCCCTCGCCGCCGACGTCGCGGGTAATCGATACGTTTTCCTTTTTGCAGCCGATTTTGTCGATTTCGTCGATATAGACGATACCACACTGGGCGCGCTCGATGTCGTAATCTGCAGCTCTGACCAAATTCAGAACGAGGTTTTCGACGTCCTCGCCGACGTACCCCGCTTCGGTGACGGTTGTAGCGTCGCCGATTGCGAACGGCACGTTTAGCATTTTAGCGAGCGTGCGCGCAAGATACGTTTTGCCGCTGCCCGTCGGGCCGATTAGCAAAACGTTGCTCTTTTCGATTTCCACGTCCGAAAAATCGTCCCCGCCGTCGCGCCCCTGCGCAACTTCGGAGCGCAGCCGCTTGTAGTGGTTGTAGACCGCCACGCTCAGGATTTTCTTCGCCTCCTCCTGCCCGACGACGTATTCGTCGAGAGCCGCCTTGAGCTTCGAGGGGGTTTTGATATCGAAGTCGAGCATCGCGTTGACGCTTTGCGACTTAACCTGCATATTGCGCAGTTCCAGCGCATTGCGGATTGTATCCACGCACGACGGGCAGATAAACGCGCCGTTTGCGCTGGGGATAAGCGTGCCGGCCTCGCGGGCGGAGCGTCCGCAAAAACTGCAAGTTGGAGAATCTTTTGCCATTTTAGACGTCGCGCTTGCTTTCGATTACCTTGTCCACGATTCCGTATTTGAGAGCCTCTTCGGCGGTCATATAGAAGTCGCGGTCGGAGTCCTTTTCGATTTGCTCGACCGACTTGCCCGTGGTCTTGGAAAGGATTTCGTTGATTTTCGTGCGCCAGCGCAGGATTTCGTTGGCGGCAATCGAAACGTCGCGAGCCTGACCCGTCGCGCCGCCGTAGGGCTGGTGAATCATCACGCGCGAGTTCGGCAGCGAGTAGCGTTTGCCCTTCGTACCAGCAGCCAGCAGGATAGTCGCCATGCTCGCCGCCTGCCCGACGCAGTAGGTTACAACGTCGCAGTGCAGAAAGTTCATCGTGTCGTAAATCGCCATGCCCGCCGTGAGCGAGCCGCCAGGGCTGTTTATGTAAATGTGCACGTCCTTTTTTGCGTCCTCCATTTGCAGGAAGAGCAGCTGGGCAATTACCGCATTTGCCACGCCGTCGGTGATGGGCGTGCCGATGAATACGATTCTGTCTTTAAGCAGGCGCGAATAGACGTCCCAAGATCTCTCGGTTCTGCCGTCGCGTTCGAAAACTGTCGGAATATAATATTCTCCCATAATTGTCCTTGTATTTGTCGCCGAATTCGGCTCGGCGCAATTTTTGTTTCCGTATGGTATCGGCTTTTTTCGGATTTACTGAACGCGCAGTTTGAAAAAGTGCGGCGCGTCGGGGAAACCGCGAATCGGCAAATGCGGAAACGCCAAAAAAACTCCGCGCTCTTGCGGACGCGCGGAGTCGGGAAAGTAGCGGACTACTTGGCTGCCTCTGCGGCTTCGGGCTTTTTGATTTCAACCGTCGCCTTGTCGGCGATGAAGTTGATGGCCTTTTGCAGGAGCGCGTCCGAGCGCATGCGGTTTGTGCGCGAGGGATCCTTGCGCAACTGCTTGATGAGCTCTTCGGGCTTGGTGTGCGTGCGCATTGCTTCCTGCCAGAGCATGCGGCTCATGTCTTCGTTGTCGATTTTAAGGTCGTTTGCCTTTGCGACGCGGTTGAGGAAAATGCGCATCTTTGCGCGGCCTTCGGCTTCCTTGCCCGCGCTTTCGAAGAGGGATTCCTTGTGCTTTTCGATGTCTTCGCGGGACGCGCCGGAGGACATAAAGCGCATCATCATTTCCTCGAGAATCGCCTGACGTTCGTCTTCGAGAGCCGATTCGGGGAGGACGAATTCCGTCTTGCCCATGAGCTGTTCGACCGCGAACTGTCTCTTGAGGATTTCGTTGTTGCTCTTCTTTTCGTTTACGATGCTCTCCTTGATTTTTTCCTTGAGGGCGTCGAGGGAATCGACTTCAAAAGCCTTGAAGAATTCGGCGTCGAGCTCGGGGAGCTTCTTTTCGCGGATTTCGAAAATTTCGACTTCGTAGTCCGCCTTCTTGCCCGCGAGTTCCTTGTTGGGGAATTCCTTGGGGAATTCGTGCGAAAGGACTTTCTTTTCGCCCTTCTTCATGCCGACGATACCCTGAACTACGCCCTGAACTCCAGGGGCGTTGTCGTTGCCCGCTTCCTCCCAAGTGGATTTCTGTTCGGCGAAGATGGGGAGATTCTTTTCGATTTCGGAGACGGGTTTGCCGTCGAGCGTGCCCTTGTAGGAGAGACGCACGAAGTCGCCCTTTTGGATTTCGCGGTCGACTTCGTCGTACTTTGCGCGCTGGTTGCGGTAGTACTCGATTGCGTTTTCGATTTCCTTGTCGGTTGCGTCGGTGGATTCAAGCTCGACTTTGGTTTCGAGCGATTCGGGAAGCTTGACTTCGGGGTAGATGTCGGCGGTAAATTCGAGTTCGAACGAACCGTCCTTGTTTTCGTGCTTGATGTCTACAACCGCGTAGAGGTCAAAATCCTTGATTGCGTTGAGCTCTTCAATCGCCTTGCTTGTGAGGTCGCGTTCGAGCTGTTCTTTGATGGATTCGGAATAAAGCTTTTCGACCATCGCCTGCGGTGCTTTGCCGGGTCTGAAACCGGGAATTTTGGCGTTGCGCACGAATGCGGCGATTACCTTGCCGTTTTCTTCTTCGACCTGCTCGGGAGCGAAGGTCACGATTATCTTCTTTCTTGTATCGCTGATGTTTTCGATTTTTGTATTCATAATTTTAAAGGGTATAAGTCCGCGCGCTTTCCCGAGTTGCGGGAGTCGGGCGGAGGTTGTCCGTAAAAAGGCTATTTATAATGGAGCAAATGTGCGGCGCGTCAAGCAATTAGGCGCAAAAAATCAGCTTAGCTTGAACGCCAAATCCACCGCGTGCGCGAAGCTCGAGCAGTCCGCCAGTCCCCTGCCCGCAATCGAATACCCCGTACCGTGGTCGGGACTCGTGCGCAAGTGGTTTAGATTCATCGATATATTCACAGCCTCGTCAAACTCGAGCGTCTTCAGCGGCGCGAGCGCCTGATCGTGGTACATCGCCACAATTGCGTCGAACTCTCCGCGGCGCATACGCGCAAAAACAGTGTCGGGCGGCAGGGTTCGGGAAAGGTCGGGATAGACTGGGCGAAGGGAGTCCAACACGGGGTCGATTTTTTCGATTTCCTCGCGCCCGATTAGACCGTCCTCGCCCGCGTGCGGGTTGAAACCGCAGACGGCTATGCGCGGAGACTTTGCAAAACGCAACTTGCGCGCCAAAATTGCGGCGGCCTCGACCGCGCGCGAAATTCGCGGCTTGTCGAGATGCTCGGCAACAGTCGCAAGCGGCTCGTGCCAAGTTGTCAGCGCGACGATAAGCTCTTTGCCCGCAAAGCTCATCACGGGCTCGCCGCCCCAGCGCGCCGCGAAAAATTCGGTCTGCCCCGCGAACTCGAACCCGATTTTGCGCATCTGGTACTTCGAGATCGGCGCGGTAGTTACGGCTCTGTATGTGCCGTCAATGCAACCCATTGCGGCGGCTTCGAGAGCGTCGAAAGCAACCCTGCAGCCCTCCGCGGACGGTTCGCCCGCAGTCGGAACAAAGTCGGGGCTGCCGACGGGACGTTTCCCGACTTCGGCGGGCAGCGTCGCCAAAAAGCGCGGGTGGGCGATTACCTCGACCTGCCGCAAAAGTTCGGCTGGCGCGGACGCCGCCCATTTCGATATTACATCGGGGCCGACTCCCGCGGGGTCGCCTATCGTAATTGCAAGCTTTGCACTCTGCGCGCTCATTTGATTTTTTCCCTGCCCAAGTGGACAAAGTGTCTGTCGGGGACGTCGAAAAAGCGCAAAAAGTTTTCGCCCTCGGGGGTCGTGTACGCCTTTGCCTCGAGAAGCGCGCGGGCGTTTTTGGCGCAGGAGCGTTTGCCGTCGTAAACTGCCATATAAAAGCGTTTGACTTCCACAATCGCGGCGGTCGGAACTTTCCTGCGGCGCATTCCGATAAGGTTCAGCCCCGCAACCGTATTGCGCTTGTGGGCATTGACATACGGGGGAACGTCGAGCGAGAACGCCGATACGCCGCTTAACATAACGCCGTCGCCGACTCGGATTTTCTGGTGAACCATAACCCCGCCACTTACGAAGGCGTCGCAGCCCAAGCGGACAAATCCGCCGAGCGCGCAGAAGGGAGCGAGGATACTGCGCGCGCCCACGGTGCAGTCGTGCCCGACGTGCGCGTTTGCCATAAGCAGGCAGTTTTCGCCGATTACCGTCGAGCCGCCCGCCACGGTCGCGCGGTGGACTGTCGCGCCCTCGCGAACCGTAGTGCCGTCGCCGATTTCGACGTACGATACAGTAGATTTGTCGAAATGCAGATCCTGCGGGTCGCCAGAAATTGTCGAGAATCCGCAGACGGTGCAGTTTTTGCCGATTCGCGCGCCGTTTTTAATGTGGGCGTGGGCTTCGACAAACGTGTTGTCGCCGATTTCGACGTCTTCGCCGACTACCGCGTACGCGCCGATTTCGACATTTTCGCCCAGCCGAGCCGAGGCGGGGACAATGGCTGTCGGGTGAATCATTATTGTCCGTCCTTCCAAGCTTCGATGAGCAGCTTGCGTTTGTAGGGTCTGACGTGGAATATTTTAATAAGAGCCGTAAAAAGTATGCCGAAGAGCGTGGAGGCGTACGCCGCCATAAGGCTCGCGTTCACGATTCCGACAGTCAGGAGAATCAGCGAAGTCACCGTTCCGGCAAGACCGATGTACAGAGCCAAGTCGAAGAGGTTTTCCTCGTTTTCGAGCAGCTGGAGCTTCAGTTTTGCGGTTGCGGGCGTGCGCTTGATTGCCGACAGGCGGATCAGGCTGAATACGTATACGGCAAGTTGCAGTACGAAGAACAGGGCGACTGCCGCGAGTGTTGCTGTGTCGGATTCAAATTTCATGGTTTCCTCTCCGATAGTGTTGATTACTTTTGTAAATGCAAATCTTAAGTCGGGCGCGGCGGCGTTTTCGTTGATTTTTATCGTGAACGCGTAGGGCTCGAGCGCGGCGAAATACAGGGTTGCGACGACCACGGCTTCGAGAAAACCGCGCGCGAGCGCGAGCGGCGAGTACCACGCGCGGGTATCGCGCCTGCGCTTGAAAAGGCGGATAAATCCGCGAACGAAAAGGTAGCTACCCACAACCGCCAGCGCGACTTTCAGAACGAGTGCCCCGACGGGGAATTTTGCGACAAACGGCGCGAAAAAGCTTTCGGCGGGCGCACAGGCGGGCGCGAGAAATTCGGCAAAAGGAGAGTTTTCGTAAATCGGCGCGTCGCGGTCGAGGAGGAAATCGAGAGAACCTTCGCCGTGCGCGAGCGCGTAGCCGAGCGATTTTATTTTGCGAGAATCCGAATCTCCCGCAAGGTACTTTGCGCAGTCGTCCGCGCGGGACGATACGAAGGACGCGGCGAGCATAAGGCGGGCGTTTTCGGGCGAAAGCGAGCCGTAGACGCGGGCGAAGTCGTAGACCTGCGCAGTTGTCGAGAACTCGGGCATAAGCGACGCGAGGGTCGCCCAGTCGCACGTTTTTGCGAGGGTCAGAACCGCGAGCGAATATTTTTCAAACGCCTCCTTCGATTCCTCCGAATCCGCCGCCGAATCCGCGAGTGCGGAAATTTCGCGCAACAGCTTTCCGCCCAAAACCCCGCTTTGGACAAACAGCGCGTTCGAGAGCAAAGACGCCTCGAACGGCGCGCCCGCCGAAGTGTACGCGGGCGGGAACATCGCGGTGTTGAGCGTGCGCAGCGAAATGAGCTTGCGGACAAGCCCGTTTTCGGATTCCGAAAGATATTGCGCAAGCTTTGCGCGCACGTCGTGCGTCGCGAGAACCGAGTACAGCGCGACGGGCGCTACGACGCGCTCGGATTCGGGAAGCGATTTGTAAAAAGCCTCGAGCACGGGCGATTTTCCGCCGAACGGCAGCCACTGCGGGTGCTCGGCGTAAAAGGCGGTTGCGGCGGGTTCGACGAGCCCCGCCAAGCCAGCGGCGCGGGCGATTTCGAGCGCGGGGGAAATTTTCGCGGAATCGAGGTAAATTTTAGAGATGTCGCGCGGGGACGGCGTGTCGAAGCCCGCCGCCGACACGGTTTTGCGCCCGCATTCGGCAAAATACGCGGGAATCGCCGCCGCGCAGACGAGGAATACGCCCGAGAATGCGAGTCTGGCGACCGATGTCGTAAACCTTCCGAATAATCCCATAGAAAAAAACCCTCCCCTTAAAATTCGGGCAAAAGTATTGCCGATTCGCCGCTAAAAGTCAAGGCGCGAGTCCGAACACGGGCTGCTCGGGAGCGAAAAAGGCGAGACAATCTCGATTTTCGGGCGGATTTCCCCGATACCCTCGAGCAACTCGGCGATGTGCTCGACGCTGTTGCACTCGCGCGAAATGTGCGCGAGATAGATTTTTTCAACCTTTGCGGGATCGACTGCCTTCAAAAGGTTTATCGCGTCGGTGTTCGACAAATGCCCGTGACTGCCCTTTATGCGCGACTTCAGCGAATACGGGCGGCTCGAATTTTCGAGCATTCGCGGGCAGTAGTTGCTCTCCAGAACCAGAATCTGCGCCTTTGCGGCGAAATCCTTTGCCAGAAAAGTCACCTTCCCCAAGTCGGTCATCCACACGAGCCGCCTGCCGCCGCCCTCGAAGCAGTAGCCGACCGAATCGCTGGAGTCGTGGGGCGTCGGGAACGAGCTTACCGACATTCCGCCGAATTCGAATTGCGAGCCATCCTCGAAGAGCGACCACTTCAGCAACTTCGCCTCGGGCATCGAGCTTGTAATCGACTCGCACGTCAGGCGGTTGGCGAAAACGCGCGTGCCGAGCCGCCCGAAGCTTTTTAGGGCGCGGCAGTGGTCGATGTGCTCGTGTGTTATGAAAATCGCGTCGATGTCGGCGGGGGTCAACCCGAGCGGCTTCAGATACGCCTCGACTTTGCGGATTCCGACGCCCGCGTCTATCAAAATTTTCGACTGCCCGTAGCGCAGAAAAGCGCAGTTACCCGCGCTCGACGTTTCTATTATCTGGAAAAACATACCGCCCGATTTTGGAAATCTATTCGGGTTTCTCAACAAGTTTTTGCAGAATTTTGTCGCGGCTTGAGCGCCTTTCGGCGGCGGAATTTTTGTAGATTCCGAACTTCGAAAAGTTCGCGATTACAAGCTGCCCCTTGCTGCCGACCTTTACGGGCTGGTCGGGGTTGAGCAGCGCGTCGCCCGCAAAAAGGACGGCTTCGCCCGAATTTATAATCATCTCCGCGCCGTACTTGTCCACGAAAACTGCGAGCTCGAGCACCCCCATTTTTTCGGAGAACTGCGCGTCGTACGTCCGCCCGTCGCCGCGCAGGCGCGAGACGTTGTAGCGCCCGTCGTTCGGGAAAATCGTGAAAATCGAAGTCCCGATTTCGAGCCTGAAAATTCCGCATGCCGAGACGTCGAACGCCCCAGCCAAAACGTATGTATTGCCGACGGCGTCGGGAAGGTCGTAGACGTTTTCGGAAAAAGTCATTCCCGGGACTCCGACGGCGTCCTCGCCGCGCTCGGTAATGCGTTCGGAAACCTCGCGCGCAACCGACGCGCGCAGCTGGTACGAGCCGTCCCTGAGCCTAACCAGCCCGAGCTGCCACGGCAGACTCACGCTCTGCGAAAACGTCTGCCCGAGCGTGCGCATGAGCGCGTCGGGTTGCTCGACGAGAAGCGACGCCAAAACCCTGCCGTCGGGGACGCCACTCCAAAACTGCGGATTCTTCGCCGCCCCGTAGAAGACGCGGAGCGGGAAAAGCGTGTCGGGCGTAAAAGTTTTGCCGTCGAAGCCGCCCGTAAAATATTTTCCGACGCCGTCCATCACGACCCACTTGGACTCGTCACGCCCCGAAACGGGGAGCTTGGCGAACTCGGGACGCCCCGAAAAGCCCTCGGCGAAATCCTGAGTCTTTTCCCACTTTTTCAAATCCTTGGATACATAAATGGAAAAATGCCAGCCGCCGCCCGATTTTTCGGAACGGACGATAGTCCACATCTCGGATTCGGGATTGAAAAAAATCTTCGCGCCTCCCGTGTCGCCGTCGATTGCGGGCTTTTCGGAAAATTTTTCGAGCTTCGACAAATCCCCGCGCGCCGTATATATATAGTCGCCCCTGCCCGCCACACTCACGGCGAATACCGCGCAGCCGTCGGGGAAAAGCCCGCTTGAGTTGCGCTCGTCGGCAAAGGCGGAAACGGCGACGATTTCCATGGGCGCGCCGTCCGCGCCGAATGTCGGCTTGAGCGCGTCGGGTCTGTGCTGCCAGCGCAGCAGGTCGCCGCTCTCCGCGTGCGCGAGGTATTTGTCGGGGCGAGGATTGAGCGCAAACGGATTGTAGAGCGCGAACAAATGCCACCTGTTTTTGTAGAACAAAAGCCCCGCGGGGGAATCGAGCCTGCCGTATTTCGTCGTGAAATGGAACGCGGGTCTGCCCCTGTCGGCGGAAAAATCGCGGGAAGGCAAACTATTCAGCTGCGGAAATTTTTGCGGATTGACCGAAGCGGGCGCGATTTTCACGTCAACCGCCCCGCCCTTGTACGCCGAGACATCGAACGGCGCGCGCCAAGTGTCCTCCCCGTTTTGGGGATAGGCGGGGTTCGCGCCGCCAACCGCAGCAACGGGCTTCGACCCCGAATCGGAAACAAGGGCGTCGAACTTTGCGATTGTTTTGCCCGAAATCGGGTCGGAAATCGAAACTTCGGAATATTCCGCCATCGCCGAGAGCGGCAACATAAGGTTGTCGGCATTCACTGAGACTTGCGGGGAATCGGGGGAATTTTCCGCAGCAACTGCGGCGGAGACGGACGCGGAAATGGCAAATAAAAAGAGTAGTTTTTTCATTCTAAGAATCGGGATATTCAAGCGGCGGGGTACGCAAATGTTTTCGAATTTCGGCGGGAAACAGTCAAGATTTAAATCAAATCGGCTCGAACGCACAATAAAAAAGGGGCGGAAACAAGTCCGCCCCCAAAAAAATCATCAAAATATTTCGAATTAGAAATAATTTATACTGCCCAAGAGGAACAGCAACAAGTAGCCGATTACCAACCCGAGCGCGCCGACGATTATACCGATTACCGCCATCTGGTTTTGGGTCGTCATACCCGCCGAGTGCGCAATTGCATTCGGGGGCGTACTTATCGGCAAAGCCATTGCAAGCGACGCCGAGAGCGCAACGCCGACGAGCATCGTCGAAGCCCCGCCGAACGGCGCGAGCGTATCGCCCATACCGACCGCAACTGCGGCGAGAACGGGAACGAGCAGCGCGGTCGTCGCCGTGTGCGACATAAACGTGGACATCAGGTAGCAGAGCAATCCCGCGCCCAAAATCGTGATGAGCGGCGGCCACTTCGAGAAGGGAATCGAATCGACAAGGTGTTTTGCCAAGCCCGTTTCGTTGAGCGCAACGCCGAGCGCGAAACCGCCCGCAACAAGCCAGAGAACGTCCCAGCTAATCGACTTCAAATCGTCCTTGCCGATAACGCCCGTTACGCAGAAAACCGCCATCGGAATCATCGCCACAACATTGGAGTTGATACCCGTGAACTTGTCGAACATCCACAAAAGGACGGTTACCGCAAAAGTCGCGTAAACAATGTACGCCTTGGGGGATTTTTCAAATTTTCCGTCGAAATTCAAATCCATACGCGGGTGCTTGAACGGGAATATGCGCAGGAGCAATACCCACGAAAGGAACATCATAACACACACATACGGAACCATTACCATCATCCACTGACCGAAGCCGATACCGCCGCCGAAGCCGCCGTGCTCGTTCAGATATTTCAGCGCGATGGCGTTCGGGGGTGTGCCGATGGGCGTGCCGATACCGCCGATATTAGCGGCAATCGGAATTGCGAGCACCAAAGCCGCGCCGCCCTTGCCGCTTTCGTGCAGGGGCTTGAGTATCGGAGCCATAACCGCGAACATCATAGCGGTCGTCGCCGTGTTGCTCATAAACATCGAAAATATCGCCGTTACGAGCATCATACCCAGCAAAACCATATCCGAGCGCGAACCGAAAGGCTTGAACATAATTCTCGCCAAGTTCTTGTCGAGCGAGCACTTGCCCGCGCCGATTGCGAGGAAGAACCCGCCCATAAACAGCATGATAATCGGGTCGGCGAAAGTCGCCATAATCGCCTTGTAGGGTATAAGCCTGCCGAACTGGCGCATGCCCTCGACATTCTCGCCGCGCAAAAATTCAAACGAGCTGCTCGAAACCGTCAAAAGCAAAATGACGATAATCAGAACGGAAGTCGTCCAAATCGGAACGGTTTCGGTAATCCACATGAGCGCGGCGAAAATGAATATCGCGATTACGCGCTGCTCGACGACGCTCAGCCCCTCGATGTGGTAGCATTCGGCGGGAACGAGCAACGCCACGATACCCGCGAAAAGGCATATTGCCAGAGTTAGGAGTTTAATAGGTTTCATATATCTGCGTTATTATTGTTAAAACATTGCCTGCATTTGCATTCTAAAGGAGTTCGCGTCGAGCGAATGCGACGCGAGCGTCCCGCCCTCGAACTGCGAGAACTCGTACCCCGCCTGAAATTTGAGGTTGTTGCCCATCAAATACCAGTTCACGCCGAAGTAGTAGCCGCTCGCGCGGGTGTAAACGGAAGTCGCCTTGCAGTGGCGCAGGGTGTCATTGGGGGAGACGCCCCTGCCGTCGGTGTCCAAATATGTATAGCGGAAGACGGGGGCGATTTTCCCGAATCCGTCGACGTCGAATTTGTGCTCTATCGCGACGTTCAGCCCGAGCGGGTACTGCTGGCGGTAGCCGCCTATGCTGTTGCCGCCGTCGATACCCGACGCCATAAACTCCGCCATCGCGCGAGTCCCGCCGCGCTCGAAAGTTATGTACGGATTCGCGCCCCACATCGACTCCGAGCCGTCGAGAGCCGTTTTGTTTGCGTCGGCACACCAGCCCAAATTTCCGCCGAAGCGAATTTTTCCGCCGAACGCGTCGAAAGTATAGGAGGCGGCGAGCCACAAATTGGGGGTGTTGTCGCCGTCAACCAAGTCGTAGGAAAGCTTGTAGTTCTCGGAGTTGGAGACGCCGCAGGAATAGCGGAGTCCGTCGACATACTGCGACTGCCCGTACCAATACGCGCCCGTCTTGAACGAGCCGAAGCCCAAGCGGCGCTGGTTGCGCGGATTGCACCAGTAGGTTGTGGCAATCGAGCGTTCGACAGCGTAGAGGTTGAACGCGGAAGTGGTTTCCTCGATACAGAAGTCGGGCTTCAAATACCCCAAGCGCATTTCGCCCTTAACAATGCTGTTTTCGAGCTTGTGCCAAATGTAGGTGTTGGAGGTTTTGTTCGCGAAAATGTAGTCGAAGGAATAACGGACACCCCAGTTGTCGCCGTTGTCGGTCTCGAAGCCGAGAATCATACGGCGGATTAGAAAGGAATTCGAGGGCGACTTGTTGCCCGCCGCGCAGGAGTCGTCGCAATCGGTGTCGATGAACTCGTACTGAGTCTGGAACTTGGCGGATATGCGGATACTCGAAATGTCCGTGGGCTTGCAGACGGGAGTCTGCGAGGAGAGCTTTTTGATGTCGGCAGCCTCCTGCTGCGTTAGCGTGCCGTTTTCGACAAGCATATTCAGCAAAGTCGCGTCGGACTGCCCGAATAGCGGAGAGGAGCAAAGACCCGCAATTGCAAAAACAAGCGCGGCGGCCTTTTTGGTCAACGATTTTTTCGATACATTCATTTTCAAAAGTTGTAGTAAAGGAGAGTCGCGCAATTTCTAAAAATCGGCGCAAAAAACATTCGCCGTCAAAACGGAAGTTCGGCGGCGAAAGTCCAACCCTTTGTGAATCAAACCAGAAATTTGCCGAAAATCAAGGAATTTGAACAATAAGCAAACGATATTCTAAAAAAACTCTAATATAAAAAGGGACTTTGCCCATTACAGCGATTGCCAAAACCAATTCAAAAAACAAAGGATTCGAAATCCGAATCCTTTGTTTTTCTATTTTAGCGCAAAAGGCGCGAAGCTACTTTTGCTGTAATCTAAAACGGTTTACCGTAACCAAG
>DJPO01000059.1:23402-28551 GCA_002437405.1 Opitutia bacterium UBA6410 | reverse complement strand
AATCCCCTCCCAATTGCCCCACGGTTTCGGGTTTTGGCTACGTTCAGACGGTGGCTTTGGATTGAAAACGCGATGGCGTGCGTACTTAAGGTACGTACCCATTGCGGTTTCAATCCGAAACGCCGTATCAAGCCCGATTTCACGCGCCCAAAAAACCTCCCGCACTGGAACCAATTAAAAAGTTTTTTTGGTGTAGGCGTATTCGTAATAGTCGCGGTTGGTGAGCTTGCCCGCGGCAGCTTCGTCCAAAAATACCTTTACGTTCGGGTGGAGCTGTAGGGCACTCGCGGGGAACATCGAACTTATGCCGCCCTCAGCCATCTTCGCGACAGCCTCCGCCTTGCCCTCGCCGAACGCCAGCAACACGATTTCGCGCGCGTCGAGAATCGTGGCAATGCCCATCGTGATTGCGTGAACGGGGACTTTTTCGATGTCGCCGCCGAAGAATCTTGCATTGTCCGAACGGGTCTTTTCGGTGAGCGTTTTTATGCGCGTGCGCGAACCGATTGAGGAACCGGGTTCGTTAAAGCCGATGTGCCCGTCCGAACCGATTCCCAGCAACTGCAGGTCGATTCCGCCAAACTGGCGAATTCTGTTTTCGTACTGCGTGCAATAGGCGCGGATATTTTCGGCGCGGCCGTTCGGGATATGGGTGTTCGAGCGGTCGATGTCGATTTTGGAAAAGAAATTTTCCGCCATAAAAGTGTGGTACGAATTCGGGTCGTCGGGGGAGAGCCCGACATACTCGTCGAGATTGAACGACGACACTTTTTTAAAGGAGATTTCGCCCGCTTTGTACATTTTGACAAGCTCGCCGTAAAGACCTACAACCGTGCCGCCAGTGGCGAGCCCGAGCACGCTGGCGCGCTTGCGCAAAAGCTGCTCTTTGATTACTTCCGCCGCCCTGCGGGAGGCTATTTCGGGATTGGGGGATATTATGATTTCCATAGTAGTATTTTTTTATTTTGCAAATAACGTGGACGCATTGACCGAAGCGGGGAGGAAGAGACCCTTGAAGGCGTCCCTGCGCCCTTCGGAAGTCGGGATTTTCGCCCCGAACAAAACGGCGAAATCGAAAGAAGGAACCGCGCCGCCCTGCCCGCCGACAAGCTCGCCGCCCCTGCGGACATTGTCGGACATCCACGAGGGAATCCTGACGTGGTAGGGATTGCGCTCGACCTCCTTGGTATGGCAGCTGGTCGCCTCGATTTGCGCAGCCAAAATGTCGGCGGGGACTTCGACCATTAGGTTGGGCGAAGACATCGCGCCCCAGTATTCAGTCTCGAAAACAAGCCCCTTGTAGGACTCGCCGAGCAAGTCGAGGGCGTCGGAAACCAACAGCGATACGCCGCAGTGGGTCTTGTTCCAGTCGTCCTTGTGGGGGGCGAAAATCGCGGCGGGGTTTTCGGCGGAAATGATGTCGGCAATTTCGCGGACACAAACGCGCCACGCGTCCGAGCCCTGAAATTCGGGGCGGATATTGTCGAAGCCCTCGCCGTTTCCGCAAATGTGCAACCCCCACGAAAGACGCCTGCAGCACTCGGAAAGCTCGGAGCGCCTGCCAGCGCGGCGGGCTTTGTTCGAGCCGAGAGTCACGGCGACATCGTCGACGGCAAAACCGCATTCGCGCATAAAACGCAACGCCAACGCGCCCGACATGGATTCGTCGTCGGGGTGCGGGGCAAAAATAAGGGCTTTGCGGTTCAACTCGAGATACTTCGGGGCGCAGGTTTTTTCGAAAGTTTCGGTGTCGGCTACAAAGGAGTCGGCGAAAGTCGCGGAGCGCATCGACGCCGCGCCGAGGGGAATTTTCTCCGCTTCGGCAAAGAGGGCGGAGAGCTTTTGGACATATTCAAAATAGTTATTCATTTCGCCGCGAATGTTTAAACAAGCGGCAAAATGATTCAACCCAATTTTAAAGACAAACTGCGAAAATCGGCGGATATTTCATTTAAATTCAAACAAAGGTCAAAATAGTAAAAACCGCGCAAAACAAATAACCCACCCCGCGAGGGGGGAGCTCGAGGGGCGAAAGCCCTTCGACAGCAGGAGCGGCAAAGCCGCGACCTGCGCGCTACGATTCCGCAAAAGGAGCAAAGCGACTTTTGCCGTAATCTTCCGCGAGGGAGCTCGAGGGGCGAGAGCCTCTCGAAAGGGCAAAGCCCGCATTAAAAAAAAACCCCCGCAAAATTGCGCAGCAATTTTGCCGTAATCTACCCAATAGGGGAGCTCGAGGGGCAGCGCCCCTCGACAGGGCTTGTCAAACTGCCGTCAAAACGGTGGCTTTGGGAAAAAACTGCGATGGCGTGCGTACTAAAGGTACGTACCCATTGCAGTTTTTTCCCGAAACGCCGTTTGGGCGGTAGTTTCACAAGCCCGCTACCGTTTGTCCCACGTAAATTGGGTTATCCCCATCTTAGAGAATGCGGACTTCAAGTCTTCGTCCTTGTCGCTTATCACCAACAGCTTGTCGCCCGCCAATAACTTCGTTCCTCCCTTGGGAATGAAAAACGATGCGCCCCTTCTTACCATCATCACCAACGTGTGCTCGGGCAACTTGAAACTCGCCAACGTGTCTCCGCCCGCCAAAATGTCGGGTGTCACCTCGATTTCCGCCATCGCAGATTTTATCTCCTCGGGCAGCTCGACGCCGAAGGAAGTCGCGTCCGCGGGGGTCTTGTCGTCAACGCCGAGCCAGCGCGCCATCGACGTTACCGTCATACCCTGCACGACAAGCGAGAGAATCGTTATGAAAAATACTATGTTGAACATCGTGCGCGCCTCGGGGACTTCGTACGTCAAAAGATAGGTCGCGAAGACAATCGGGACTGCGCCGCGCAACCCGACCCACGAAACGTACTTGACAGCGTCGCGCGTAAACTTTCGGAACGGCGCAAGGCAAATCACCACACTAAGCGGACGCCCCAGAACTATCATAAATACGCCTATCGCAAGCCCCATACCCGCCACGGGCAAAAGCTCGTTGGGATTGACCAGCAACCCGAGCGTAAGGAACATCACAATCTGCCAAAGCCAAGTGAAGTCGTCGAAGAAGCGCGTTATGTTGCGCCTGTGAATCATCTTGCTGTTGCCGACGAAAAGCCCCGCCAAATAGACCGCCAGATAGCCGTTGCCGCGCAGGGCGTCGGTTACGGAATACACAAAGAGCACGCACGCGAAAATGAAGACCGAATAGAGGGATTGGTTCGACAAATTTATGTGGTTGACAACCCACACAATGATTTTGGCGGAGAGAAAACCGACGAGAATACCGACGGCGATTTGAATCCCGAAATTCGTCAAAACCTCGGTAGAGAATTCACCCGCCTGCATATATGAAATCGTGCCCATGGCGAGCAGGAACGCCATCGGGTCGTTGCTTCCGCTTTCGAGCTCGAGCAGCGGGCGCAGATTCTGTTTCAGCGCAAGCCCCTTCGAGCGGAGGAGGGCGAATACCGAGGCAGAGTCCGTCGAAGACATAACCGAAGAGAGAAGCAGCGACTGGGCGAAAGAGAAATTGATTCCCAAAAGCGAAGACGCCCCCCAAATGAAACCGCCCGTGAAAAACGCCGTGAGCAAAACGCCGACAGTCGCGAGCACAATGCCCGGGAAAATTACGGGCTTGATGTCGGGGAAACTGGTGTCTACGCCGCCCGAAAACAGGATAATCGAAAGCGACATAATGCCGATGAACTGGGCGTTGGAATAGTCGCTGAAGGAAATCCCCATCCCGTCGATACCCATAAACATACCCGCCGCGAGAAATATCAAAAGGGAGGGGACTCCGAAACGGTAGCCCGCCTTCACAATCATTATGCTGAAAATCAGCATAAGAGAGCCAATCATCAGGATATTTTCAGTCGTCAATTCCATTGTCTTTGCGGAGTATAAGACCGCCGATTCCGACGGTTCGGTAAAAAATCTTTACTTAGCGACGATAATTGCGGAAAATGAAATGTACACTATTATTTTATGAAAAGTCTCAAAATTTTGAAAACGGCGGCGATTGCGTTTGCGCTCTGCGCTTGTGCAGTCGTCGGATACAGCGACGGAATCGAAAAAATCGACGCTCCGAGCGCGGCGATGAAAAAAAGCATACCCGCAATCGTGGTTTTGCCCGACTCCTACGAATCGGACACGGCGCGGAGATTCCCCGTGCTCTACCTGCTGCACGGATACGGCGGCGACAATACGTCATGGCTGAAAATCAAGCCCAACCTCCAGCAGCTCGCAACGCTCTACTCGATGATAATCGTGTGCCCCGACGGCGCGACATCGTGGTATTGGGATAGCCCGAAAGACCCGCAACTGCGCTACCAAACCTACGTCTCGGAAGAGCTCGTAAAACAGATTGACTCGAAATACAGGACAATCGCCGAGCGCAAAGGGCGGGCAATCACGGGGCTTAGCATGGGCGGACACGGCGGACTTTGGCTCGGAATCAACCGCTCGGACGTGTTCGGAGCGTGCGGTTCGATGAGCGGCGGCGTGGACATCAGACCGTTCCCGTATAATTGGGATATGTACAAAAGCCTCGGCTCGTACGCAGGCAACGAGGAGCTTTGGGACTCGCACACAGTGATGAATATAGTCGGGAAAATAAACGCGCGCCCGCTGAAAATAATAATCGACTGCGGAACTTCCGACTTCTTCTACAAAGTCAACGAAGAACTGCACAAGAAACTGCTGTACTATAATGTCCCCCACGACTACATCACGCGCGAGGGCGTACACAACGCGGCATACTGGAACAACGCGATAGACTACCAGCTCTTGTTTTTCGCAAAATTCTTTGCGAACGCGCGCCAATAAAATCGGCAAAGAACAAAATGCGGATTGCGGCAACCCAGCCGCGACCCGCTTTTTTTGTCTTTAAATCAACCACCCCTCCCGACGACAAGGGGAGCTCGAGGGGCAACTGCCCCTCGACAGCAGGAGCGGCAAAGCCGCAACCTGCGCGTTACAATTCCGCAAAAGGAGCAAAGCGACTTTTGCCGTAATCCCCCGCGAGGAAGCTCGAGGGGCGAGAGCCTCTCGAAAGGGCAAAGCCCGCATTAAAAAACCCGCAAAATTGCGGCGCAATTTTGCCGTAATATTCAGAACGCGTCAAACTGCCGGTTAGGCGGTGGCTTTGGGGAAAAACTGCGAT
>DJPO01000059.1:0-23357 GCA_002437405.1 Opitutia bacterium UBA6410 | reverse complement strand
GTACGTACCCATTGCAGTTTCTTCCCCGAAACGCCGCATAAGCGGTAGTTTCACGCGTTCAAAAGCCGACGTTGGGGTTGGTGTACCTATTGTTGTCGTTGGAGTGGAACGCTCCGTACTCCGTCACAACCGCCCCCTTGTCGCCCGCAATCTGGTAGTGGCTCGACTCCAGCCTGCCCATCCACACTATGTTGCCCTTCTTCGCGTCAGCCACATTTACCTTGTCTACCGTTATGAACTTTTTCTGGCTTTCGGGAACTTTCACATTCGGATACTTCGAAGCGTCCTCGCCCGTTTCGGCGAAACAATAGGAAGTACCCGCGCGCGCCTGCCAGCACTCGTTTTTGGCGGGCAAACCGCAGCCCGCAACGTGGCGGTGCTCGATTAGCATCTGGTTGGGCAGAAGAAAAATTTCGTGCCCGAAAACACCGTGCTCGTTTTCGTGCGCCCAAAAGATTCCGCCCATTCCGACCGCGGGGAAGTCGCCGAGGTCGAAGTCGGTCGCCCACATATTTTCGCGCAGATTGTCGCTAATGGGGTATCCGAGATTTTCCATCATCTCGAAGTACGCTTTTTTTGCGGCTTCGGCGTCGAATTTTCCGTCTTTGTAGAACATCTGTTTTTCTAGTTTCATAAATATATTATTGAGCTGTTGAAAGATTTAGCGGCAGGGGTTTTGTGTTTTTGAACTTGTACTCGGGGAGGGCGTCCGCCTTGGGGAAGAGCTTGGCTGCCTTTTCGGCGTCGTTGATTACGAGCCTCATTCCGACATTGTAGACCTTCTGCCACGGGCGGTACGGACGGCGGAGGGAAACGCGGGAGAACTTCATTCTGTCGCGCCACGAGCCGCCGCGTACGACCTTGCGGTCGGGGACGACTTCGCCGCCGAGAGTTTTGGTGTAGTCGTCGAGAGTCCATTCGGCGACATTGCCCTGCATATCGTAGAGACCGAAGGGATTTGGCGCATACATTCCGCTTTGGACAGCCATCAAGTTGCCGTCGTCGACATTTCTGTCCGCCGCGATTGTATCGTAATACTCAGGGGGTCTGATTCTCGGCTGCGGGTCGATACCCTCAACCGCGAGCTTCTTGGCGTTGAAGTCCATCAGATTTTCGAAGTTGCCGAAGTCGTCGCCGAGCTTTCCGAACCAGAAGTCGTCTCCACTTCCGCCGCGAGCCGCCCATTCCCACTGGACTTCGGTGGGCAGCGACACGCCCACGCCGATTTTTTCGGAGAGCTTTTTGCAGAAGTCGGCAGCCTCGTTCCACGAGACGCGCACGACACTCTGCTCGGGCAGATTCGAGGGATAGCCCTGATTGACGTGGTCCTTCCAAAGCCTGTCCTGATGTCCCGAATCGTGGGTCGGGTCGATAGTCGCATACTGCGCGTTGGAGACCTCCATTTGCGACATATAGAAGGGCTTTTCGACCTTTTCCAAGCGCGCGGGCCCCTCGTCGTAGAAGCCGTTGTTCGAGCCGAAGACAAAGCTGCCCGCAGGCACGAGCGTAAAGCGCATGTTAACGCCGCCGCCCATCGGGACTACAATCTCCTTGGGGAGCTTTGCGTCGGCGACTTTTCGGACAGCGTCGGCTTTGCCGAACGGGAAGCCGTCGGCTTTCGGCGCGGACGCCCTGTGGCGCGGCGCGGGAGCGGGTCTTTGGAACTTGCGCCCGCCGCCGTCGTACTTGATTTCGTTGGGGTCGTCGTGGCGGTTTGCGTATTTTGCGAGGAAGAACTTGCGGCGTTCGTAGCCGTCGTACTTCACGGTCGGATACACTTCCTTCCACGTCCCGAAGAACGGCACGTTCAGGTCAATCCACGTTATGAGAGCCGCCTTGGAGTCGGCGTCGAGCTTCACGCCCTTGTGCCCCTTTTCGAGCATCTGCATTAGCTCGCTGGTGTCGGCGTGGAATTCGAGCGGGGCTAGCATATGCTGGTTGCTCTCGGGTCCCGAGCGGCGGACGTACTTTGTAAGATTGAGGTACGACTCCGAGAATTTGCGCCATATCTTGGGATTCTTGCGCGAGAAATTCGGAATGTTTTTGCTTGCGTCGGGATTGTGGCAGCCGGCGCAATACTGGTCGAGAACGGGCTGGACGTCGCGGTCGAACGAATAGCCGCGCACGGGTGCGAGGAACTCGCGGATATTTTCGGGACGCTTGCGCGCCGCCGACGCTGGGGCGGTCGTGGGGGTCATACCCTGCCCTTCGTGGCAGCCGACGCAACTTTGGGTTTCGTTGGGCATAACGACAAACCAGCTGCGCATCAGCGCGAGAGCCTTGCCGTCGGCGTCGAGCGGCTGGACGGCTATCGGGCGGTTTGCGGGGGCTTTAAAGAGCGCGGAGCCGTCGGGCTCTACGGGAACAGTTCCGAGAATCCGCTTAACGTCCCAAGAGCCTTCGTTGCCGATGTACGCGTGCCCGCCGATGTCGCGGTAGCAATAAAAATATTCGAAAATGCGCAGAGCCTTGACCGTGCCGCGCGGGACACCCTTGAGCCCGTCGCCCTTGTAGATGTCGTTGAGGAACACATAGCCGTAGTCCAAATCGGGGTCGGTTTTGTCGACGATTTCGTTGGGCAGCTTGCGCGGCTCGACAGGCACGGGTTCGTAGACATATCCGCGCGACTGAATCGAGTGCAGGAGCGTTATGTTGTCGAATTTGTCGATAAGACAGATGCCCTGCGGCTCGTCGCCGAATCCGAAAACGGAGGCAATAATGTAGTTTTCGGAAAGCGGATAGGGGTGTATGATTTTCGGGAATTTGTCGTCAACGAGCCTGTCCTTGATTTCGGGCTTGAACGTCTTGCCGAACGACGCGTACTTGTGGACTTGCCCCTTCTCCTCGACAGTGCCCTTGGAGACGTCGAAAAGGTGGAGCTCGCCGACTCGCGCGACGCCATGGTGCCCCGAGACAATGCCGACAAATTTATTGGGGTCGTTCGGGATTTGGCGGCAATAGAAAAGCGAGTTCGGCCAGTAGCTCGTCGAGCCGTAGAAAGCCGACTGCGCCGTTCCGTCGGGATTCATGTGCATCAAAATGCGCGAGAAATAGTGCGAGTTGTCGGTGTACTCCCAGCGGGTGTAGAGCACGCGCCCGTTTTCGAGCATCGTGGGCGACCAGTCGGCGTCCTGCTCGAAAGTCAGCTGGCGGATTGAGTCCTCCGCCTCCTTTTCGGTCTCGGCGTTGGCGTCCATCGAATAGAGGTTCGCGACCCAGTCGTCGCCCTCGACACACGGAACGCCGACGTGCGTTGCGGTGGAACAGAAAATGATTTTGCCGTCGGGAGTATACGCGCCGTCGTACGCGTCGATGTCGTCGTAGAGGCGCGGGGAGACTTGGCGGGTTTTGCCGCTTTCGAGGTCGATTTCGTCGAGCCTCCAGCAAATCTTGTCGTCGATTGTCGAGTAGAGGATTTTCTTTCCGTCGTAGGAAACGTCGATGTCGGCAATCGCGCTCTTGGGCTCGAAAACCTTGCGGGCTTTTTGGGGATTGGAGATGTCGTCGATAATCCAAAGCTCGTCGGCAAAAGTGTGGCTCTTCGCCCTGCCCTTCAGGAAGCCCGCATTGACGAGCGCGGTGTTGCCCTGCCAGTTCTGGGGAATCCCCATTCCCTTCGTGCCCCACTTGCGGAAGATAAACGCCCACTTGGGGTGCTTTTTCAGAAGCGGATTCGCAAGGAGAGACTTTGTCGCGAACTGCTTGAACTGCGCGGCGCGCGCCTTAGCGGACGCGTCGCCCGCCATCAGTGCCGCCCTGATTTCGGGCATAGCCTTTTCCCATTCGGCGAGCTTTGCGAAGTCGCCGTCGTACTCGGGATAGGTCTTTTTGATGTCCTCCATCGCAGCGCGGACATTTGCGACATCGTAGCCCAACGCCTTTTCGGCTTCGAGCGTTTTGAGCATATTTTCCCAAAGGGCAATGCGCGCCGCATCGCCCGCTTCCGAACCGTCGGAGGCGAGCTTTTCAAGCTCGCGCTCGAACTTGCCCGCCGAGTACAGCGAACGCTCGAGAGCCTCGGAGAGGTAGTCCTTCAAAATTGCGCGGTTGTCGCGCGCGGCGAGCAGCGAGGGCAGCACTTGGCGGTTCGCGCCCCACATGAAAAACGTGTCGGACTCCGCTGGGAAGTCGGCGGCGATTTTTTCGGCAGTCGCGACTGCCTCTCCGCCGTCGAAAGACATATACAAAAGCACGGGCAACTTCGGGGTCGGGACAAAATATTTAAGCGTTATTTTGTTTTCGCCCTTTTTGAGGTTGAGCGCGACTTTTTTGAAGCCCGAAGTCCGCCTGTCGGAGTTTTTCGGCGAAACATTTGCACGCCCCAAATACCCCTTTTCGGAGGCGTCGGACGAATCGAGAACCGCAACGCTGTCGGCATTTACAAACAGCTCGCACTTGCCGCCCGACGAAATTTCGAGCGGCAGGGTTGCGGCGCGCGCGGCGTCTATCGTGAAGTAGACGTAGAAGACGACACTGCGCTTATAGCGCGGATTGCATATCTGAAGGTCGAAACTTTTGTCGAAGCACAGGTCGATTTTCTTCCAGACATATTCGCCGTCGAAAGCGAGCTTTGGGTTGAACGGATTCTTCGCGGGATTGACCGAGTCGATTTCGTGCTTGCTCCAGTTCGGGAAAGCGAAGGAGGCGTACGCGTCGGAAATTTTAAAATCCCCCGCGAAATCCGCGGCGCGCTTTGCGGCGGCTGCGCGGTATTTCGCCGCACTCTTTTCGACGGTGTCGGAAAACGAACCGCCTTTGACGTATGCGTCCTGCGCCCAAGCCGAGCAGGCGAGCGCGGCGCAAATTAGAATTTTCAAAAATTTCGACATGTATGCCTCCTATTTTCTCCCGTATCCTTTAAAATTACTGCGCCGAAAGCGTCCTGTAAAGCTCGAATGCCTCGGCGGGCTTCAGCCCCTTGTGGACGACGCCCTTGACGGCCTCGAGCATCGCCGCGGGATTCGCCGCCTGAAAGATGTTGCGCCCCATGTCGACGCCGCGCGCGCCGCTGGAAATCGCCTTGTACGCAAGCTCAAGAGCCTCGTTTTCGGGGAGCTTTTTGCCGCCCGCAATTACAATCGGCACGGGGCAGCCCGCGACGACCTTTTCAAAGCCCTCTTCGCAATAATAGGTCTTGACGAAATTCGCGCCGTTTTCCGCGCAAACGCGCGTCGCCAACCCGAGGTATCGGGCGTCGCGCGAAAGGTTTTTGCCGACCGCCGTGACGCCGAGCGTGGGAATGGAATAGCGCGCCGAGAAGTCCGCGCACTTGGCGAGATTGGCAATCGTCTTCGCCTCGAACTCGCCGCCGATTGCAACCATCGGGGCAATCGCGGACGCATTGAGCCGCACGGCTTCCTCGATCGACATAAGGCACTCGTCGTTCAGCTCCGTGAGAATCGTCGAACCCGCGCTGAAGCGCAGCGCCAGCGGCACGCGCGACTCAGGCGGTATCACGCTGCGCAGCGCGCCGCGCGTACACATAATGCAGTCGGCGGACTTCACGAGCGGGGCGATTGAAATGTCCATGCGCTCCAGCCCGCTTGTCGGGCCCATTATGTACCCGTGGTCGAACGCGAGCATAACGGTGTTGCCGCTTTCGGGGTTGAAGATGGCGGACATGCGCGCCTTGATTCCCCAGTCGGCATTGTTCAAGCCCTTTAGAAAGAACGCGCCGTTGTTTTGGGCGGCGACGTTTGCGTTAAAATTTTTTGCTTCGATGTTTCCTTCGGCGTCAGCCATATTTTTACTTTCCAATTGAGATTAAAACTATTTCGAGAGAACGCGGGCAAACGCCGCGAAAATCATCGCATTTGAAACCGCCCCCGGATCTTTCGAGCCGCGCGACTTCTCTCCGAGATTGCGCGCCCTGCCGAATTTTGCGACAAGGTCTACCGTGCCGTCCGCGCCCTTTTTGGCGGCGTCAGCCGCTGCGGCGAAAAGCTCCGCGACAGTCGGCTGCCCCTTCATCGCGGCGATTGCGGGAATTAGCGCGTCGAAGCACGTTTTGTCGCCCACGCCGCCCTTGACGACTTCGCGCATCGAAGCGAGCGCGGATTCAAACGCCTCGGCGATTTCGGCAGCCTCGGGCTCGGCGCTTTTTATTGCGTCGCCGATTCCCATAAGCAGCGTCCCGTAAATCGAGCTTGTCGAGCCGTTGGAGTTGCCCATCGCCGCCATTCCCGCGTCGGAAAACGCGTTTTTAACATCGGGCGCGGCAGCCACCGCGTCCGCCGCCGCGTCAATCGCCCCGCGTATCGCGACCCCGTGGTCTCCGTCCCCGCAAACCGCGTCGAGCGAGCAGAGGTACGCTTCGTTTTCGTCGATGTCGCGCGCGGCTGCGGCGAACATTTTTTTCAGATTTTCGAGAGTAAGTCCCATAAAATTATTCTCCGATGCAAGTCCAATAGGGGGTGTTCGCGCGGGCTAAGAGGTATTTTAAAGTTTCGCCGTCCGCAACACACAAAATCAGCTGGAAGCCCGCCATTTCCTGAACGGTCAAAAGCTCGTCGACAATGCCGCCGACTACCTGCGCCCCGCGCTCTTCGGCGCACTTTTTCGCCGCGCGGAATACAATCGCAAGCTCCATCGGCGTGCTCGCCCCCACCCCGTTTACGATGATAAAAACATTTTCCCCCGATTTCAGCCCGACAGCCTCCGCGAGCCTCCCGAACATAATCGCGGCGGTTTCGTCGGCGGACAGGATTTTCCCGCGGCCGCCGCCGCCCTCGCCGTGCTGCCCCATTCCGATTTCCATTTCGTCGTCGGCGAGCTCGGAAATCGGCTGACCCGTCTGCGGGTGCGTGCAACCCGTCATCGCCACGGCGAGCGTTGCAATGCGCGAATTGAATTTTTCGGCGACCGCCAAAACTTCGTCGAGCCCAAGCCCCGCCTCGGCCGCAGCCCCCGCGACCTTTATCACGGCAATCGACCCCGCGAGCCCGCGCCTGTCCGCCTTCGGGGTATCGAGACCCGCGGAAATGTCGTCGGAAACGAGAATAGACTTCACGTTGATTCCCTCGCGCGCCGCCATTTTAAGAGCCATATTCGCGCTCATCACGTCCCCCGCGTGGTTCAGCACGACAAGCAGAATCCCCGCGTACTCCCTGAATTTTCTCAGAGCCGTCAAAACCGAAACCGCGTTCGGCGCGGCGAAGACATCGCCAACAACGCTCGCGTCGAGCATGCCCTCGCCGACAAAGCCCGAAAGCGCGGGCTCGTGCCCGCCGCCGCCCATTGTTATCACCGCGACTTTATCCGCCCGCTTCGCGACCGCGCGGACGACGATTCTGTTTCCCGCAAGCGCGATTTTGTCGCAATATGCCCCCGCAAGCCCCTCGAGAACTTCGTCGGCGATATTTTCGGGCTTGTTCAAAAATTTCTTCATTACCATATGCGCAAGTGTTTGTTTGAAATTTAAAACTCTTTTTTAAAACCGGAATTTTTCTAAAGACAAAATCGCGCCTGTCAATAAAGTTTTTTATAAAATCACATAGGTTTTATATTTCAAACAAAACAAGAAAACAGCCCCACTAATATAAAAAGGAATTTTACAGGCAAACCGCGCGCGGCGGTACGGAATAAAAATTGCGAAATACCCACAAAAGTCCGCGCAAGAAACTCGGCTAAACTTTAGCCAACATACCGCGCCGCCAAACAAATCGTGCGACGGTTTTTTCAAAGTTGTGAGAAATCACCGACGCCCACGCCGCCGCCCGCAACTATCGGGCGCGAATCAACTCGTAAAAAGACTCCAAGTCCGAGACGATGTCCTCCAGCGTCCGCCGCCCCGACTTTTGCGAAAAGATGTCCGAGCCGCGCCCCCAGATGTCCATAATAACGCGCTTGACGAAATCGGGCGACAGGGGTTTTATCTCGCCGCTTGCAATCGCCCTGTCGACTCCCGCGGAAAAATGAACCGACTGGGCGGCGATATATTTTTTGAAACGCGGCTCGCGCTTGAGAGCCTCGAGGTAAAGCGCGTTGTAGTCGAACACGTCGATTTTCCCGCCGATTACCCTGCCGAGCTCCGCAAGCATTTCGCGCGTCCGAACCGAAAGCATCTCGACCGCCTCGCCGAGAGTCTTCGGGAAACCGTCCTCGGATTCGGGCATATATCTGTCGCAAAAATACGACTTGAAAGTACAATAGACGAGCTCGCGCTTTGTCGGGAAATACCTGTACGGCAGGCTTCGGGAAATCCCGAGCGACTTTGCGATGTCGCCCGTAGACACGGCGTCGACTCCGTTTTTTATCATCAAAGCGAAGGCGGCTTCCATAATCTTTGCGCGTGTGTCTTTCATCGGCGATTTTCCGACAGACTGCCCGCACCGCCGCTTTATGGCAATAAATAAATTCGTACAATGCAAAGATATTTGACATTCCCGCGCCGCCGCCCGAAAATCGCGCAATGATTTCAAAAACATTCAGACTCATCGCAACCGCACTCTGCGCCGCCGTCTTCGCTTTTGCGACGGCGCGCGCCGACACCGCAAAAACGCCGCAAATCCAAAGCCAGTGGAACGGCAAAAAAGTCGCGTACCTCGGCGACTCCATAACCGACAAATGCCACGTCGGCACGTCGAAAAACTACTGGCAATTCCTCGAAGACATTTTGGGAATCCAGCCGAAAGTCTACGGAATCAACGGACACACGTTCGGCGGAGTCCTCGGGCAGGCGGAAAAGCTGAAGTCCAGCGGCGAGGAAATCGACGCCATCTTCATTTTCGCGGGAACGAACGACTACAACGGCTCGGTCGTACTCGGCGAGTGGTATAAATACTCCCAGCAGCAGGCGCAAATAAACCAGACCGAAACAAAGCCGCGCCAACGCCGCGAGTTCGCAATGGACGGCACGTTCAAGGGCAGAATCAACAAAGTAATGGCGTTTTTGAAGGAGAACTTCCCGAACAAACAGATAATCCTTTTGACGCCGATACACCGCGGATTCGCAAACTTCGGCGGCAGCAACGTCCAGCCCGACGAATCGTTCCCCAACAGGCTCGGGCTGTACGTCGATTCATACGTCGACGCCGTAAAGGAGGCGGGCAACGTTTGGGCAGTTCCCGTCATCGACCTGAACGCGATTTGCGGACTTATGCCGAACCTGCCCTCGCACTCGCAGTTCTTCGCGAACGAAAAGCGCGACCGACTCCACCCCAACGCAAAGGGGCACGAGAGAATGGGGCTTGCAATCGCCTACCAGCTGCTCGGCTACCCCGTTTTCTAAACGGGATTGAAAGGGGAATTTCCCAATCCCTAAAACCAAAAAAAAACCGCGCAAATAAAAAAGCGCGGTTTTTTGTTTGCGGTATTCGGGCACTATTATTTTGCGATTTTAGAGAGCAAAACGCCGTAGCGCAAATTGCAGAAAGTGTGGACAAGCTCCGCCGCCCCGAGCCGCTCCATCAGCGCGCAGATGCACGCAAACGCAGCGGGGACGATGTCGCACCGCCCCGCGCTGACTCCGAATTTTTCGGCGCGCCCGTCGGCTGTCTCGGCGCAGACTTTCATCAAAATCGTGCGCATTTGCGGCAGCGTTATGACGTTTTCGCGCCCCTGCGGGAAGAGGATTTTTTTCGCACTCCGCGCGGCGACAACCGCTCCGCCCGCGCCGACGAGCGTCGAAAAATCGGGGCGTTTTTTCGCAAAAACCGCGCCGATTTCCCCGCGGGCGAACATCAGCATTTTTTCGATTTCCGACGCCGAGACCGCTAACTTCGGCGACTCCACAAACTTGCGCGTCATATTTACAGCACCTATGGGCAGACTTGTGAAGGATTTCGCCTTGCCCTTTTTGCCGAAAACGATTTCGAGGCTTCCGCCGCCCAAATCGAAATACGCGGTCGGCTCGTAGGAGTCGATCGACGGGTCGGTCATCGCGCCCGCGAAGGAGAGCTTCGCCTCCTCGTCGCCGCTTAGCACGCGGATTTCCGCGCCGCACAATGCGCGCACGCGCTCCAAAATCGCGTCGCGCTCGGGGCTTTCGCGCAGGGCGGAAGTCGCGACCGCCGCCAACTTGAAGTCGGGGCAAAATTCCGCCGCCTTTTTGCGGAAAATTTCAATGCTGTCCGAAATAATTTCCGCCGCATTTCCGGCGAGTCCCTCGGAGGAAGTCGAAGATATGCGCGAGTCCAGCGTCTGCTCGAAAATTTTGCAAACTTTGCCGTCGGAATCCCTGTGCCCGAGCAGGCATTTTATGGTATTCGAACCGATGTCTATAACAAGGGTGTCTTTCATGCTAAACGGTAAAATCTTTGGGGGCTATTATCACGGTAAACTCGCCTTTCGTGGACGACTTCGCAAGCTCCGCGCAAACGTCGCCGAGCCTGCCGACAAAAAATCTTTCGTAGAATTTGGTTATCTCCTTTGCGAAGCACACGACGCGCTCCGCCCCGAAAACTTCGAGCGCGTCGGCTGCGAATTTTTCGATTCTGTACGGCGATTCGTAGAAAATCAGCGTATGCGGGAAGTCGGCATGTTTTTCGAAAAACGACTTGCGGGCGGAGGTTTTCGGGGGCAGGAAGCCCGCAAACAAAAAGGAGTCGCTCGGCAGACCCGAGGCGCAAAGCGCGGACACGAACGCGCACGCGCCCGGGACTGGGACGACCTTCACGCCCGCAGCGCGGCACGCGCGCACGATTCTAAAACCGGGGTCGCTGACGCACGGAGTGCCCGCGTCGCTTACGAGCGCGACGTTTTTGCCCGCGAGAAGTTTTTCCAAAAGCGCGGGCGCGGCTGCCTTTTCGCGGGAATTTTCGTTTACGAACATCTCCTTTTTAAGCCCGAGCTTGCCGAGCAGAACGCCCGTAACGCGGGTGTCCTCGCAGGCGACAATGTCGCATTCGGCGAGGACGGTTTTCGCGCGGTCGGAAATGTCGGAAAGATTCCCGATGGGCGTCGCAACAACGTACAATGTCCCGCTTTCCTGCATAATCAAAACGCGCCGAAGGGTTCGAACATTTTCGCGAAATCCGAAATTTCGGACTTCAGGTCGGAAAACTCGGGGGAGTCAAACGCGCCCGCCTCGAGCAGGTCGACGAGCGGGGTTTTGACGAAATCGCGCTCGCGCCAACGCGGGTGCGGAATCGTGAGCTCCTCGGAGTCGACGGACTCGCCGCCGTAGAAAATTATGTCGATGTCCACGGTTCTGGGGCCGTTTCTGAAAGTCGGCTCGCGCCCGAGCTCGTGCTCGAGCCTCTTGCACTGCGCGAGCAGCTCGAGCGGTTCGACGAACGTCTCGCCGAAGACGGCGGCGTTGAGAAAATCGCGCTGGTCTGCGTACCCCGCGGGCGGCGTCTGGTAGATGCGCGACTTCGCCGAAAACGAGCAAAATTCGCCGAGTTTAGCAACCGCCTCGACGATATTTTCGCGCCGATTGCCTACGTTCGAACCCAACGCCAAAACTATTTTCGTACTCTTCATTTGATATAGTCCTCCCTCTTGCGGAGAATTTTTACGGAAATTTTTTGGAAGTCGAAGCCCACGTCAACCCCGAGCTTCGCGACCTCGACCTCGACCTGCGCGAGCAGCTCGAAGCGCACGAAAAGCCTTTCGGCAATCATGTCCGCGAGCTTTTCGATGAGCCTTACGCTCTCGCCGCCGATGACGCCCTCGACAATTGACATCGCGGCGGGGTAGTCGATTGTCGCCTCCAAGTCGTCCGTTTTGCCCGCCCGCGAAAGCGGGAGGAACAGCCTCAGTGAAACCTCGAAGCCGCGCAGTTCGTCGCGCTCGGCGGCAAAGCAGCCGTGTTTTCCGGAAAGTCTGAGTCTATCTATTATTATCTCATCCATAAGCCAGCAATGCCCGCGCCGTTCGCAGGGCGTTTACGTTTTTTTCGACATCGTGCACGCGCAGAATGTCCGCGGATTTTTCGAAAACAGAAATTGCGGTAATAGCGGCGGTGGCGTCGTCCCTGTCGGCGAAGTCGTCGCCCACGATTTGCGAGAACATCGACTTGCGCGAGACCCCGAGCAGAATCGGGCAGCCAATACGCGCCCGCAATTCGCCGAGCCGCGCGACGGTTTCGACATTCTCGGCGGCGGTTTTACCGAACCCTACGCCCGCGTCCGCAATTATGTTTTCGCGCGGGACTCCCGCGGCGACCGCAACGGCGATTTTTTCACCGAGCCGCGAGCAAAGCGATTCGAAGAACCCTCCGCTTCCCGCCTCCCCGCGCGAATTGTGGGTTATCACGAGCCCGCAGCCGAGCTTTGCCGCAACCTTTGCCATCGCGAATCCGCCGCTTTCGTCGGACACCACGTCGTTGATTATGTCCGCGCCCGCCTCGATTGCGGCGCGCGCGACCTGCGGCTTGTATGTGTCGGCGGAAATCGGAATGTTCGGGAAGAGCGAACGCACCGCGCGTATTGCGGGCACGAGCCGCGCAAGCTCGTCTTCGGCGGAAACCCTTTCGGCGTTCGGGCGCGTGGATTCCGCCCCGATGTCGATTATATCCGCGCCGTCCGCGACCATTTTTCGGGCGTGCGCAAGCGCGGACTCGGCGGAAAAATATTTCCCGCCGTCGGAGAAGGAATCGGGCGTGATGTTCAAAATCCCCATAATGAGGGGACGCCCGATTTTAAAAATGTCCGCCGTTTTCAGCATTTTTCAAAAATTCGATGTACTGCGCGAGCTCGGGATTGGACGCGCGCAACGAGCGCACGAGGGCAATCGCCTGAGCGAAATCGCCCGTTTTGACGCACGTTTTCGCCGAACCGAACCGCGCCGCATTAAAGTATTTTTCGTCGCTTTCCGCCCTTTTGTAAAGTATTTTTGCAAGATTGTAGTTTTTTTCGGCAAACGCGATTTCCGCCGACTCGAAACACGCGAAGGCGTCCGAGGGGTTTTCGGCGAGAATTTCCGACAGGATTTTCCTTGCCGCCGCCGCGTCGCCGAGTCCGATATATGCGCGCGCAAGTATGTTGCGCTTTTCGGGGGAATCGGGGAACTTTGCCGCAAGGGACGCCGCCGCGCGGAAATCGCCCGCCAATGCCGCCGCTTGCGCCGCGCGGACGGCTCGGGATTTTTCGCCGCGCTCCAGATAGATTTCCGCCGCGCGGGCGTAGCATTTTTGCGAAAACAATATGTCCGCACGCGCAATCTGTGCCGCGCCGAATTGCGGGGAATCGGCGGGAACTTGCGAAAACGCCGAGTACGCGCCCGCAAAATCCCCGAGCCTGCTGCGGCAGTTTCCGAGCAGGCACAGAGCCGCCGAATCCGCGCGGTTTCGGGCAAGGACGCGCCCGCACGCCGCGGCAGACTCCGCGAACCGCCCGATTTTGAACAGATAATAGGCGCGCGCGTATTGCGCGGCGGGGTTCTCGCCCGACGAATACAATATCGCGCGGTTTATGCAATCCAAAGCCGCACTCCAGTCTTCCGCCTTTGCGTAGCCCTCGGAGAGTTTGAAGAGAATGTCGGAATCCGAAGCGCCCGAGAGCGCGAGCGCGGCGAGAAAGTTTTTGCGCGCCCCCTCAGAGTCGCCGAGCGCGTCGCGGGCATAGGCGAGATTCTTTCTGGCGGCGAAAAAGTTCGGCAGTTTTGCAAGCGTTTTTTCGTACGCCGCCGCCGCCTTTTCGTATTCGCCGAGCGAAAAATACGCGTTGCCGAGCGCAAATGCGGCGGCGTCCACGGCTCGCTCCGACTTCACGGCGTCCTCCAAAATTTCGATTTTTTCGCGCACCGACTCCGCCGCCTCGGCGCGTTTTAGCAGCTGCGAGTCGCGCGCGGAAAGAGTCGGGAGATTGCCGAACGGCGTCGCCGTCTGCGCGGGCTGCGCCGCAAGAGGCAATGCGCAGCAGGCAACGTAAAACAAAACTACGGCGGAAAATTTCGAAAATTTCATAAGTCGAGAATTTTAAAAGGTACGGGCAAAATAAACCGCGCGCGGCCGTCATCGCCAAGCTCGGCTGGCGGCTCGTAGCGGAAGCGCGAAACCGCCTCGACGGCGGCTTTTGTAAACAGCGGGTGCGTCGAGCTCTTCACGCCCGCGACTTCGACGCGCCCGCGGGCGTCGATTTCAACGAGCAGCTCGACAAGTCCCTCCCTTCCCTGATCCTTGAGTTTTTGCGGGTATTTTATTTTTGCGGATTCCAGAAGCTTGGGCAGATCGCGGAAATTGTACTGCGCGCCGTCTACGGCAAAATATGCGGGCGATTCAATCCCCCAGCCGCCGACAAGCTGCGCGCCGCCAGTCGAATACGCGGCGGGATACGGAACTCCGACTTCGGCTGCGGCGGGAATGCCGAGTGCCGCCGCTAAATTCGACGGGCTCGGGCGCAGCCCCTCCGAAATTTTTTCGTCCAAAACTGTGAGGCTTCCGCCTTCGCGCAACCCCGCCGCACGCGGCGTTCCGCCCCTTGAAACCGCGGGAGATTCGGGGACGTCGTCGGCGGCAACTACTTCAAAATATTTTGTTTTTGCAGATTTCGCTGGCGCGGCGGACACCGAAAACGACAGCGGCAAAACGGCGAACGTCGCAAACACCGCTGCGGCGGCGATGGCGAGAACGGCAACTTCGTCTATCCAAGCGCGCATTTTCATTTCTTCGATGCTATGAAAATTTCGCCGACTCCCCCGCGTTTTGCCGCGTCCATAACCTCGACCAATCTTCCGACGGGAACGGAGGCGTCGGAATAGATGCAAACGCCCTTCAAATCGGGGCGGCGGGACAACTCGAATTCCAGCGAATCCAACGCCGTCTTCCGTCCGTCGAGCAGCACGCCGCCGTCCGCCGAAACCGAAATCTTCGCAAGCAAAGTATCGGAAGAATGCGCCGTCTGCGAGGCGGGCAGGTCAATCTTTTCGGCGGCGGAATCGCCGAAAATCCCCGCGACCACGAAGAAAATCAGAAGAATGAAAATCACGTCGATTAACGGCGATATGTTAATCGGCGAGTCGCCGCCCTCGTCGGGAATCTGCCGCCTCCTAAAACTCATCGCCCGCCCTCCGCGTCCTTTTTTTCGTCCGCCAAATTGCGCAAATCCGAGAGCTTCGCCGACGCATAGACCGCGAGCAGCCACGAGGGAATCGCCACAACAAGCCCCGCCTGCGTCGTAATCAGCGCGGCGGAAATCCCGCCCGCAAGATTCCCCGCACCCGCGCCGTCGTACGCGGAAAACGCCGAGCAAATTCCGCATATCGTCCCGAGCAGCCCCAGCAGCGGCGCGGCGGACGAAAGGATTTTCGCGGTTTTTATCCGCCCGCCGATTGCGTCCAAAACGCGCGGCTCGGGGAGTCTGCGGCTGCGGGAAAAATCGCGGCGGATTTTATGAAGAGCAAGGCAGACGGAAAATTCGCCGTAATACAAATACAACGCGAGCGCGGCGAGCGGCAGCATAAGAACCCCGCCCGATTCGAAAATTTCCGCATATGTTTTCAGAAAATCCGTCATTTTCCGTCCGCAAGTTTCTCCGCGAAATCCTCCATTTTCGAGACCTCCGCGCGCACCCTGCGCGAGAGGAGCGCGTACGCGACGTACGAAGCTATCGCGACGGCAAGCCCGTATTCGGTCGTAATCAGAGCCTCGGCGATTCCCGCGCCCATCGACTTCGCCTGAGCCGCGCCCGAGAGCGAAAGACCCGCAAAAGTTTTGACTATCCCCGAAACAGTCCCGAGCAGTCCGAAGAGTGGCGCGACCGCCGCCGTCACCGACAAAACCGAAAGCCGCGAGCGCAGCCGCCGTTCGACGCGCCCGATTACCGCATACGCGGCGTCCTCCCAATTCCCGTCCGCGCCCGATTTTTCAAACGCCGCGCTCAGGAGCGGATACGGGTTGCGCATGCGCCAAAACTGCGCGGTTTTCCAAACCGCCACCGCCGCCGAAAGGAGCGCGAAAAGGAGAATCGGCAGCATAAAAATTCCGCCGCGTTCGACATCGCCCCAAAAACCGCGCGGCGACTTTTCGTCCGCCAGCACCATGCCGCCCGAAATATCCGCAGGCAACGTATGCGATTTTCCATCCGCAAAAGCGCGGATTTGCCCGCCGAATTTTTCGCCGTACAAAACGCCGTCGGGCGATACAAACCCCGCGCGGGAATCCTTTGCGACAAAGTATCCGAACGCCCCGACCCTGAAAAATTCGCCGCCAACGGTAGAGCCGTCCGAGGCGGAAACGGCGGTAAAGGGAATCGGCGAAAGCGGCTTCAAGAGCGCGTCGAGCCACTTTTGCCCGCGAAGCGAAAGATACGCCGAAAGCTCGGGCGCGGACATTTTTTTTGCGCGCGCGGTTTTTACCGAACACGGCAGTTCGGACTCGAACGCGGCGAGCTTGGCGGAAAGCTCCGCCGCCTGCGCGTCGTAAAAGCGGCTCGCGGAATCGGAGTCGGCGCGGGCTGCAAGCGCGGATTCGAGCTCTTCGATGCGTTCGCGCGCGGCAGCGATTTCCTTCGAAACCGACTCGAGCCGCGCGGTTTTTTCCGCCAAAATTTTCGCGGCGCGCCCTTCGGAAAATTCCGAGCCGCCCGCAACCGCCGCATTTTCGGCGCGGCAAAAAACTGCGGACAAAAGCGCGGCAAAAAATATAAAAGTTTTCCGTAGCGTCATTTCGCGCCTCCTTCAACTTCGATTTCTGCAAAGTCCCCCGAGACTCGCCTACCCGCCGCGCGCGCGAAAACGCCCGTGCGTAGCTGCGGTTTTTCCGAATAAACTTTCGTATCGGCGGAAAGGCACTGCTTGTAGAATTCGGCAAACTGCGAGAATTTTTCGGCCGCCGAAAGTTTTCCGAAGTCCGATGCCGAAAGTTTTTCCGTCGCAAGCCCCGCCTTGTCGGCGGCGGCGGAAAGCGCGGCGTACAGAGCGTCGAGTTTGCGGGAAATTTCTGCAAGCGCGACTTTGTCGCGCGCGATTTTTTCGGCGACGGGCGCGTCCGCTGCACGCGCGTTTTCCAAGCGTTTTGCAAGAATTTCCGCGCGGCGCAAAAGCGATTCGAGAACCGCCTCCGACGCCGAAATTTCGGCGTCGAGCAACTTGGCTTTCGCCGCAAAATCCGCGCGTTTTCGAGCCGACTCAAACTGCGCCCGAGCCTCGCCGCGAAGTCTGGCGTCGGCTTCGGCAAACGTCTCGCAGAATGCCGCTACCGCTCCCGCAAAAAATAAAAGTGCCGCAAAAATTCCGCGCATAAATCAGTCCAATTTCACACGCAAAAGTTTGGTTTCCTTGTAGTCCTCGACGAGCAACACCAAGTCGGAGACTCCCTTGTCGGCGTCGATTTTCGACAGAGTCTCGACCGCCTGCTCGTAGCTTTTCACGGGCTGGGAATTGATTTCGCGGATTATCACCGAAGGCGACAAACCGTTAGGCTGCGCGGACGCCGCGGGGCTGTTGCGCTTGACGAACTGCACGACGGGCGACTGCGAAGACGACGTGCGCATTTTGCGGGAAATCGCGTCGTCGAAGACAAATTCACGCACCGAGAATCCAAGTCGCTTGAAATATTTATATTGGCTTTCGCGCAATTCGCGCGGGAACGTGCCCGTCGTGAACTGCAGCTCGAGCGTCTTGTCGCCGCGCATTACCTTCATTTTGTGCTGGGTGTCGGGCTTGAGCTGCTTGTTTTTGAAGATGAACGCCGAAAGCGTGGAGTCGTCGGAGCGCAGCCTCGGCAGGGGTTTACCGTCGAATTCCACGATGATGTCGCCCTCGGCAACGCCCGCCTTTTTCGCGGGAGAATCGTCGAACACGCGCCCGACGACAACCGCGCCGATTTTTTCGATGCCCATAAACTTCGCGACCTCGCGCTTTACGGGGCGTATGTCGCTAATGCCTATCCAGCCCGACTTGTCGCCCTCGGGCTTCGAGGGAATCCGCGCGAGGATTGCGGGGAGCGAGTCGGCGGGGACGACCGTCCGCGAAAGCGGGTCGTCGCGCAGGCGTACGGGTATGCTTTGGTTGTTCGAAAAAATCATCGTGTAGAAGTCTACGGCGGAATCCTGCGCCCAACCAGCGAAGTCGCCGTTGGCGTCGAACACGCCAAGCCCCTTGCCCGCTATCGGATTGGCGAAAACCGCCTCGTTCTTTTCCGTAACGTCCGCGAGCATTACATACGACCTGCGCACGCACGGCGCGTAGTCGAGCGAATCGGCGATTTCCACGCCCCACGCCCAGTCGCCAAGCCCGAGCTTCGAGCTCTTAAATTCCGAGACCGCCTTCACGCCCTTCGGAAGTCCGTTTTTTATGCGCAAAAAATAGACGCGCCACGCGGCGTCGAAGCCGAGAAAATCCGCCGAGTATCCGTCCGAATCCCCGCCCTCGAAAAATATGCGGAAGTCCTTGAGGTTCGACGGGCGCGAAAAATACGGAATCGCCGAAGACGGCATAATGACCGTGCCGTCGGGGCGCGCAACGAGTCCGCCCGTGCGGACTTCCGTGCGGCTCTCCTCCATTTCGAGAATGTATTTTACGCCCACGCACGTTTTGGCGCGCTCGCGGAATATAGCCTCAAATTCGGGCTGTTGCGCGGCTGCCGAAAGTGCCGCGGCGACGGAAATCAAAATCGCAAAAAAACGTCTCATAATAAAAATATCCCATTTGGAATCGGCTTAGGCAAACAATTTTTAACCGAATGCGCGGCGCGTTTTTGTCGCGTTTTTACGGGTAAAATCTCCGCGCGCCGATTTTCAACCGCGCAAAAAAAACAGCCGACGGTAAAAACACCGTCGGCCGCCTAAAAAAATTCCGTACTACTTTACGAGCAGTTCCGCGATTTGCACCGCGTTGAGAGCCGCGCCCTTCCAGAGCTGGTCGCCCGCGACCCAGAACGAAAGTCCGTTGTCGAACGCCAAGTCCTTGCGGATTCTGCCTACGCCGCACTTTACCTTGCGCTGGTATTTAAGGGGCATCGGGTATTTCTTTTCGGCGACGTCGTCGTCGAGAACCGCGCCCGAAAATTCCGAAACAACCCTGCGCGCCTCTTCGACATCGACGGGCTTTTCGAATTCCGCGTTGATTGCCACGCTGTGCGCGCGCATAACGGGAACGCGCACGCAGGTCGTCGAGCACTTCACTTCGGGAAGGCTCATAATCTTGCGCGTTTCGTTGAGCATCTTCATTTCCTCCTTCGTGTAGCCGTTGTCGAGGAATACGTCAACGTGCGGAATCACGTTGAAGGCGATCTGGTAGGGATACACCGAAACGGGCATTTCGCGCCCTTCGGCGAACGCCTTGACCTGATTTTCAAGCTCCTGCATCGCCGCAACGCCCGTGCCCGAAACCGCCTGATAGGTGGACGCGAAAAAGCGTTTCAGACCGAATCTGCGGTGGAGCGGGCAGAGAGCCATCAGGGAAATCGCCGTCGTACAGTTGGGGTTTGCGATGATGTTTTTGTGCGCCTTGACCGCCTCGGGGTTGACTTCGGGGACGACGAGCGGAACTTCGGGATCCATGCGGAACGCCGAGCTGTTGTCGATTGCTATACACCCGCGCTTTGCAGCCTCGGGGACGAGAGCCTTGGAGACGCTGCCGCCCGCCGAGAAAATCGCGATGTCGAGATTTTCGAAACTTTCGGGTTTTGCCTCTTCGACCGTAAATGTTTGCCCCGCGTGCGAAATTTTCTTGCCCGCGCTTCTTGCCGATGCCAAAAGTGTAAGGGAAGACATCGGAAAGTTTCTCGCAAAGAGAAGTTCGAGAAGCTCCTGACCGACCGCGCCTGTCGCGCCGACTATGCCTATTCTATATTTTTTATTCATGGATACTTTGCTTAAAAAAATTGTAAATGCCTGTAATGAATTAAAAGTTCGCGCCACGCAACACTTAATTTACGTTTCGATTGCGCGGCAAAAGCTTTTTTTGTTCGACGGCGGAAGGCTCGAAAAGTCCTACGATGTCTCGACTTCCCGCAAGCCGCCAAGCTGCGTCGAGGGCTCGCTGGGAACTCCCACGGGGCTGCATAAAATCGACGGGAAAATCGGGGCGGGCGAGAGGCTGCGCACCGTCTTTCGGGCGCGGGTTCCGCAGGGGCTGGTCGAGGAGCAAAGCCGAGAGGAACAGGCGAAGAACCTGATTACAACGCGCATAATGCGCCTGCGCGGGCTGGAGGACGGCAAAAACGCGGGCGGGAACGTCGACACCTACGCGCGCTTCGTGTATATCCACGGGACGAATCAGGAGGACAAAATCGGCACGCCCAACAGCCACGGCTGCGTCCTGCTTTCGAACCGCGACGTCGCGGAACTTTTTGACCTTGTCGAAAACAATTCAATAGTATTTATTGGCGAATAATAGGGATAAAAAATGCAAAGCGTTTTAATAGTTGACGACGAAAAAAACACGCGCGACGGACTCGCCGCCGTGCTTTCCGACGACTACGACGTTCTCGCCGCCGCCGATGCGGACGAGGCGATAAAGCTGATGGACGCCGAAAATTTCGACGCGGTAATCACCGACCTCAGAATGTCGGGCAAATCGGGGCTTAGCGTCATCGACAAGGCGATTTCCCTGCCCTCCGAGCCCGTGTGCATAATGCTCACCGCCTACGGCAACGTCGAGACGGCGGTCGAGGCGATGAAGCGCGGCGCTACGGATTTCCTCTCCAAGCCCATCGACGTGGACAGGCTCGAGGACATTTTGAAAAAGGCACTAACCAAGCGCGCCGAAAAAATCGAGGAGCAGAAAACGCGGCTCGACGCAAAAATCGAAAAGGCGCGGGCGCAGAAAAAACACGCCGCCGCAACGCAGGTGGCAAACGGGCACTTCGAACTCGGCGACATAATCGCGCAAAGCCCGAAGATGCGCGAGGTCGTCGAGCGCGCAACTCAGGCGGCGCACTCGAAAGCCACGATTACAATCACGGGCGAGACGGGCACGGGCAAGGAGCTCATCGCCCATTTGATACACGTCTCCAGCCCCAGAGCCGACAAGCCCTTCGTGCCCGTCCACTGCGCGGCGATTCCCTCGAACCTCCTCGAAAGCGAGCTTTTCGGCTACGAAAAGGGGGCGTTCACGGGCGCGGTCAACCGTAGAATCGGACGCTTCGAGGCGGCGGACGGCGGCACGATTTTCCTCGACGAAATCGGCGAAATCGACGCCGCAACGCAGGTGAAGCTACTGCGCTTTCTCGAGACGAAAACGCTCGAGAGAATCGGCGGAAACGAGAGCATACGCGTGGACGTCAGAATCGTCTGCGCCACAAACCGCGACCTCAAGGCTCTCGCCCAAAGCGGGGATTTCCGCTCCGACCTCTACTACAGGCTCGACGTCGTGGAGATAAAAATTCCGCCGCTGCGCGAGCACCCGCAGGACATACCCAACCTGCTCGACGCCTACTCGAAATATTACGCAAAGGAGAACGAAACCCAACCCGTCGAGTTCACTCCCGCCGCCCTCGAGCTGCTCGTGCGCTACCCGTGGCCGGGGAATATCCGCGAGCTTCGCAATTTCTGCGAAAACGTCGTGGTTATGAGCCCCGTGCGGAAAATCGACGTCGCCGACTTGGACGAAACGTACAAAACGCCGCCCGCCGCGCCGTCAAAGCAAACCCCGACCGCCGTCGCCCCGCAGCTGCCCGTGCCCACGAAAAAGGAGAACGAAGACGCCCTGATTAAACGCGCCCTCGAAGCCGCGGGCGGCAACAAAAGCAAAGCCGCCGAAATACTCGGAATCAGCCGCCGCACGCTCTACAGAAAGCTCGCAGAAAACGGATAGTTTTTTATTTTTGCGCCACGCCGTCCAAAATGGCGAATACGGCGGACGCGTCGGCAAAATCGCCGATTACAACGTCGCTTAGCGGCTCGACCTGCGCCCGCGGGAAAGTCGTCAAAAGCCCGACGACAAACATACCCGCGCTCCGCCCCGCCTTCAAGCCCGTCAGGGAATCCTCGAACACCGCGCAATTTTCGGGCGCGGATTCCAGCCGCTTCGCCCCGAGCAAATAGCACATCGGGTCGGGCTTTCCGATGGTAATATCCTGCGCCGTAATGAGAGTGTCGAAGAGTTTCCCGTACTGCGTCTTTTCGAAAACCGAGCGCATTTTGTTCGCGCCCGAGCTTGTAACAAGCCCCGTTTTGAATCCGCGCGCCCTCGCCGCTTCGATAAACTCCACAACGCCCCGAATCGGCGAATAGTCGAGAGTCTTTTCGAACGCCGCAAGCTTTTCGGTAAGCCGCGCAAATTCGTCTTCACCCAACCCCGAAAAGTAGGTTTCGAAAATCTTTTTAAGCGGCGTCCCCTTGACTTTCAGCGCAAATTCCTCTGGATTCACATTAGAATTTTCCGAAAAATATTCGCGCCAAAACCGCGTGTACTGGCTTTCGGTATCCGCAATTACGCCGTCGAAATCGAAGAGAAGCGTGTCGATTTTCCGCATAAAAAATTTTCCCCTCAAAAACTACGCGTTCACGATTTTCGCCGAAAGCTTCAGCGCGGACTCCGCCCTGTTCAAAATATACAAGTGGATTCCCGCAACGTTCTGCGCGACGAGTTCGTCGATTTGACGGCTCGCCCAATCAAGCCCCGCCTGTGCCTGCGCCTCGGCGGATTCGCCAGCCGCCTCCAGACTTTCGACAAGCTTCGAGGGGATTTCCGTCGAGCACATCGCCTTGAAGTTTGCGAGCTGCTTTAGCGAGAGTGCGGGCAAAAGCCCCGCGACTATCGGTTTGTCGATTCCCGCCTTGCGGCATTTTTCGACGAATGCAAAAAAGTGCGAGTTGTCGAAAAACATCTGGGTAGTGATAAAATCCGCCCCCGCGTCGACCTTGCGCTTTAAATTGTCGATGTCCGCCTCCAGCGTCGGAGCTTCGGGGTGCTTTTCGGGATACCCCGCGCAACCGATTCCGAAATCGGGGTAGCGCGAGCGTATGAATTCGACAAGCTCGTTGGCGTGCGCGAATCCGTCGGGATTGGGCGCAACCGACCCGTCGCGCGGTTTGTCTCCGCGCAGAGCCATCACGTTGCGCAGCCCCGAAGCCGCGATTCTGTCCAATACCGCCGCAACCTCCGCCTTGGAATGTCCGTAGCATGCCAAATGCGGCATCACCTCGAAATCGAAAATCTCTCTCAAAAGCTCGCCGTACTCAATGGTGCGCTCGCGGCTCGACCCGCCCGCCCCGTATGTAATCGAAACAAAGTCGGGCTTCAGCGGCTTGAGCTTATTTGCCGTACGCAAAATCTGGCGCGCCCCCTCCTCCGTCTTCGGCGGGAAAAACTCGACCGAAAAAACAGGGCGCTTACTTGAAAAAATCTCCGCGATATTATTACCGATTTTCAACATACCCCCAAATCTTCTATCATCAAAATCCCCAGTCAAGACTTTATTGAAAGGGGGGCATAGCCCCCCTTTCGGCGAATTGGCGTAGCCAATATCGCCTATCCCCCGCGACGGTTATTCCCCCTTTCGGTGATTGGGCGAAGCCCAATTGCGC
>DJPO01000034.1 GCA_002437405.1 Opitutia bacterium UBA6410 | reverse complement strand
AACAATAACATCAACCAAGTCAATTTACTCCCTTAGCTCTTTGGTCTATTTTTGGGTACAGCTCAAGACCCCCTGTCTAAAAATCCCCGCGCAAAATTGCTACGCAATTTTGCTCACTATCATTTCGGATAGTTGCTCTAATTGCTGGAATGTTTCGCTCGTCGGCCGCCCCTTTACAATCACAGACGGCAACTTCTCGGGCTTCGTCAACTTGAACATTCCCTCTATCGGAGCTTCCAAATTGCCCGCCCAACCGAACGAACCTATCACCGCAAAATATTTTAACTTGGGTCTTAAAATATTCATCAAATACGCCGCATAAATGGTCTTCGGGTGCGGCCCCGTCAGAACCATCGACGTCCCGAAAACCGCACACGGCGAGTCTATCAACTCCATCGCAAGCTCTCCCTCGTCGGCTTCGATGAGGTCGGCTTTTACAACTCCAATTCCGCGCGACTTCAGGGCGTTTTCGAGGTAATCCGCCATAATGCGCGTGTTGTCGTACATCGAAACATACACAATCAGCACTTTTTTGGCGGGCTTGCCGAGCACCCAGTGCCTGTACAAATTCATTATGAATTCGGGCTTGTCGTAAATCGGCCCGTGGCTCGGGAGAATCATTTTCGGGTTTATCTGCGCCACCTTCTCGAGATACTTTGCGCAGAAGTTCGCAAACGGCATCATTATTTCCGCATAATACCTCTTGGCGGCGGCGGCGAGATTCTCCGAATAGTCGGCGAAAAGCTCGTTGTCCGTGTAGTGCGCGCCGAAGAAATCGCAGGTGAAGAGAAAATTGTCCTCGACCAAATGCGTAAACATCGTGTCGGGCCAATGTACCCACGGGGCGGAAATGAAGCGCAGCGTTTTGCCGCCCAAGTCGCGCTCCTCGCCGTCCGATACTTTGTCGATGCGCGCCGCGTCGACGCCGAGCATATTCTGAAGATTTTCGGCACACTTGGGCGAGCACAAGACCCGCGCCTGCGGGAACATTTCAAGCAGGGCGGGAATCGCCGCGCTGTGGTCGGGCTCGGCGTGGTTTGAGACTATATAGTCGATTCCCAGCCCCGAGGCTGCGATGGCGTCGCAGAACGTCCCGCTCAGCTTTTCGTACATCGTGTCGATTAGCGCGCATTTTTGCGAGCCTTTGACAACAAATGCATTGTATGTCGTCCCCTGCGGGAGCGGCACGAGTTGGTCGAAAATCTTGCGCTGCCTGTCGTGCAGTCCGCAATAGAAGATACCGTCGGCAATTTGTTTCATAAAGGGTTATTTTTTTTCGTCGTCCTCGACGAACTCCTCTTTGTTTGCGCCGCAAAGCGGGCAGAGCCAGTCGTCGGGGAGCTCTTCGAACGGGGTGTTTGGGGGAATGGCGCGGTCGGGGTCGCCTTTTGCGGGGTCGTAGACATACCCGCAGACTTCGCATTTATATTTTTTCATCGGAATAATCCTTTCGTTTGGGTTCGGTTATTCGGACAAAAAATCCCGCGAAAAGTTTGTTCTATTGTTGCGAAGTAGAAAGTTTTTTTGCGGTGATGACAATGCGCGCGGTTTTTGCAAGCCCCGAGGGGAATTTTTTGCGGATTTCGGCGTACGAGCCCTGCGCGTCGAACTCCGATTTTTCGGCTTGCTCTCCGACTGCTTCGGCTTCCGTCTTTTCGAGATTCGCAGTCGCTTCGGCTATAATCGAAGTTTGGGATATCGCTTCGGAAAGCGACTTGCTGCCGTCGTTTTTCGGGCGCGCAAACTGTATGCAATAGGGGCGGTTGAGCGACACGACCAAGTTGCGCGGGTTGCGCGTAAGCCGTTCCATTACAGTCTGTTTTAGGATAGTGTTGCCGTTGCTGTTGCCGTCGGCGTAGAAGTCGGAGACTTTGTGCGAGTAGATGTAGTCCACGTCCAAGAGCAGCTTTTTGCCCTTGACCTGCTTGAGCGTGAGAACGCAAAACGAGCCTACGTCGAATTCCTCCGTGTCGCCCGAATTGTCCTTTCTGCTTCTTATCAGCGCGTCGATTTTTTTGTCCTTTTCGAGCTGTTCGTCCACGGGCTCGTACTTTGCGAGATAGCTTTTGTATTCGGCGGGGAAGGTCGCGAGATTTTTTTCGCCCTTGTCGACGACCCTTTCGAGGGTCTCGAGCTGCAGCGAGATTTTGTCCATTCGCGCTTGGGAGGTCGAAACGGAATTTTCGAGCCGCCTGAGCTCGCTTCTGAGATTCGAGAGCTTTGCGCGCGCTTCGTCTATGGGGCGCGACTTGGGGACGCTTTTTTCTGCGGCCGCCTTTTCGGCTTTCGCCTTTACGGCGGATTTTGTTGCTTCGGATTTTTTCGCGATTTTCTCCTTTAGCTCGTCGGCGTTGACCGACTTTGGCAGATAGCCCTTGGCGCGATATTTTTTCGCAACCAGCTTGCCGTCAAAGCCCTTGAACTGCGTGCCGCCCTCCTCGACGACGAACGCGAATTTGTCTGCGGGTTTTCCGCCGACGAGCGTTTCGACGGTGATTTCGTATTGCTGCGCGAAGGCTGAGGTTGCCGCAAAAGCTACAGCGGCAGCGAAAATTGACTTCAAAATATGCATAATAAAAAGGATTTAATCCAAAGCGCGGAAAGGTGTCAATTCGTTTTTACTTTTCTGCGCGGCGCACGAGCTTTGCGAAGACTTCCGAGCCGCCCGATTCGCCTATTTTTACGGGCGCGGACTGCGCCGTGCCTGCGGGAAGTTTTATAATTATGCGCCCTATGGGGAATTTTACCGAGTTCGAAACAACAAAAATTTCGCAGACGAATTCCGCCGATTCGGGTACTTTTTGCGCCTGTTGCGGCGGCAGGGGCGCGGCTTGCGAAGCGGAGCAGCTCGCGGGCGTTTCCGCTTTCGGCTGCTTGGCGGGGGCGGCAACTGCGGCGACTGGGGCTGCGGCGGATTGGCTCGGCAGGGGGGCGGATTTCTGGGCGTCGGCGTGCCACGCGGCGGGGTGGGGCGTGCCGAACTTCCCCGCGCGGGCGGGTCTGCGCTTGGGGGCTTCGACGACCGCACTTTGCGGGGCTTTTATCAGATTGCCGTTTTCGTCCTCGACATAGTATTTGCCGCCGACTTTCACGACATTCGACGAATCCGCCGCACAAACGGCGGCGAACGCAATTATTGCCGAAATTGCTACAATAAAATTTTTCATAAATGCAAGTGAGCCGATTTAAGCCCGATTTTCAAGCGCAAAAACGCTGGCGGCGCGTACAAACGCCAATACGCACAAACGCGGCAACCCTCTCTCGCCGCAGTAGCGGAGGAGGGATTGCGTGCGTCCGCTTAGTTGCCGAGCAGTTCCGCCATTTGGTCTTTCGACAACTCCAGCTTCGGATTGTAGGAATCCTTTTGTATTTTGAAAGCCAAGTCGGCGTGTATGTACGCGTTTGTCGTCGCGACCTTCGCGGTTTTCAGATATTCGGCGATTTCGGCGGCGATTTCCCGTTGCGCGGCGAGCGGGCGGATAAACCTGTAATAGGGTTGCTGCTTCGCGGTGTCCGCCTTTGCCGTTTCGCGCGCGAAGAGCGACGCGGCGTCGGAGAGATAGCGCGAATATCTGGATACGAAGAGGTTTTTGTGCATTCGTCCGCCGTCGAGGAACATCTGCGCGTTGTTTTCGGCGAGCCCCGCGAAGACTTTCGAGCGTCGGGCGTCGTCGAACGTATTGTTGCGCACAAAGCGCATTCCCCAGTAGTTCAGGTAGGAGAGCTTCTGGGCGGCGGCGAGCTGCGCGGCGTATTCGGGCGCGTCGAACTTCCGCCAAAGCCGCATGTCGGATTTGTCGAAGAACGCGAGCTTGACGCTCCTGCGCGACTTCGCCGACTGGGCGACTTTCGCGATAATCGTCATCGCCGACGGCATTTGAATCGCCGAGCGCGCCATCACCGCCTGCGATAGGTCTTTGTAGAATTCCGCCCCGAACGTCGGCGACAATTCCGCCAGCCCGACGATTTCGCCCGTCTTCACGTCGGCAATCGCCGCGCCGCCCGATACGAGCGCGTCGACCTGCGCGGTGTCGGCGGCGGTCAGCTCGAATTTCCCGTCCGAAATTTTCGGATAGAAAAACACCTGCCCGCCGTGGCGGTTTACCCCGATAATTGCAACGCGCCTGTCTTCGAGCGGAACTTCGCTCTGGGCGATTTGCGCGGTTTTTTCGTCGGCGGGCGCGTCGACGACCGCGAACGCGAACATCGAGTGCGGAGACACAAAGGTTTTGTCGGCGTCCACTTCGAAGCCCGCGACCTCGAGCGTTTTTGTGTCAGCCTTGAAAAGCTCGAGCAGCTCGGCGGGGAAGAGCAGGATTTTTTTTCCGTCCAAATCCATTAGATAGGTGCAAAAATAACGCCCGCCGATTGCCGCGATTTTTATGTCCGAATAGAAAATGTTCTCGAGCTGCTTGGAGGCGACCCGCGTTTCCGCCCGCTCGCCCTTTCGGATTGCGGCGTCCAGACGCTTGTCGAGCTCGGCGAGCTGCGCGCAAAAGTCGTTCGGGAAGGCGGTTTCGATGTCCTTGCGCAGGTCTCCGAACTGTGCGGGTATCGACTTCTCCCTGAAATTGTGCCGCGCGAGCAGCTGGCGGTCTACGAATTTCGCGGCTTCGGCGGGGTCGTTTTCGCAAATGGCGAGGGCGCGGGCGAGAACCAGCGCGTAGTCGCTCGGCGGAACGTCCTCCCACTTCTGCTTTACCGCGGTGAGGGTTTCGCCCAAGCGCGCGATTGCCGCAATCTGGGCGTCGTAGTCGTCGCCGTAGAGCTTTTCGGCGGATTCGGTGATTGCGGAGATTTCCTCGGGCGACAAATCGAGATTGTTCACTGTGCGGGCGAGCTCCAGCGCGGAGTTTTCCCTGCCGCGCACGTACGAGAGCCGCTTTTCGTAGTCGTCGGGGAATTTTTTCGCCGCCGCCGCCCTGATTTTCTTGCCCTCGGCGGCGGAAATGCCCTTGCGCCGCTCGGATAGCGCGAGCTTGCCCATCGCCGCAGTCTGGTCGGCAATCCACTTTTCGCGCTGCGCCTTCTTCGTCGGGAAAAGCTCGAGAGCGCGCTTTTCGAGCGCGGCGGTGCGGGGGTCGACTTTTTCGGTCTGCCCGATTTTCGGGAAGATTTTATCCCCATACTTATCGTAGCAATACCAACCGCCGAGTCCGACAAACAAAAGTGCGAGTAAAAGATTTTTCATCGTATAAAATATAATAAAAAATATGCACAGAAGTCAAGCATGCAATTTTTTTCGAAAAAAAGCTTGACTTTCGGGGGGGGGGGGGGTAATTTTCCTGTCCAGATATTGAACAACAATACTGCAAGGAGAAAACAATGGAATTAAAAACACTATATTCTTCAATATTTGCGGCGGTTGCGTTGACTGCGGGTGCAAGTATTTTTGCGGACGATGTCGATCCGAATACGTATTACTGGAAGGGCGGCGGAAAAGACAATGGTTTTGATCCCTCGTGGTGGCAGTTATCCGACGGCACGCAGGCTACGGAAGCCATCTCCGAAACGAAAAATCTCGTTTGGAAAGATTGGGCGTCATGGATGAACTGGCTCGGTAACGTTACCGCAAAAAGTATGACGCTAAAAGCTGGCGGTGCGCAATTTAATCTCAACGCCAATAATTGGCTTGCAACCGTAGAGGACTTTTCGGCGGCAGGCAATTTTATGATTTTGCAGGCTGGTAATAACGGTGGCGCTAACGGTATGAAAATCGGGGGGAATATGGTTCTTGCTCCCGCGGAAGACGCAAACCTCACCTTTACGATGAGAACCGATCCAGCGTATTCTGTCAGAGAAGCAAAAGGAACGCTCGGGACAGGGCAGATTGATGTTGCCAAGCAACTACAGATGAATGCATCGGGTAATTCTGTTATCAGAATCGCCCTTTCGCAATCCATAATCGACAATCGCTGGGACGATGTGTCTATAATAAAGACAACGGTTGGTAGCGACTTTACGTCGAATCTCAACCTCGGTGGACTGAGTGGTCGTGGTGTGTTCTCCGCTTCGACGTACTTCTCGACAAACGCCACAGTCAACTTCCAAGCAGACTCGAACGGCAAGTTCGCGGGCGGAGAATGGACGGGCGCGTTTACGAAATACGATACCAACACGTACACAGATGTCCCCGAAAAATACAAAAGTGCTGCCGAAGATTGGCAAGCCGCGGCGGATTTGCTTAACGAAAGCGCGAAAACCGCAATGTACACCGCGAAAATCGTGATGAACAGCGGCGACGAATCGGTAAAGCAGACGATGAACGTCAAAAAGGCGTCGACACTGCTCGGCGCAAGCACGACCGAAAAGGACGTTGACGCGCTTTACGTTCAGGTCGACTCGGGCTATCTGAAACTCGATTCGGAAATTGCAATCAAACAGGTAATGTTCACTGGCGGGAAGCTCGAACTTTCCACTTCCGAAAAAATTTCGGAAGTAGGGCTTCTCTCGGGCGGTACACTCGTCTACGCGAGGACAATCATTGCGGATTTTGTTAGCATAGACACCGAAGGACGTTTTACATTCGACTTCTCGAACTCGGAGAGGCTCGCGGACGAAATCCTCCTGATTTCCTACGACGACCTAATGTTTGGCGGAGACGTAAATAACGTGTTCTCGGCAATCCGCAACGGAACGGCATTGAAGGGGACGTTCTCGATACACGACAACGGAATATACTTCACGGCAGCAGTGCCCGAACCCGCAACGATAGCGGCAATCTTCGGAGCAGTAGCATTGGCGGTAGTATTCTTCCGCCGCTATAAAAACGCGTGAAAGCGGCAGTGCCGCTTCCATTAAAGGGGGGCAAGCCCCCTTACGAAGATTGGCTTCGCCAATGCTTCTATCCCCGAAAGGGTGTGAAAATACTTTTGGAATTTACAGCAAAATTGCAGTTCAATTTTGCGAAAAAAAATAGTTTCTTTTTCATAATGCAAGGCGTTCGCAAGAACGCCTTTTTTTGTTTTTAAAAGGGGCAGGTCGGCGAAATATGCGCGGAAATTTTATTTCTTCCAAATACCACAGCCCACGCGGGTAAATTGAATTTTCCGCCACTTAGGTTTGGGATAGAAATATTCTTAAGTTCGGAGTGGGTAGTCGAAATTTAGTACGCAAAAAATCTGAGACAACAGCAGATTGGATTCTGATTACTTAACCTTAGCGGGGATAGGCGAAATTGGCGAAGCCAATCGCCGTAAGGGGCTTGCCCCTTCAAAGGAAGCGGTACTGCCGTCCGCGACCGCGGCGTATTAGACATACGAGAGGGGCAGATTTTTTATATCGTGGGTGTGGGATAATCGTCAAGAGTTCGGAGGGTTTTGACGCAATGATTTTAGAGGCAGAAATGCGACACAAAAAAATCCGCGACTATGGCGGATTGGATTCTTGATTAGTTAACATTAGTGTGGGGATAGGCGAAATTGGCGAAGCCAATCGCCGTAAGGGGCTTGCCCCTTCAAAGGAAGCGGTACTGCCGTCCGCGACCGTGGCGTATTAGACATACGAGAGGGGGCAGATTTTTTATATCGTGGGCGTGGGATAATCGTCGAGAGTTCGGAGGGTTTTGACGCAATGATTTTCGAGGCAGAAATGCGACACAAAAAAAATCCGCGACCGTGGCGTATTAGACATACGTGAGGGTGCGGATTTTTTTTAGGGGCGTATTTCTGCCCGAAAAGCATTCGTCAAAACAGGCGTGGGTCGGAATCGAACCGACGATGAAGCTTTTGCAGAGCCTTGCCTTACCACTTGGCTACCACGCCGTAAAAAAGAAATGCTATTAGATTGGAAATTCGGCTCGATTACAAGCCTTTTTTTACTTTTTTGCTTAGAAAAATTTGCCTCTTTGGGGCGTTTTTTATTTTTGTTTCCGCGCCCTTATTGTCGGGCTACTTTTTTACTGGAAAATTGCAAACCTTACCCTTTTGCTGGCGTCCTTTATCGCTTCGGCTCTTTGGAATCCGTAGCGTTGCGGGTCGGTCGTTAGCTTCTCGGGCTGACCTAAGCCGCATTCCAACGCCAAAATGCCGTTCTCTTTTAAGTGGGACTTTGCATTGTTGAGGATTTTTTCCAAGTCCGCCATTCCGTCTTTGGGAGATACCAGAGCGAAAATCGGGTCGAAGAATTTTACTTCGGGCTGGGCGGAATCTACCTCGGCTTGCGTCAAATAGGGCGGGTTGGAAACTATTAAATCGAACTTCCCGCTTACGGACTCAAACCAGTCGGATTTTATGAAATCTATATTTGCCTGATTCGCCTCGGCGTTTTCGGACGCAAGAGAAAGGGCGTCGGCACTCGCGTCAACCGCAACCGTTTTTGAGTTCGGGAAGTGGAGCGACAGGGCGATGGCTATCGCGCCCGTGCCCGTGCCCAAGTCGAGAATTTCTATGGGGCCGGACGGGTCGGCGAAAAATCTTTCGGTGAGGATTTCGCAAAGCTCCTCGGTCTCGGGGCGGGGGACTAAGGCGCGCCTGTCGCTCTTCAATTTCGCGCCGAAAAAATCGACCTGCCCGAGAATGTGCTGCAGGGGCTCGCGCTTGCCGCGCCTGCGGACAAGCTCGCGAATGGCGGAAAGCTTGGCTTCGTCGAGGGGCTCGTCGAAACGCAAAAACAACTCGAGCCGCTTGCAGCCCAGCGCGTGCGAGACTATGTACTGGGCGTCGATTTTCGGATTCGGAACGCCCTTGTGCGCGAAAAACTCTTCGGTCTTCGCAAGTATTTCCAGTACGGTCAGCACTATTGTTTGTCGCCCGAGATGAGTTCCTGAATGCGCTGGGTGTAGTCGGCGTCTTCGAGGGCGCGAATCATCTCCTCAATGTCGCCGTCCATAAACTGCGGCAGGGAATGGATTGTAAGCCCGATTCTGTGGTCGGTGATGCGGCTTTGCGGGTAGTTGTAGGTTCTGATGCGCTCGGAGCGGTCGCCCGAGCCGATTTGCTGGCGGCGGCTTTGGGCGTACTTTTCGTGCTCCTCTTTCTGCTTGAGCTCGAGCAGTCGCGAGCGCAAGACTTTCAACGCCTTGGTCTTGTTTTTGAGCTGCGAGCGTTCGTCGGCGCACTTTACAATCATGCCCGTGGGCTTGTGGAGAATCTGCACGGCGGAGTCGGTTGTATTGACGCCCTGACCGCCTGGGCCGCTGGCTCGGGCGATTGAAATTTCGATGTCCTGCGGCGGGATTTGAATATCGACTTCCTCGGCTTCGGGGAGAACCGCGACTGTTGCCGCCGAGGTGTGGATTCTGCCGCTTGCCTCGGTGACGGGCACGCGCTGGACTCTGTGGGTGCCGCATTCGTATTTCATCGAGCGGTATACGTCTTCGCCCGAGAGCAGGAAGCAGATTTCCTTAAAGCCGCCCGCGGGGGATTCGCTGGAGCTTAGGTTTTCGACCTTCCAGCCCTTGGTGTCGGCATAGCGGCAGTACATTCTGTAGAGGTCTGCCGCAAAGAGGGAGGCTTCGTCGCCGCCCGTGCCCGCGCGGATTTCGACGACAGTGTTGCGCGAGTCCGTCGGATTCGGCGGAATCATCATTCGCAGGATTTCGTTTTTAAGCGGTTCGATTTTCGCGGTGAGCGACTCGATGTCCTCCTTAGCCATTTCGGCGAGCTCGGGGTCGGAATTTTCCTCGACGATTTTTTTGTTTTCGTCGATTTGCTCGAGCGTGTTTTCGAGGCTCTTGTAGGAGTCGCGCAGCTTGGCAAGATGCTGCTGCTCGCGCGAGACCGCCGTTGCGGCGCGCTGGTCGTTGTAGAAATCGGGTTCGCCCATTTTTTTCGTGAGGGTGTCGAGGCGAATCAAAAAGGGTTCGATTGGCGGGATTCCTTCCATTTGCATAGCGGTTTAAATTTCGGAGTTTGCGGTGGATTGGCGCGGCGGGCGGTTCTACATCGGGAAGAACAGCCCCTTGTTGATTTTCACGTCGCCGATTTTGACTTCGGCGATTTTCTTGCCGTCCAGATAGATTTTTCTGAGGGTCGGGATTTTGTAAGCCCCGTCGATTTTTTTATAGTCGGAAAGCTCGATTTTAATCTCGGATTTCCCCGAAGTTATCAGGATTTCCGACATAAGTTTCGTCTTTTCGTCGAAGAGGTATTTTGTTTTGGGGGTGGCGATGTCGTCGATTTCGAGCTGCGCGAACTTTTCGCCGCCGCGCTCGATGTTGCGCTCTACCCCGAAGTACGGTACTGTCGGCTTTTCGTTCACGGAATCGAGCTGGAAGGCGGTCGGGAAAATCGCGTCGTCCCACTCGATAATCGAGCGCAGGAACGCCGCCTTTTTCGCCTCGACCCTCTCGCGCGCGCCGCCGACCCTGTTTTCGGTAAGGAGGAAAACCGCGGGCGTCTGGTTCGAAAGCAGATAGGAGTTCTCCGAGCCGTTCGTGCCGATTTTCAGGAAGCTGCCCGTGTCGTACCGTTTGATGCAGTAGAAGGTTTTTTCGACGGGCTCGTTTTCGATTTTGACCGTCCCCTGAATGAGAATGTCGCGCAGGTTTTTGAGCGTGCCGCCGTTGGAAATCTGCGAATAGAATTGCGAGACGAGCATCGTCGCCGCACCCGACGGCAGGCGCACGTCGATGAAAGAGTCCGACGCGTACGATTGCTCCTCCTGCGGCTCGGGGCTTTCCTCGAGCCCGACGAGGATTTTGGCGTACATATTGTTGTCGAGCGCAATGAAAATGCCGTACGCCAGCCAGCAGCAGGTAATCAGGACGCAGACGGCAATCGGGTATTTTGCGTAGTTTGAAAATTCTATCCGCTTTGCGGGAGTTTGGCGAACCACCTTGCGGTCGACAAGCACGGGCTTCGCGCTGCCGCGGCGGGCGGGGCGGTTTCCGCGCGGAGCGGGGTTCTGCGCGGCGGGTGTTGCCGCGGCTTCGGCGGAATTTGAAGATTCGGGATTTCCCGCGGACGCGCCCGTTCCCGAGGATTGTTCCGCGTCGGGGGCGTCCTCGATTTCCTCGATAATCTCCTCTTCGATAATCAGCGGAGGGGGCGGCGGGAATCTCCCGAATTGCGGGCGGACGGGGGCGTTTTGCGCCCCGACAAATTCCTCGTATACGACCTCTTCTTCGGGGGCGTTGTCGGGTTGTTGTTGGGGCGTTTTGTCATTCATAAGCCGTCTATTGTCGCGATATGCGCGCGAATGTCAAATTATTCGAAGCGCATACGGTACATTTTTTTTGCGAAGTCGTGCGACGCCTTTGCCATGTCGTATTTGGGGGTGTCGCAGATGTCGGCAAAGCCGATTGCTCCGTTTTCGCCGTCAAATCTGCCCGTCGTGTATTGGTCGTAATAGTTAAACCAGTGCGCGCCGATTATGGCGGGCGACTTCGCCGCGTCCTCGAGATATTTTACCATCGCCCGCGTACGCTCCGCCGAAGTTTCGCGCGGCTGGAGTCCGCACCAGAAGTTGCCCACGTCCGCTGCCCCGAAGTGGAACTCGCCGATTAGAATCGGCTTGTCGGCGACATTCTCGGGGACGAGCTTTTTAAATTCGAGGGGGCTTGGCTTGTAGATGTTGAATGTCACCGCGTCGCACTTTTCGAACGCGGCGTTTACGACAATCGGGTTGAGCCAGTTGAAGCCGAATCGGCAGCCGAGATAGAGGGCGTCGGGGTGGGCGGCTTTGACCGCGGCGCGGCAGGCGTCGAAATAGGCTTCGGTGAGCACCTTTTCGATTGCCCCGAAGTCCTCCTGCGCGGCGGGCGTCTGGGTGTCGAAATCGCGCGTTTGCAGGAAGTCCGCCCAATCCTTGTAGTCGGACTTCCAAGCCGAATTGAGCGCGGCGATTGTCCCGTACTTTTTTTCGAGGAGCTTTGAAAATTCGATTTTCGACGGCTGCGACGCGGGGCAGGAGAGCAACGCCCGCCCGATAAGCCCCGCCTTGGACTGCCACGGAAGCTCGTTGTCTACGAATACGCCTATGCAGTAGGGCGAGTTTATCAGCTCGGATTTCCCCAGCACGCTTTTGATTGTATTTTTCTTGAAATCGGGGTGGAGGTAGTCGGGGAACTTCGTCCAGTAGAGGTCGAGCTTCAGCTTTGGGTTGTCGGGCGCGAGGTACTCGCAGCGCGCGCTGCCGACGAAGATCGTGAACGGAATCTGCGCATCTCGCGCGAGCTTTTCGTCGCTCCACGCGCCCGCCGAATTTATCCCCCACGCGCGGAGTCGGTTGCCCGTAAATTCCGCCTTTTGTTCGAACGTCCGTTCGCCGTACTTTTTCGCGAAGTTGCGCCTGCTGAAGTTGACCGCCTCCGCCTGCGTGTGTTTCCCCTTTTTGACGTCGTAGAGCCGCGTTTTCGAGACGTACGCGGGGTCGATTTTCTCGAAATATTTCTCGCGCCCCGTCAGAGCCGTCGCGCCCGCGCCGTCCGCGCCCACGCAGTCGATTCCCCACGACCAGAACGGATAGCCGTCGGGGTCGCGGAACGTCCACTTGCCGCCGATTTTGTCGAGCGTAAATCTGCCCGTCGCCGCGGCTTTGAGGGAGTCGTTTTTGTATCCGCCGAATTTGTCGTAGTCGGCGATTTCCCCGAGGGAGGCGTTGAATTCCGCCTCGCGGGCTTTCTGGGCTTGCAGGTCGGCGTCGGAATGGGTCTTGCCCGTCCAGTCGCGGTGCTTGAACTGCCCGTATTCGTCGATGAACGGGAAGAATTTTTCGCGCGGAATCGAGAAAATCGGGTCGTCGGGTTTTGCAAATGGCTTTGCGTTCGGCAGCGCCTGTATGCCGACGAATTCCGACTTGGCGTTGTCGAGCCACGAACCCGCGCACAAAGCGGGCAGTCCCGCAAAAATAGCCGCAAATATTCCGATTCCGTTTCTCATATAAAAAAATCCTCTCTTATAAATATAGAAGTGTTTGAAATTTTAGTATTTTATTTTTGACGCAACGGGCGCATTTTGCAATAACCGATTTATGGATAAAAGAATTTCGAAAATACTCGTTTCAACTTTTGCCGCGTGCCTCGCGCTCTCGGCGTCGGCGGTTAGTGCCGCGACTTTCCCGAAGTCCGAAGCCGAAGATACCGAAAAACTGATGGGCAAGGGCTATTGGGAACTTTGGAATCCGCAGGTTCAGAAGAAAATCGACGCCGACATCGAAAAGAACCGCAAGGCGGACGCGGAGATAAACCTCGGCGAGCCAGCTCCCGACGGCGACGTGAAGGTCGAGCAGATAAAGCACGACTTCATTTTCGGCGCGCACATTTTCAACTTCAACCAGCTCGGCACGCCCGAACGCAACGCGAAATACAAGGCTCTTTACGGCTCGCTCTTCAATTCTGCCACAGTCGCGTTCTATTGGAAAGTCTTTGAAATGCAGCCAAACCGCCCCCGCTTCGTCGAGGAGTATTGGGACACCGAAGAGTTCTGGAACAACTGCCCGAACCCCGCCTACCAGCCGCATTGGCGCAGACCCGCGACAGACCCCGTAATCGAATATTGCAACAACGCGGGCATACGCGTTCACTGCCACCCGCTCGTTTGGGGCAACCAAATGTGGCACTATCCGCAATGGCTCAAGTCGTTTATGACGCCCGAAGAAAAGGCGGCGTACGACAACCTCAAGCCCGAACCCCACCCCAACCGCGACGTGGATCCCAAGTCGTCGCGCTCGATTTCGCAGGAAGAGGCTGAAAAAACGTTCGCGCATTTCGGCGAAAAGATAGGCGAATTTTACGCCAAGCGAATTTCGGAAATCTCCGCCCGCTACGGCGACAAAATACAGAGCTACGACGTTGTGAACGAATCCGCCACCGACTTCTCCGAGGGCGTGATGGTCAACGGTTCGAAAATCACCCGCAGCCGCTACGGCTTTATGCAGGGCGACTACGCGTTCGACGCGTTCAATCTCGCCCAAAAATATCTGCCCGTCTCGGCGAAGCTGAATATCAACGACTACAAAGTGGACAAGGACTATGTAGCCCAGATAAAAGACCTGCAAAAGCGCGGCGCGAGAATCGACATTGCGGGAATGCAGATGCACCTTTTCAATCCGAAGGAATCGGCTGAAATCGCAAAGGGCAAAAAGACCCAGTGCCCCGAAGTCGTGTTCGGTTCGATAAACACGGTTGCGGCGACGGGCTTGCCGATTCACATGAGCGAAATTACAATCACCGCCCCTGGAACGACAAAGCGCGACTGGGACGTTCAGGCGGTTATAGCGCAGAACTTGTACCGCGCATGGTTCAGCCACCCGAGTGTAATGGGGATAACGTGGTGGAACGTAGTTGACGACTGCGGAGCGCCGGGAGAGCCCTCGATGTCGGGCATTTTCACGCGCGACATGCAGCCCAAGTCCGCGTTCTACGCGTTGGACAACTTGATAAACAAGGAGTGGAAGACGAAGACGACGGTAAAGCCCGACAAAAACGGCAAGATTACTTTCAGGGGCTTCAAGGGGATATACAAGATAACTTGGGTGGACAAGTACGGCCGCCAGCGTGAAATGCAGTATCACCTGAAGTAGTAGATAGTCAGCAAAATTGCTTTGCAATTTTGCGCGGTGATTTTTAGACAGGGGGTCTTACTCCCTACGGAAAAATTGACGTTGT
>DJPO01000025.1:20951-31311 GCA_002437405.1 Opitutia bacterium UBA6410 | reverse complement strand
TTATTTTTGGGGCACACATCACTAGGCCTCATCATTTTAATTATCATTCAACTAACCATTATCATCCATTACGGCTTTAACTTTTTTAACGCAATTCTCAATATCATTTATTACATCCGTCGCCCAAAAACGAATCACCTGCCAACCAACGCTTTGTAATTGCAAATCGCGGTACACATCATCTAATTTCCTACTTCCTTCGGAATTCAAATGCCACTGTTTTCCATCAATTTCTATATCTATTTTATAATCTACCAACGCTAGGTCTAAACGGCGTCCTACTATGGGATATTGAGGGGAAGTTTTTATACCTGCTGTCAATAAAGCGTTATATAGTTTTTGTTCTACTGGACTTTCAAATCTAACATAATCATCTGAGGTATTGTAAGGTTTATCTTTGGGATACAAAGCCAAATTATGCAATACTTCAACTCCAGAATTTAGACACGCTTGCCTATCGCCAACGATAAGCAAACATGCTCTAGCTCTGCTTGTTGCAACATTGAAAATATAGCGATTTTCAGTAGACTCAATGTACCACCGCTCTCCTTTCGACAAAGCATTGGTATATCCCAATGCAAATATAATTAAATCTCGTTCCCCGCCTTGAAATGCATTGACCGTGTTTACTTGAAAATCGTTGAGTTTTGTCTTATATTTGTATGTGAGTTCTTTCAATGCATTTGCGTGCTTTTTTAATGGAGAAATTATTCCAACGGACCCGCTATAATTAACTTTTATTAGATCTTTTATTCGAGATAATATTGAATTAAATTCGGAATCTAAATTATTTTTGGGTCTGACTTAGATTAATCAGACAAGACGGGTTTTAAGTAGTTCAACAATCAACTACTTAAAACTATGAACAAAAAAGGTCAATTTTCGGTATATCAAATTAATTTCGCGAGCTCTTATGGAGTCTATACATTTTTTGTAGATAAAGTAGTTGTTGGATAGGGCGGTTGACGGAGGTTAACGATGTCAACCGCTCTTTTTGTTGAGGGCGGCGCGGGGTGTTTGTACCCCGCCCGCTCGTCTGTTGCCGAACGTATCCGCGAAATCGTCGCGGCGGCGCGTGCCCGCGATATGCGGCGGCTGGAACGTTTGGAGAATCGCGCCATTGAATCGCGCGAAAACGAAGAATTGCGTCTTTGCGCAATGGCGGCAGGCGAAGCCGTCGCCTTATCTTGTCAAAAAGATAACATTTCCCGAAAAAGGTCGTTAAATCGTACATATTACAACAGGTGCGCCGCCGCGCTTCAGACAAACATTTCACGTTGGGTGTTGTCGATTGGCAAACGTTATGCGTCGGCGCGTGTCCGCGATTTGTCCGAAAATGTCGGGTATACGCCCGAAGTATTATCTGAAATTGAACAAGTTGCAAAATTACACGTTGCTGAATTTACAATTACAATGCGGTCGGAAAAAGGCGCGGATTTGGCGGGCGAACGGCGGCGTTTTGCGCGGGCGTGGAACGAATTTAATAAACGCTTTTTGAAAGAGACGGCGGGGGCGTATTTCGGGGAATTTGTGCGAGTGTTTGAAGCGCATAAATCGGGGGTATTGCACGCTCACGTGTTGATTGAGTGTAAAAAACCGCTTTGCAGATACGTTGACGGGCGGGCTTTGCCGTTTAGGTGGAAGCCGTCGGGAGTTGTGGACGGTCGGACGGTTGCGGATTGGGTTTTGATGGTTTGGGAAACGATACGGACGGGGCAGCTTGAACATTTGGGAATAGGAGAACGGCACACATTGCAACCGATAAGAAAGGGCGTAAATTTATTTGCTCGGTACATATCGAAGTACATTTCAAAGGATATTGTAAACCGCAAGCCGCATTTGCGGGGGTTGCGAATGGTGGCGTATTCGCGCGATTTTTTGCGCGGGTGTCGGGTGATGGCTTACGATTATGATAAGTCCGTTGTAATTCCGTATTGGTCGAAGTCGGCGAATTGCGAAAAATGGAGGTATCGACGCTTTACGTCGTTCGATATTGAATGTGCTTCGACTCGCGTAAGGCGGCTTAAAATGCGAACGCTTTGCCGCTGGTGCGGAGTATCGAAAGCGAAATTCAAACGTAAAATCGGGGCGAAATGGGGATTTTTGACGCGTAATTTGATTTCCAAAATACCGCTTGCGAAAACGGTTTATGAGAAATTGGACAAATGGGAAAAATTCGCGTCGGTGCGGAATATGTGCGGGGATAAGTCGAAAACCGTAATAAAAACGGAAAACGGCGAAATATACGATTACCCCGAATTTATGGCGTTGCCGTCGCAGGCGCGGCAGGAAACGGATTGGAACGTTTGCGGATTTGTTGACGGCGGGGAGTTTATCGGATTGCGAAAGCGCATATCTTGCGCATTGGCGGCAATCGGTCGGGAATTTGATAACGTTTATGCGCTGGCGACGCGGACGGAATGGAAATCTGCACGCGTTTTGAAGAATTTGTACGCGGAAAAAGCGCGGATTTATACGGATTTTGTAAACGGGAAAATGAAATCCGAAAAATGGCTTGCGTATTTGCGCGGGTGGAAAGCGCGTTTTGATGAAATTTGTGAAGATGTATCGCGTTGGCTCGACGATTACGAAAAGCCCGCGCCGAAAATCGAAATTCCCGCGATGGAACAAATTGAATTTGCATATTAACGAAAGGCGAAAAATGGAAACGGTGAAAATCGGTAAAATGAATACGTTGGAAACAATCCGCCAAATGTACGGCGCGAAATATCGAAAGGGCGGATATTTCGGGGCATTGTGGGCGGCTTGGCTGAAAACGGGAATGACGCGGGCGGAACGGGCGCGGCATTTGTTGGTGTTGATTGAAATCAAAGCGGAAAACGCGACTGAAAACGGGAAAACGATATTGCGCGAACGTTATCGGCGCGTTTTGGAAATCGAAAAATCGGCGCGGCATTTGAATTAGCGTTAAAGTTTGTTTAATGTCGAACGTATGGACGAAAACAAAATAGAAGTCGAAAATGTATCCGTAAAAGATTTGGCGGGCGTTGAATTTCCGCCCGTTAATAAAAACGCGGTGGAAGCGGTCGCGGCGGGCGAAAAGCCCGCGCCCGCCCCCGCAGTTGAAAACGAAATAAAAACGCCCGAGGGGTGGAATCCCGAAATACACGTTAGCCCGCCGCGAAAAAACAAACGCGGGGAATGGGAGAAAAAACGCGGGAATAAAAAAGGGTACGTTTTTGGAAAAACGAAAAATGAACAGCCGCCGCCGTTGAATATCCCGCCGAGTCCCGAAGAAACGGCGTCGGAAGCCGAAAAGGCGGCAAAATTGGAAGAAATGGCGGCGGAGCAGACACGGGCGGCGGCTGAAATGGTGTCGAACGGAGTCTTTTTGACGGCAAACGCATTTTCTGGATATGTGCCCGAAAACGCATTTCGGGCGGCGTATGTGGACGCTTGGGAACGTTATTTGAATACATTCGGGGGCGTAAATTTGCCGCCGTGGTGCGAAGTCGCGTTGATGACTGGCACGGTTGCGGTAAATGCAATACGCCGCGAGGAAGCGAAGCCGAAAATGCAAAGATTAAAAGAATGGGTAGCGGGTAAAATTTATGCGTGGAGAAATCGAAAAAAGAAAAGAGAAAATGCGGAAGCAAACGCGGCTTAGGGTTCGGCGGTACTTGGGAATTGTAATCGTCGGGGAAATGTCCGTCTACGATATACCGAGCAGTTGCGAATTGTCGAAATACTGGCGGCGTTGGTCGGACGTACGGCGCGATGTAGACGCGGCTTGTCGCGCGTTTTGGGCGAAAAGAAAGGGCAAAAATGCATACATTAATCGCGGGGGCAAGCTTCAGCGGAAAAAGCTTTTTGGCAAAACAGCTATGCAAAACAATTAGGCGAACGGGACGCCGAACGATAGTGTTAGACCCATTTTTTGACGAATGGGATTGCGATTTTAAGACTACAAATTCGGACGAATTTTTGCGGGTTGCAAAAAGCAATACGTCTTGCGCGTTATTCGTCGATGAGAGCGGTTCGACGATTGGGCGCGGGACTGACGCGGCGCGAATGCATTGGCTCGCGACGCAGGCGCGGCATTGGGGACATCGGACGTATTTCATTATGCAACGAATTACGCAGGTCGAACCGTTGATTCGGTCGCAGTGTAGTGAATTTTTCGTCTTTAGGTGTTCGATGTCCGATGCGAAAATTCTGACGGAGGAAACGGGCGACGACATATTTTTGAGAGTGCCCGAATTGCCGCGATTTTGTTTTGTGCACAAAAAACCGTTTGAAACGGCGAAAATACAAAAATTGTCGCTGTAGCGTTAAAGTCGTGATATAATAAAGGGGTATGAAAGGAACAATAAAATCTTTGTTGGTGGCTGCCGCTGGCGCATTTGTCGGCGGGTATGCCTTAATAATCCTGAATAAAAAGGGCAAAATCTAAAAATGAAAAAGGTACTGATTTCGACGTTTCTGACGTCGGCGATATTGGGAGCGGGCGCGGCATTTGCTTATACAAAATGGGGCAATAACGTTGCGGTTTCCGTTTATAACAAACTTGTAGGATAAAAAATGAACTGGAAAATCTATCTTGCATCTGGGCTCGGCGTCTTCGCTGGAATGGTTGTTTACAACGTAGTAAGCGACATTTGCGCAAGCGCGAAATAACGAACAAATTTTGTAAAAAACTATATGAGAATACAACAGAATCTTCCCACTCCTAACGGCGGACAAGCTGGCGGCACTGGCTCGCTTAACTTGCCCCTTGGCGCAACTTATTATTCGGTTTGGCTCGACATTTCTGACGGTACAACGGCAATGACAGCCGCCGCCGTCGAAGCGCGCATTAAAAACATACGCCTAAAGCGCAACGGCACGCAGATTAGACATTATGCGCTTGCGTCCTACTTGGCGGGTATCAATAAGGCACACGGTATCGACACGCGTTGGGGCACTGCCGACGGCGATAAGTCGGCGCGTCTTGTAATGTACTTCGCCGAACCGCAACGCCGCACGCCTAACGGTGAAGATATTTTCGCTTGGCATATGTACCCGCAATGTGGCGCAAATTCGTTTACTTTGGAATACGATGTCACCGACACGGCGACAAGCGCATTTAAGGTAAGCGTTGGGCGCGAATATATCGTATTGCCGAGCGGCAACATTCCCACCCGCGCGCCCAATATGATTTGGCATTCGTCGCAGACTCTTCCGAACGATTCGGCGGGTTCTCCGATGACTTCGACGCTTCAGCGTACGGCGTATTCGCGTATTCACGCAATCGGCGGGACGGGTTGCATTGGCGGCGCGAAAGTCAAGGTAGACGGTCTTACAATTCGCGAATTCCGCAATCTGCAAGAATACAAAGATTACAATTTTCAGCACGGACTTAATACAATTACGGATTGGCTTACAATCCCGTTCGATGAGTCCGACCGCTATTCCGACATTCTCGATTTGCGGGCGGCAAATTCGTTCGAAGTCGAATATACGACTAAAACGGCGGGCGCGCTTACCCTGTTGCTCGAAGAGTATAAGGGGGTTTAGCCGTGGACTGGAATAGTTGGGGCAGTATTTGGGACGGCGTGACTGAAACAATATCGGACGGGTTGGGCTGGGCGAGCTCTACGACCGACACGGCGCGCGACGTAATGGACAATGTTCAAGACGTGTCCCAATCTGTCAAAGAGACAACACTTAACGCGCGGGAAACAGCCAACGCCGAACAGACTGTTACGGGCTTTTCTGTAAGCTCCGACGTTGTAAAAACCGCCGCCCTTGTCGGCGGCGGTGCTGTCCTGCTCCTTATTTTGGTAAAGGTCTTAAAATGATGTTTCCATTTAGCGGCGGCGGCGGGATTACTCCGAGTTCGTCAAGTTCGGCGTCGAATTCGTCCAATCTTTTTACGGATACGTCAAAGACGGTGCAATTCGGCAACAAAACTTCAAGCGCGGCGGGTATTGTCGGCGCGGCTTGCGGCGTGGCGGCTCTGGTTTTAGTCGCCTTTTCCCTGCTTAAAAAATGATTTCGGCGAACTCCATTGATTCCGTTGCGGGTTTCGAAAAATTCGTCGAAATGCTTCCGCAAAACGATTCGACTTTTGACGCAGGCGACGCAATCGCCAAATACGACAAAATCGGATTTTTTGCGGACGGTACGCCTTGCGGGTTGCTTCTTTGCTTGGTTGTGATTGTCGGCGGCAGGCGCATTTTTTTCATAAGTGCGCTTGCCGTTTCGACGCAAGTTGACGGCGCGGACATTTACCGCTGGATTGAAAATAAAGCGCGCGAAATGGATTGCGAAAAACTCGTCTTCGAGTCGCCGCGAAAAGGTATGTTGTGGAACGCCCGCCGCTTCGGTTGGCGAATTAGCAATGTGAAATACGAAAAGGATTTGTAGGAAATGGCGTCTGCATTGGGCTTCAGCGGCTCGCGTAGCGAGCAACAAACAACGGATAATTCTGTAACGGCGCAGGATTCCGAGGTAATCCAAGGGCAAAAATCGGGCGGGCACGCGGTGAGCGCGTCCGATAATTCGACGGTAAACATTACCGACGGCGGCGCGTTTACCGTCGTTGAAAATGTCGTCAAAGGCATTACTTCGATGTTGGGCGATTGGACTACGAAACAAAACCAATTCGCGCTTTCGGGTACAACATCGCTACTCGAAAACGCGCGGGTTTCCCAGCAGGAAAGCGCGCTTACGTCGCAGGAAAACGTTTTATCTTTTCTAAAATTTGCAAGCGGTGCGCTTTGCGTAGTCGGTTGCGTTTATCTCTTTTCTAAGTACGCAAAATGAAATTTTCACTGAAAGAATATGTCGGTATCGTTCCCGCAGGCGGGCAACTCGATTTCTCGGTACACGGCGACAAACTGCTTGCCGTAGACATTCCCGCAAGCGGTTTCGGCGCGGCGTTTGACAACGGCGAGGAGGTCTTCATTAAGTCGGGCATTCAATACGGTTCTTCGGGTTGGATTCTCAACACTATCCGCAATTTCTCGCCGAAATTGGCGGCTTTTCTCGACGGGTATACGTACGAAAAGATTTCAATTTTCAATCATACTTCAAAGGCGGAAAAAATCCGCTTTCTGGCGGGCTTCGGCGATGTAGACGATAAAAGCACGCAAATTGTCGGGAGCGTCGATACGGAAGAAAGACAGCTCGAGCCGTACTATTGGGGCAGTATCTCAAATAACGATGATTCCATTAACGGCAAATTCACTGTTGCGGTTGCCGCCGATGTTGCGCGTGCGTATTTGCTTGTTCAAAACGTCGGCGCAAGTGATATAGTAATTCGCGGTGGTGGCGGAGTTGATGGGTATGCCGACGCGCATTTTTACGGCTATTTCAACGATTCATCCAAATTTTCCCGTAAAAACGGAGAAGATGCGGGGCTTGTATTGCCGCCGAACGCGTCGATAGGTCTTAGTAGCGGCGCGGCGTTTGTCTTTTCGAGCAGGGCAAAAATCGAAATAAACTATCAATCATTTAAGTAATATGTTGCCGCAATTTTTCCCCGCATCGAACAACGGTATAACTGGCGAAATCCGCGCATTTGTAGGCAATCTGCCCCACGGGTGGCTTGAGTGCAACGGCGCGACTTTCGACGGCAATACATATCCGCGATTAAAAACCGTCTTGGGCGGTACGACTCTACCCGACTTGCGCAGTGCCGCATTGCGCGGCGCAGATTCGTCGAACGCCGTAAAATCAAAGAGCGGTTCGAACTCTCGAACAGTCCCAATTCCCGCGCATACACATACTTTGGCGGTTAATGTTAAAAACGCGTCGGGCGGCACGGATCAAATTACTACATCGTTTTTGAATGGTGAAATCGATGTTTATAATAACTCCTTTGCGTATAAGTCAAAACTTCAGACATTAAATTCAACATCGGGAAGTACAGGCGTTGAAAATGCAACAATGGACGTTCGCGGCGTATCGTACTACGTTAAATTTGCGATATGCGCGCTGTAAATGGACTGGGTAAACATAATATCGGTGCTCGTCTTTCCTGTGGTCGGGTGGCTTTACGGTCGCTTTTCGCGGCTTGAATCGACAGACGCAAAACTTTCAACGGCAATCGACGGACTCAATAAAACGGTCGCGGCAATTTGGGACGAAATCAAAACGTTCCGCGCATACGATAAACGAATTTATCTTTTGGAACAGAAAGCAAATAACTATGGCAGGAATCATACAAAAAACTAAACACGAATTCGGCTTCTTGTTTATGGTGGTCGTGTTCTTCTTGGGCGCGTTCGCCTTTGGCGGTTGCGCGTCGATGTACGACAAAGACGGCAATTTGACGCCGCAAACAGTGCAAGACATACAGGCTGGCGCGGAATTTTTTAAAGGCGTGACAGATTCCGCCGCTCCGAACTTGTCGCCCGTGGTGGTCGGCGGTTCGGCAGTCGTCGGCGGTGCGCTTGCGCTTATCGGTAAGGCGTTTTTTAGACGAAAGGAAAATGTATAATGGCAGACGTTGCAAAAAGTGTAATAGACGGACTTAAAGCCGCGTCGAAAATCGGTGCGGACGAAGAGCCCGAAGAAATCTTGAGCCTTGAGGAAGCCGCCGCGCGCGAATACGCCGCCGAACTCGAAGCCCGCAGAAAGGCAATCGCCGAACGCGCCGAAAAAACGGTAATAAAACCGCTTGCGGGCTCGACGCTCCAATTCAACGGATTTAGGCGTTTCGGCTGGAGGTTTTAACAATGGCGACAAAACGCATATCGAAAACGGGCACGTTTAAGGTAAATCGCGACGCAAGCGCGAATTACTCGAACGAAAAACATAAGCCGCTTGTCGCGCGCGAATATAAGATTACGACATATTCGGACGGCACATTTAAGGTAAGCCCTAAAGACGCCGAACCGAAAAAAACGACAAAACGCAAAACATCAACGAAACGAAAGGCGGGCAAATAGTGGCATCTATTGGCGAGCTTATACGCGGTGTAAGTGGAGTCATTGCGACTCCAATTACATTTATTCAGTATTATGGCAAAACGGGCACGGCGAAAGGATTTGGGGAGGTAAACGCCGCAAGAATAAGAAGCTTTGTTTCGGGAAATTATGGCGATATTGCTGAAAATTCCGCCGATTTAGCAACGGGACTTACGCGCGGCGTCGGTGATATTGGCGTAAGTGTTGGTAAAAATGCGCGTTTGCTACCGTTTGCTTTATTGATTGTTGGCGGTGTTTGTTTGTTCTTGAAATTTCGCAAGTAATTTTTTGTATCGAAATAACTTTTCAAGAATTACCGCAATTATAATAAGGTTTACAAACCAAGCCATAACAAAAACAAAAACGGGGATTTCTCCGTTTAATGCGGAAATTGTTAACAGGAAAAAAAGTATTTGTATGAAAAAAATTGTTATGAATGTAAAATATTTCATACACGTCTTAAAACTTTTTTGAGAGCTTGGGGCAAGTTTTTTCTGTTTTCGATTCTCCATTCGATTTCGGCAATCCACAAATTAAGATTGTTTCGGAATCCGCCGCAAAATCTTTGCCAATGGCGGCGCATAACTGCCCATACGCTCTCGATTATATTTGTGCAAGCTCCGCTTTTGGAGTCTTTGAACGTCAAGAAATGGTTTACCCGAAAATGTCTATACCCGTATTTCGGAATGTCCAAGTAGCTTTTAAAACTGTCGGTGTGGACGGTCGAACCGCTCCGAATGTTTCGCGCAATAAAACTTGATAGACATTGGCGGCTTGCGCAAATTATGCGTTCGATTCTGACGCGCCGCCCGTTTCGTTCAATCGCGCCCGCAAACGCAATCTTGCCATTTAGCCCGCGCCCCTGCTTGGCAACCTTGCGCCCGCCTTTGCCGCCGCTGGTATAACATTCGTCAACTTCCACGATTTCATTTGCCGCGCCGATTTTTTTTTTGCGCTTCCGCGATTCTGTCGGTAGCGATTTTTTCGCGTAGCTTTCTAAAAAACAAAATCCCCGTCATACGATTGACGCCGACAACGCGAGCGGCGGCGCGGGCAGTACTGCCCGAAATAAAGAGGTCGCGTAAACGTCTTTGCTTAGATATTGGCAATTTACAACGATAAACAATATTTTTTTGCATAAAACAGGGATTAGAAAAATCATAATAAAAAGTCAAAAAAATAATTGACAAACGCCGCCCAAATAAATTTACATACGAACATACTGCTTAGAACTCCGTTTTATGTTTTCTATTCTAAGCCAGTCCCTAAAAAAATTTCAAATCTTTCACTCGTTTTTGGGCAATTTCATGCCCCTGCTCCGCGGCTTTCTTGTACCATTTTAATGCCTCTCGCGGATTCCTTTCTACGCCTTCGCCCATATAATATAAATTCCCAAGCGCGCATTGACCATCGGCATTACCCTGTTCTGCTGCCTTCTCGATCCA
>DJPO01000025.1:0-20817 GCA_002437405.1 Opitutia bacterium UBA6410 | reverse complement strand
CGAGAATTCTTTTCTACGCCTTCGCCGCTAAAATATAAATTCCCAAGCTTGCATTGCGCACCGGCATTCCCTTGCTCCGCGGCTTTCTTGCACCATTTAAACGCCTCTTCGTAATCCTGTTCTATACCTTCGTCACTACAATACAACAATCCAAGCAAATATTGAGCATCTGCATTACCTTGCTCCGCAGCCATTTTTAACCATTTAATTGCCTCTTGCATATTCTTTTCGACACCTTGTCCTCCACCATACAGACATCCAAGTGCATACTGAGCATCGGCATCCCCCTGTTCCGCGGCTTTCTTGTACCATTTAAATGCCTCTTTGTAATTCTGTTCTATACCTTCGCCGCTATAATACAGCTCTCCGAGTGAACATTGTAAAGCAGGAACCATATCGGCAAAAATTGAATCTTTACGACATTGCCTTTCCGCCTCCAAGAACCATTTTAACCCATCTGTATAATTTTCTTCACAAAAATATAAAATCCCCAAAAAGAGTTGCCCTATAACATTCCCTTGCTCTGCGGATTTTTTACCCCAAAATTTTGCCTTATCAAGATCTGCTTCGACCCCCTTTCCCAAAAGGAATAACCCAGAAACAGCAGCTTGTCCAAATGAATTTCCTTGCTTTGCACTTTTCATATACCACTTGAAGGCCTCAGCACAATTTTCATCAGTTCCTCCAACTCCGCCATCTTCAAAATCTATATCACAATAAGTCTCACCCATCAAAAATTCCGCCATAGGATTTTTTAGATCCGTATATTGTTCAATTACTTCTCTTGGGGGATAAGTTTCATTTAGGGAGCAGTAGATAATATCATCTACTGAAATCATTAAACTGTCACCTTTCTTCAATTCCATTTCGCCCGAAATTTTCGCGTTAGGAATGATTTTATCGTTCAATCTAATCGAAACAATCCACTTGGAGTTTTTTTCTGGTTTTGACGAAACTCCATTTATTATTAGATTGCCATCTCTTATGAATACAATCTCTCTACCATATACAGTTTTGTTTAAATTTTCAATAATATCCCCCAGAGATACTTTACCATTTCCATGATAGTTAGAATTTATACTAAATTTTGAGGATTCGGCATTAGAGGATAAAGAAACGCTTAATTCATCTGCTTCTATATGCTTGCGGATAAGATCCTCTCCCGCCTTGCTTTTTACAACCGCACCACTCTTTTCCAAATTAAGGTATGGCTTTCCTTCATTTCGAATAAAATCTATAATACCCAATTTAGCTGTATCACTAAGAGGCGTTTTATATATTACGACAGTAGTTCGCCCTTTCGGCAAATAAGTGCTAGACTGCGTTTCTAAAAACATAAATCCCGAACCAAATTCCAAACCAACTTGAGGGGGAATTATTAGATCGTCATCTGTTCCATTATAAAATTCAACATCCAACTGTAAAAATATATCGCTCAATTTTACAGAATTAGACGATACTTTTTGCGCCAGATTATCTAATCCAGCCTTTTGCGACGCACTAAGTTCGATTGATCGAATACCTGTCGATGAAAAATCATTTGAGAAAGAACTATTTTCTCTATCGGAATCGGATTGGACAAAATTCTTGCCATACGAGCCACTAACATTTGCGGACAAACTCGGTAAAATACCTCGCATTTTCGCGCTTCCGCCAATAGAATATGCCTTTGATTCATTATTATTTTTATCCGATGTAGATGAAATTAAATTACTTGAACTTTGTTTCCCTATATCTGTTTTAGCTGAAGCAATTTTTAATAATGCAGATTTTGAGATGCTGGCATTTTGTGTATACGAAAAACATTCCGTCCATTCTGCCCCTACTTTATAAGCAATGGAAATATTTTTAAGACCCCATGAAAAATCGTTTTTTACAAAAAAAACACGATTACTGGGCAATAATTGCTTAAGTTTTTTGCACTTTTCTTCCTGCGTCATGTCGGACGAAACAATTTTTTGAATATCTTTTAGAGCTTCGCTATAAGCAATACTCTCGGAAGAATACTGTTTTTTGTAATAATCTTGAACTTCGCTAATTGTCTGATAATATTGGCTTGCATATAAAATACCAGATACACAAACGAAGTAAACGCATATAATTTTTTTGAATTTCATACCTTATTCCAATATGTTAAAGTTAAACCTATATAGGCAATGCCCTTAATGCTTCTTTTGCTTTTTGATTCCCCAATGCTGCAGATTTATTAAAATATTCTTTGGCCGCCTGATAATCCACATCACAATTCTTTCCGGTTAAATAGTCCAATCCTTTATTATAGTATAATTCAGAATCTTTATAATTTTCCTCTTCCTTAATTGCCGAATCGGCAGAAATATCTTTATGTTCTTTTACAACAGCTTTGTCATCATTACTTACAATATCCGTTTTTTCGAAAGGTTTAATCGTCTCATTGTTTTTATCCAGAACGCCGCAGTTACTAATATTTTCTTGAGAATCGGTATCTGTAATATTTGAATTGGTAGACAATTTGCAAGTTGTATCATTATTAGTACAATTTTTGCTAAAATTTTCTCCAGTAGTTTGTATCTGATTTTTCCCAGCTGCTATTATTCCGCAAGAGGATTGCATTGCACCCGAATCAAGCGAATCATTTTTTGCTAAACCACCAAGATTGCTTGGTCTTAATAGATTATTATTTTTATTTGAATTTACAACAACAACATCATCATCATTCTTCATGGCATAATAAAGAACAAACAAACCAACTACAATTACAATTATCCCAAGAAACGGATGCTCAAAAAATAAGAAAACACCTACTGCAATAATACCAGATGCAACGACCACTTTCCATCCCTTACATTTTAAACCCGTTTTTAGTATATTTGAAGACGTTGATGCACTGCATTTTGCGTTTTCGTAACTTGCAGTACGAAAAAGACTTATAGGTACTTTAGTTTGAGATCCTCGAGATGCACCACAATATTTACAAGAAGAACGATCCACATTCCAACTTGCGCAAGTTTGGCATTTCCAAACATTGGAATTGGCAAATACAGGCATTGGGAATAGCGACAACACCAATATTATAAATATCTTATATAAGTTTGCCATATTTTTATTAATACATATTTTTAAGTCTATTGATCCGTTCTTCAATGGAAGGATGGGTCGAAAATATTGAGTCAGGAAAAACAAAATATAATGCCGACAAAGCATTCCCACCAAGTTGATTTATTTCATCCTCGGAATATTCTGTATCAACTGAAAGTTTCTCAAGAGCACCAATTAAACCTTGGTTATATGAACATAACCTCACAGCAAAAGCATCCGCAGCAAATTCCCTTTTGCGCGAGATAAAAAAGAATGCTGTCAATGATATAATTAATGTTATAGGATATATAAAAATAAAGACAATTAATGATATAAGATCGCGCTCCTTTAAAGCAATACATTGAATAAAGAATGCAAGTAATAACGCACCGCTTACCATTGCCGTGGCAAACTGCATAGTCATAACATCTCTATGAACAATGTGCGAAATTTCATGCGCAATTACACCTTCAAGTTCAGAATCATCTAATAAATCAGCAAGACCCGTTGTTATCCCGATAAAAGATGTTTCCGGATTCCATCCAGCTGCAAACGCATTTGGAGTCTTAACAGGGATCAAGTAAACTTTCGGCGGGATCGCCAATCCCGCCGAAATAGATATATTTTGGACAATTCTTAATATTCTAGCTTCGGCTGGGGTATTAGGATCCAACTCAACACACCCTGTAAGGGTTAAAATACTCCAGCGAGCCATAATAAGCTCTACCGGTATTACTATCAAGCATGTTAAAAATCCTATCTTTAACCCTATTTCTGGGGCATTTAATAAATACCCCAAAAAATAGGACAACCCTAATATTATGCCGACAAATACAAAGAAGCAAAGAACTGTTTTATTAAAATTTTTACGAACTTCTTCTTCTGCAAAAAAAACCTTATCAGAAGTATTCATAACCTCATTTTACATCAAGTTTGCCGATTCTAAGATTATCCGAAACTTCTCGGGGAGGCTCAGACATTTCAAATAGCTTTTCTTCTTTAAAACCAAACATTGAGGCAACAATATTACTTGGGAATACTTGAATACTTGCATTCATTTTTGCAACCGCCATATTGTAACGATTTCTTGCATACGCGACTTTATCGTCACAATCTTTTACCTCACGCATCGTTTCAAGAAAAGACTCACTAGTTTTTAATACTGGATAGTTTTCAGATACTGCATATATCGATGGCAATATTTTTGAAATACTATCATTTGCCTTCATTGCTTCGGTATGATCACGACTCGTCAGTCGACTCCTCGCATTTGTAAGCTCTTGCAAAACTTTTGATTCAAACCCCATTTGCATTTTTAGCAAATCTACCAGATTTAATACAATGTTTGCTTTGCGTTTTAATTGAACATCAATAGAACTCCAAGCCTCAGCAATCATTACCTTCGTACGTTTAAAGTTGTTAAACATACAAATCACCCAAGCAATCACAATCAATGCGATTACCAAAACTATTGACAATGTATCCATAATATTTTTTATTTTTAATTTTTATTTACCAAGAGAAAAATTTTTCTCTTTACCAATGTTTCGGGGATTGGGGGAAAATCTTCCCTCGGGATTTGAAAAAATAAAAAATTTTTTGGGAGTGGCGTTTGCGCGTTTTTTGTTTACACGGGGGCGGGTTTCGGATACTTTTTCTTTTGTTTTTATTTTCATAGGATTTTATGAAACAGTATCTCGATTTGCTAAAGTATGTTCTCGACAACGGCGAGGAACGCTCCGACCGCACGGGTGTCGGGACTATCGGCGTTTTCGGAGCTCAGGCGCGTTTCGATTTGCGCGAATCGTTCCCGCTTTTGACGACAAAAAAGCTCCACACGCGCTCGATTATCTACGAGCTGCTCTGGTTTTTGAAGGGCGACACCAACATAAAATATCTGAACGACAATCGGGTTAGCATTTGGGACGAGTGGGCGGACGCCGACGGGAATCTCGGGCGCATTTACGGGGCGCAGTGGACGGACTGGCGGACTCCCGACGGGCGGAGCATCAACCAAATCGACAGGCTCATTGAAGGGCTCAAAAAAGACCCGTTCGGACGCCGCCACATTGTGAGCGCGTGGAACCCAGGCGAGCTCGACAAAATGGCGTTGCCGCCCTGCCATGCGCTGTTCCAATTCCACGTCAACGGCGCGGGCGAGCTGCGCTGCCAGCTCTACCAGCGCAGTGCCGACCTGTTTTTGGGAGTTCCGTTCAACATAGCCTCGTACGCGCTGCTTACGATGATGGTTGCGCAGGTTTGCGGGTACAAGCCGCGCGAATTTATCCACACATTCGGCGACCTACACATTTATAAAAACCACTTGGAGCAGGTGAAAACCCAGCTCGCGCGCGAGCCGCGCCCGCTGCCGAAGATGCGCATAAATCCCGAGAGAAAAAATATCCGCGACTTCGTTTTCGAGGACTTTTCGCTCGAGGGCTACGACCCGCACCCGACAATCAAAGCCCCCATTGCCGTATGACGAATTTCAAGGCGATAGCGGCGGTTGCCGAAAACGGCGTAATCGGGCGCGGACTGGAAATTCCGTGGCGGATTTCCGAAGATTTTAAGCATTTCAAGCGCACGACATTGGGGGGCGTACTTTTGATGGGGCGGCGGACTTGGGAGAGCCTCGGCTCGCGCCCGCTGCCGCAGCGCGAGAACGCCGTGATTACATCGCACCCCGAGGATGTCGCCAACGCCCGCGCGTTCGAGTCGCTCGAAGCCGCCGCGAAAGCGTATGACGGCGACCCGCGCACAGTCTGGATTTGCGGAGGCGCAGCCCTCTACCGCGCCGCGCTCCCGCTCTGTTCGGAGCTGATTTTAAGCAGGGTAAAGCTCGCGCCCGAGGGCGACGTGTTTTTCCCGAATTTTGAAAACCTATTCGAGCCGTCCGAAACGATTTTAGAAAACGAACTTTTCGACGTTATAAGATATATACGCAAATAATATAACTCGGAAAAATTTTTCTTCAAAATACGCAAAATATGGAATTTCTCGTACTGATTATTGTGCCGATAATCATCGGCGTATGGGCGCAGGCGCGCGTTTCTGGCGCGTATTCGCACTACTCGCAAATCCGCTCGGCTTCGGGGCTGACGGGGCGCGACGCTGCGGCGGCGGTAATGCGCGCGGGCGGAGTCGGCGACGTGGAAATCGTCCCGATAAACGGCACGCTGACCGACCACTACGACCCGACGAAAAAAGTCCTCGCCCTAAGCCGCGACAACTACTACGGCACGAGCATAGCCGCGCTCGGAGTCGCCGCGCACGAGGCGGGGCACGCAATCCAGCACAAAGTCGGGTACGCGCCGCTGAACCTTAGAATGGCGCTCGTGCCGATTACGAATTTCGCCTGCCAGCTCCTGCCGATTGTGATGTTGGGCGGATTTTTCCTCTTCCAAAGCGTGGCGACGCTCTATGTGGGCGTTGCGATTTACCTGATTTTGGCGGTATTCCAGCTGGTGACGCTGCCCGTGGAATTCAACGCGTCGGCGAGAGCCAAGGAGAGCCTGAAAAAGCTCGGAATCGTCGGATACGGCGAAGAGGCAAAAGGCGTCGACGATGTGCTTGACGCCGCCGCTTTGACGTATGTTGCGGCGTTCGTGTCGTCGCTCGGGTGGCTGCTCTACATGCTCTCGCGGGCAAACAATTCGCGGTAAAATTCCGTACAAAAACTTGGGCGGCGAAAAAAAACGCCCGCATCGCATACTATTTACGACACCGAGCCAGCCAGACTGCGTACAAAAAGCAGTCATTGCGCCAAAATAAACGCGCATACTGGTGGACGTTCGCCGCGCCGCATATGAAAAACCGCTCGCAGCGTCGCGCACGCAAAATCGCAAGCCGCGCATTTGTTATCCACGCACCGCCATTTCGGTGTCAGCCCACGCCGCCCCATATTTTCGGAGTTATCACGCCGCGCCGACGCGCAACATGTGGCTAAAGCGCGTGGTAGTTGCCCGTCAGCTTGTCCTTTTGAAGGATTTTAAAGCCCGCCTTTTTTATCCTCGAGACTTCGGAAAGCGACTTTTCCTTTCCCGCCGTGTACTCCGTATTGATGTTCGGGGCGTCGAAGACGCGCTTGACGGGCTTGCCGTTTTCGGGGTGGAATTTCACGGGGGCGGAATCCGCCGACTGTTCGACTTCGAAAATGTCGCCCTCCGAGCCGTCGGGCTCAATGGTTATGTATCTGTAAATAGGCATATCACTGAAAAATGCTAACCAACAAGCTTGCGGCGTAAAGAAAAACCGTCGCCAAAAATACGACGACCGCTCGGAAAATCGACGCCGTAATCGGTATGTTCACGACCAAAAGCAGAATCAAAATCCCGTACCGCGAGAGCGTGTAATAGGTGCTTTCGCTCATATTGACGGCGTATTTCAGGAATCTGCTGCCGTCGAGCGGCGGAATCGGGAGCATATTGATTACGAACAGCACGCAGTTTATGTAGACCGACTGAACCGCGACTTCCTGAAAATCTTTCAGCCCCGCGATGAAAAACGCCGCGACGAGCACCGCCGAAAACAGCGCGACAAACAGGTTTGCGGAAACGCCGCCCGCCGTCGAAAGTATGTCGATTTTTTTGCGGGTCTTGGGGTTGTCGAGCGCGACCTGCACGGGCTTGCCCCAGCCGAAAACAAGCGGAAAACCCGAGCCAATCGAAAGGGCTATCGTGATAATCGGCAAAACGACCGTCCCGAGCGCGTCCATATGCGCGGCGGGGTTTATCGAGACGCGCCCCTGAAGGCGCGGCAACGGGTCGCCGAGCTTGTCGGCAAAGAACGCGTGCCCGTATTCGTGCATCGTAATTGCGATTAGCAGGAGGACGTAGAGTATGCCGCCCTCCCTGATTTGTCCGAGTAGGTCGGGTGTCATTTTTCGGGATTGGTTTGTTGTTTTGCGTCGGCGTCGATTACGCCCAAAAGTTTAGCCTTGTCGTCCGCTAAAAACGGATTGTCGACTTTTTCGAGAAGCGCGCGGGCTTCGGCGTCGCGCCGCAGTTCAATCAAAACGCGCGCGATATTCGCCGTCGCCGTCTGGCGTTCGAGCGAAAGCGTAGATTCGGCAAAAACGTCCCTCCAGACTTCGAGCGCAAGATTCCAGTCGGGCTTTGCGACGGAATAAAACGCCTTGGCGTACTCCCAGCGGGCGGGCGAATTTGCGGGCGAAAGTTCAGCCCATTTACGGTAGCATTCGAGCATTCGGGCGTCGAGCGCGGCAACGTCGAAATCCCCGCTTTCGGAAAGCTCGGAGCGTGCCACCATCAGAAATTTCGCGGTCTGGGAAAGATACGTCGGATTGTCGGGCGAAAGCGCGAGCGCGGCGTTGAAGTGTCCGTACGCCTCTTTAAACTGCCCGTTCTCGCTCTCGTAAACCGCCAGCTGGTGCTTGACCGACGCCAAAGTCGGGTCGAGCGAATCCGCCTTCAAAAAAGCCCTGTACGCGGTGGTCGGGTCGCTCGTTCTGCGCAGGAATTTGCCGTAGATTGCGTAGCTTTCGGCGTCGCGCTCCTCTCCCGCAAAGTACGCGCTCCAGAGGGAATCGAGCCGCTTTTTTTCGGAAATCAAGTCCGAGTTCACGACGGTCGACAGGTGCGAGACGTTCCCAAGTTTTTCGAAAAACCTGTTCTGCTCCTTGGCGATTTCCAGAAGTTTTTTCTGGGCGAATGTGTACGAATCGGCGTTGCTTCGCTTCGGAGCTTTCTCCGCCGTCGCGCAGCCGCAGATGGCGCATACGCAGACCGAAAGCGCGGCAAAATGCAATACCGCGAAAACGCGGGCGCAAAGATATGGCAGACGGCGCGCCATTATCCGTGGTGGCAGTGTCCGCCACAACAACAGTGTCCGCCCGAATGTCCGCCGCCGCCGCAGTCGGAGTGTCCGCAGCAGGAGTGTCCGCCGCGTTTCTTCGAGCCTTCCCCGCCGACCCCAAAACTCGAGACGAGTTTCTTCAGGCGTTTCGAGCCGCATTCGGGGCACGCGGGTTTTTCGTCGCCGCGCACGAGCACTTCGAAAACGGCGGAGCATTTTGAGCATTTGTATTCGTAAATGGGCATAAAATAAAAAAGAATTCGGAAATCAAACATCGGCAAAATGCGCATTTTGTCAACATTCGGATAAAAATATTGAATGTTTGCCGCCGATTTTTTTAATATACCGCCGATAATAAAACAAAATTAAGCATACTTTGTAAAAAATGGCAAAATCCGAAAAAACGACGCCGATGCTCGAGCAATACTGGAGTATGAAAAATTCGCTCCCCAAAGACACGCTCCTGCTCTTCAGACTCGGCGACTTCTACGAAATGTTCTACGACGACGCGGTGGACGGCGCACGACTGCTGGGAATCACGCTCACAAAGCGACAGAACTTCCCGATGGCGGGGATTCCGTACCATGTCATCGACCAATATTTGCCGAAAATTCTCGCGAGCAACCGCAAGGTCGCGATTTGCGACCAGAACGAACCGCCCGTTGCGGGCAAGCTCGTAAAACGCTCGATTACCCGCATAATCACCCCAGGGACTGTGATGGAGGACGCGCAGCTCGACAGCCGCAGCGGCAACTACATCTTCGCGGTGGACATCGACAAATCCGACAACCTCTTCGCCGCGTGGCTTGAAATCAGCACGGGCGAATTCTATTGCGCCCAGTTCGACACCCCGCAGGACTTCCTCCCCGTGCTTTCGGCGTTCGACGCCAAGGAAATCCTCCTGCCCGAAGAGTCCTCCAAGCAGTGGGCGGACGACCCGTCGCTCGCGGTCTGGAACAACATTTTCAGAAACGTAATCGACACCAAGACCGTGACGCTCATGCACGACTTCCGCTTCGAGCCCGACTGGGGCGCGCAGCAGGTACGCGAGGCTCTCGGCGTGGCGGGCTTGGAGGGCTTCGGAATCGAGCGCGGCTCGCGGCTGGCGGGGCCCGCCGGCGCGATAGTCTTCTACGTCAGCGAAAACCTGCGCTCGCGCCCTGGGAATCTGCGCTCAATTCACAAGTTTTCGGGCAAAAAAAGCGTGCTAATCGACCCCGCGACCCAGCGCAACCTCGAGATATTCCGCTCGAGCGCGGCGATGCGCGACGGCAGCCTAATTTCGGTGATGGACGCGACGAAAACCGCCGCTGGCGCGCGCCTTCTCGAAACCTTTTTGGCGTCCCCGACCCTCGATTTGGACGAAATCGCCGCGCGTCAGGACACCGTCTGGGAGCTTTATTCCGCCCCTAACGAAGCCGCCGACATCGCCGACTGCCTCTCGCAAATCCGCGACATTCCGCGAATCCTCGGCCGCCTGCAAAACCGAATCCGCAACCCGCGCGAACTTCGCGCAATCCTCGAGACGATAAAACAGACCCCAGCAATCCGCGACAACCTCGAAAAGGTCGGCGGGCGCAGGTGCTCCGAAACCGCCGCGTCGATTCCCGACTTTTCCGAGCTCGAAAATTTTCTTCTCTCCGCGCTCGCCGACGACATTCCCGCAAAAGTGCAGGACGGCGGCGTAATCCGCGAGGGCTTCGACCCCGAGCTCGACAGACTCCGCAGCCTCTCGCGCGACAACATGCAGTGGCTCGCGCAGCTCGAGCAGGCGGAGCAGCAGCGCACGGGGATAAAAAACCTGCGCATAAAATACAACGGCGCGTTCGGCTATTTTATCGAAGTTACAAAGTCCAACCTCGGGAACGTCCCGCCCGACTATATCCGCCGCCAGACGATGGTAAACTGCGACAGGTTTACCACGCAGGAGCTGCGCGAAAAGGAGCGCGAAATCCTCCACGCGCAGGAATACGCCCTCGCGCGCGAGCAGGAGCTATTCGGGCAGATCGTCGCCCGCACGCTCGAGTACGCCCCGAAGCTCGCAAAGGCGGCGGAAATTCTCGCGAGAATCGACGTGTTCAGGGGCTGGGCGGAAATCGCCCGCGAATGGGACTACTGCCGCCCGAGCGTCGACGCCTCCGACACAATCGAAATCTCCGAAGGCCGACACCCCGTCGTCGAGCAAATGCTGCGCCGCGACAGAATCGGCTTGGCGCGGACGGAATCGTTCGTGCCCAACGACACTTCCCTCTCCGCATCGGGCGAGCAAATCGCGCTGATTACGGGGCCGAATATGGCGGGTAAATCGACCTACATTCGCCAGATTGCGCTAATCGCGCTGATGGCGCAGACGGGCTCGTTCGTGCCCGCGAAAAAGTGCCGAATCGGGCTTGTGGACAGAATTTTCAGCCGCGTAGGCGCAAGCGACGAGCTCGCGCGCGGCAACTCGACTTTCATGGTCGAGATGAACGAAACGGCGAACATTCTAAACAACGCGACGGACAAGTCGCTGATAATCCTCGACGAAATCGGGCGCGGCACGAGCACCTACGACGGGCTTAGCATTGCGTGGGCTGTCGCCGAATTTATCCACGGCGAGGGCGAGCGCGGCCCCAGAACGCTCTTCGCAACACACTACCACGAAATCACGAAGCTCGAGCAGACCCTCCCGAGGCTCGTAAACCTGCGCGTGAGCGTCAAAGAGTGGAACGACGAAATCATCTTCACGCGCTCGATAGAACGCGGGGCGGCGGACAAGTCGTACGGCATACAGGTCGCGCGGCTGGCGGGTCTGCCGCAAAAGGTCATCGACCGCGCCAAGACCATTTTGGGCGAGCTCGAATCCGAGGGCGAAACAATGCTCGACAACCTCGGCGAAACGAAGAAGCCCAAGGCGACGGCAAAACCCTCCAAAAAACGCCAATCGGAAAGCAATTTCAAACAACTTTCGCTCTTCTAATCGGGTCGAAAAACCATGCAAAACCTGCCCGCGCTAAAGGAGAAAGTCCGCAGACTCCCGAAGACAAGCGGCGTCTACGTTATGAAGGACGCCTTCGGGAACGTCATATACATCGGCAAGGCGGTCAATCTCAAGCGGCGCGTCGGGCAGTATTTTATGAATTCGTACAAGACGCGCGCCGCAAACCCGAAAATCGCGTCGCTCATCGACTGCATCGCCGACTTCGACTTCTACAACACGCGCGGGGACGCCGAGGCGATTATCCTCGAAAGCAAGCTTATCAAACGCTGGAAGCCCCGCTACAACACGCTCGAAAAGGACAACAAAAACTTCCTGCTCCTGCGCGTCGAAACCTTTTCGCCCCTGCCCCGCTTCACCTTCGCGCGAAACCGCAAGGAGGACGGCGCGACGTACTTCGGCCCGTACCTCGGGACTTCGGCAATCCGCGCGGCTCTGGCGGAGCTGAAAAAACGCTTCGGGATACTCCTTTCCGACGCCCGCCCGAAAAAGCTGCCCGACGGCAGATGGGAACTTTACGACGACGCCCGCAGCCAAATCACGGCATTCCCGAACGTCGTGACCGCAGAGGAATACGCGCAGCGTGCGCACGACGCGCTCGAATACCTGCGCGGGCGCGACGCGGGCGCAATCGACGACGCCCAGCTGAAAATGCGCGAAGCCTCCGACAGGCTCGACTTCGAAACCGCCGCCAAGTGGCGCGACCTAATCGCCGCAATCGAGGAAACCCGCGTTGCAAACGCGCGCGCGGGGGTCGAGGCGGATTTGTCCACGTCGCCCGCGTCGGTCGCAATCACGGCGATGGACTCGCTGCGAAAAACGCTCGCGATGGACAAAGACCCGCAGTCAATCGAATGTTTCGACATCTCCCACATCTCGGGCAGTTTTTGCGTCGCCTCGATGGTGCGCTTCGAATTCGGCGAACCCGCAAAACAAAAATACCGCCGCTTCAAAATCAAATCGTTCGTCGGCAACGACGACTTCCGCGCCATGCGCGAGGCCGTCGGGCGGCGCTACGGCAGACTCCACAGGGAGGGCTCGCCGATGCCCGACCTCGTGCTAATCGACGGCGGCAAAGGGCAGGTTTTTTCGGCTATGAAGGCTTTCGACGACGAGGGAATCGCGCCGCCGAAAATAGTGGGGCTCGCCAAGCGCGAAGAGACAATCGTGACCGACACTTTTGAAGAAAAGCTCCTTCCGCGCCGCCACGAGGGGCTGAAGCTGCTCCAGCGAGTCCGCGACGAAGCCCACAGGTTCGCCAATTCTTTCAGCGAATCCCTGCGCAGCCGCAAAATCCGCGAGAGTATTCTCGACGACTTCCCCGGTCTTGGCGAAAAGCGCAAGAAGGCGCTATTGGAGCACTTCGGCTCAATCGCGAAAGTCAAGGCGGCGACTGTCGGGCAGTTGCGGGAAGTCGAGGGAATCGGCTTCGAGACCGCAGTTGCGCTGCGCGAATTTCTCGACGCAAACTTTCCGCTTCAAAAAGATGAATGACAAACGCTACAGAACGCGGGTCGCGCCGACGACTTCGGGGCTTTTGCACATCGGGCACGCGCGGACGTTCCTGACAGCCTGCGCCCGCGCCCGCGAGCGCAACGGCGTCGTCGTTCTGCGAATCGACGACATCGACTTCGACCGCTGCACGCCGCAATACGAAGCCGCCGCAATCGCCGACATGAAAAGCGCGGGCGTCTTCTGGGACGAGGGCGGCGAACTGGGCGGAAAATTCGCGCCGTACAGGCAGAGCGAAAGGCTGGATTTTTACGAAAGCGCGCTGAAAAAGCTCATAGGCGGCGGGTTTGTCTACCCGTCGTACGCGTCGCGCTCGCAGATACGCCAAGCCGCCGCCCTCCCCGCGCGCCGTTTCGATTTCTGCGACGCCGAGCCGATTTTCCCGCCGCAAATGCGCCCGACAACCCCGCCGAGCCAATCGGAAATCGAAAACCTGCGAACAGTCAACTGGCGGTTCAGAGTGCCCGACGGAATGCGCGTCGATTTTTTCGACAACGCCTCGGGCGAGCATTCTTTTGTTTGCGGCGAAGATTTCGGAGACTTCCTCGTTTGGCGCAAGTCGGGCGCGCCGAGCTACGAGCTTGCGTCGAGCGTGGACGACGCGCTAATGGAGATTACGGAAATCGTGCGCGGAGAGGACTTGCTGCTTTCGACCGCCCGCCAGATTCTGATTTGGAACGCGCTCGCCCTGCCCGTCCCCGAATTCTACCACTGCCCCCTTTTGCTCGACGAAGACGGCAAAAAGCTCTCGAAAACCTCAATGCGCAAAAGCGGGGAGTCGAAGTGGCTCATACGCGCCCGCACAGATTCAAAATAAAATCGCAAACCGCTTCCGCCTCCGTGGGAGTGTCGGCGAAATGCGGCGGCAGGCACATCATTGTAGCCGACTCCGCCCGCGCGGCGTCGCTGCCGTTTTTGCGGAATCCTCCCCAATAAATCGGCGCAAACATTTTCGGAGTCTGCGAGCGTAGCGCGGCGTACACGCCGTCGCGCACTTTCGGGGACTCGAATTTCAAAACTGGGCAAAGTATTTTTTCTTTCGCTTTCGGCGACATTTCGACGTCCGAAAAATTAAGCTCGCGGAAAAATCCGTTGCCGCACGCACGTTCCGCGAATGCCCCGACAGCCGCGAACCTGCGTTGCGCGATGTTTTCAACATCAAAATGTTCAAGCGCGTAAAACGAATACGCGCCCATTCTGTGCGCTTTTTTCAGAGCCGATATTTTCGCCTCCGCCGAATAAAAGAGCCTTTCGGCAAATTCCGCGTCAAATTTTCGGGCGTTGGAGGCGGCGAGAAAATCGGCGGAAAAGTCGGGCGCGGACGCCGCGGGGGTTCGGAAAATCGGCGACGGATTCGCCGTTTCGAAAAATCCCCCGTCGGCAAGCGGCAGATATTTGCGCAGCGAGCCGAACCGAAAATCAGCCCCCGCCGCACCTTTGGCGAACGGCGCGTGCGAGGCGTTTTCAACCAGAAAAATTTTTCCGTTTGACGCCTTCCATTCGTCCCAAACACGCATATCGCGCAGTCCGAAAAAATCGACCGCCATAACGGCGTCGCCGCCGTCGGGATTGAGGGTATCGAAGCGCGGGGAATTTTCCGAAGGCAGGTCTTCGAAAAATTCCGTCCGACAAAATTCGCCGATAAATTGGACGACCGACGGGCAGAAATAGTGCGGCAGGAAAATCCTGCCCGAAAAGCCCGCCTTTTTCATTTCCGAAAGTACGCGCAAAAAGGCGCACCGCCCCGACGCAAAAAGCTCCCAATTTGCGGGTATTTTTTTTTGCGGTGTGCCTGCGCAAAGCTCTTCCGACGAATATGCGAAATCGGGGAGCGGGTAGATTTTTTCGGGACTGAAATTTTCCTGCATATTTTTATTTGTACACAAAAAAACCCGCACTGTAAAGCGCGGGTTTTGTCGGATATTCCCGCAACCGCGCGTTTGCGCGGTCGGGGAGAAATCGGGTTATTCTGCTGCCTTGCCGAGCTGGCGTTCCGCCAAGTACTTGTACTTTGCCCAGCGCGCGTTGATGAATTCCTGTTCCTGAGCGTCCAAGAGTGCCGCGCGTTCGGGATTGAACGTCTGGAGCATCTTGAAGCGGTTTTCCACCTTCATGTATTCGGAAACCGGAATCTTCGGGTCGCGCGAGTCGAGCTTGAACGGATTTTCGCCGAGGGCAATCTTGCGCGGGTCGTAGCGGTAGAGCGGCCAGTAGCCGGATTCGACCGCAGCCTTCTGTTGCGAGGGCCCGAGCGTGAGATTGTAGCCGTGCGAGATACAGTGGCAGTAGGCGATGATAATCGAAGTGCCGTTGTAGCTGTTAGCTTCGGTCATAGCCTTGACCGCCTGTGCGTCGTTCGCGCCGATTGCGATTTGCGCGACATACACGTTGCCGTAGTCGATTGCAAGCATACCGAGGTCTTTCTTCGGGGTAGCCTTGCCCTGCGAAGCGAACTTCGCGACTGCGCCCAGCGGAGTGGACTTGCTCATCTGGCCGCCCGTGTTGGAGTAGACTTCGGTGTCCATTACCATAATGTTGACGTTCTTGCCGCTTGCGAGAACGTGGTCGAGACCGCCGTAGCCGATATCGTACGCCCAGCCGTCGCCGCCGAGAATCCAGACCGTCTTGTTGACCAAGTCGCCCGCGAGAGCCGAGAGAGCCTTCGCCATAAGCGAGCCGTCAGCCGCGAGTTTCGTCTTGAGGGCTTCGACGCGTTCGCGCTGTGCCGCGATACCCGCTTCGGTCGTCTGGTCTGCTTCGAGAATCGACTTTACGAAGTCGTCGCCGAGCTGCGGAGCCATCTTGACGAGCATTTCGGAAGCCATTTCCTTCTTCTTGTCGAGGGAGATTCTGTAGCCGTAGCCGAATTCCGCGTTGTCTTCAAACAGCGAGTTCGCCCAAGCGGGGCCTCTGCCGAATTCGTTCGTGCAGTAGGGGGTCGTGGGCAGGTTGCCGCTGTAAATCGAGGAGCAACCCGTTGCGTTTGCGACATAGAGTCTGTCGCCGAAGAGCTGCGTGAGCATCTTGACATACGGAGTTTCGCCGCAACCCGCGCACGAACCCGAGAACTCGAAGAGCGGCTGGCGGAACTGGACGTCCTTGACGGTGTCCGTAAGCTTGAGGCGGTCGGGATTCGGGAGCTTGAGGAAGAATTCGAAGTTCTTTTCCTCCTGTTCGCGAATCGGTTCCTGCGCGACCATCATCAGAGCCTTGACGCCTTCTTCGGTTCTGCTCTTTGCGGGGCAGACCGTAGCGCAGAGTCCGCAACCCGTGCAGTCTTCGGGAGCGACCTGAATAGTGAACGAGCAGTCCGGATTGTCCTTCGAGCGGAACGCCATGTGCTTGAAGCTTTCGGGCGCATTTTTGAGCTCGTCGTTCTTGTAGAACTTTGCGCGAATCGCCGCGTGGGGGCAGATTGTGGCGCACTTTGCGCACTGGATACAAAGTTCGGGATTCCAGCTGGGAATGTCGATTGCGATGTTGCGCTTTTCCCACTGGGTCGTCGCCGACGGCCAAGTGCCGTCCACGGGGAATGCGGAAACGGGGAGCTTGTCGCCCTGTTCGCGCATCATAGCCGCCGTTACGCGCTTTACGAAATCGGGAGCTTCGTCCGAAACCGTCTTCGGGAAGCCGCACTGCGCGGTTACCTGAGCGGGGACGTTTACCTTGTGGCAGTTTTCGACGGAGGCGTCGACAGCCGCAAAGTTCTTTTCGACAACCTGACGCCCCTTCTTGCTGTAGGTCTTTTCGATTGCCGCCTTAATCTTTTCAATAGCCTCGTCCTTGGGGAGAACGCCCGAGACCGCGAAGTAGCAGGTCTGCATGACGGTGTTGATGCGGCCGCCCATGCCCGTTTTCTTCGCGACTTCGTACGCGTCGATTACGTAGAACTGGAGCTTCTTTTCTATAATAGTGCGCTGGACGTCGCTGTTGAGGTGATCCCAAACCTTGTCGGCGTCGTAGATGGAGTTGAGCAGGAATACCGCCCCTTCCGCCGCGCAGGCGAGAACGTCGTACTTCTGCATGAACGAGAATTGGTGGCATGCCACGAATTGCGCGTTGTTGATAAGGTACGGCGCACGAATCGGGTTGGGCCCGAAGCGCAGGTGCGAAACGGTCAGACCGCCGCTCTTTTTGGAGTCGTACACGAAGTATGCCTGAGCGTAGTTGGGAGTGCCGTTGCCGATAATCTTGATGGTGTTCTTGTTCGCGCCGACCGTGCCGTCCGCGCCGAGTCCGAAGAATACCGCGCTGAGGACGCCGTTTTCGTCGAGCTTGAAAGATTCGTCGTAGGAAATCGAGTTGTTGGTAACGTCGTCGATGATGCCGACCGAGAAGTGGTTCTTCGGCTTCGCCGCCGCGCCGTTGTCGAACACGCCCTTGACCATTGCGGGAGTGAATTCCTTCGAGCCCAAGCCGTATCTGCCGCCGAGAATGACGGGGTCGAAGCTGCGGGGGAGAAGGCCGTTTGCGCGGGCTTCGGAGACGGAGGCGGAAACTTCCTGATAGAGGGGTTCGCCCATCGCGCCGAGCTCCTTGGTTCTATCGAGAACCGTGATGACCTTGGCGGTCTGCGGAATTGCTTCGACGAACTTCTTTACGCTGAACGGACGGAACATTCTGACCTTGAGAACGCCGAGCTTTGCGCCCTTTGCGTTGAGGGTCTTAATTGTTTCTTCAACCGTTTCCGCGCCGCTGCCCATGATGACGATAACCTGTTCGGCATCGGGCGCGCCTTCGTACTGGTAGGGCTTGTAGGTTCTGCCCGTGAGCTTGCCGAGCTTTTCCATCTTCTGTTCGATGATGTCGGCGCACTTGTCGTAGAAGCTGTTGCGCGCTTCCCACGACTGGAAGTAGACGTCGGGGTTCTGCGCCGTGCCGCGGATAAAGGGCTTGTCGGGGTTGAGGGCGCGTTCGCGCAACTCGAGAACCTTGTCGTAGTCAATCATTTCGCGGACGATGTCGTCGGAAATCATTTCGTACGTGTTGACTTCGTGGGAAGTTCTGAAACCGTCGAAGAAGTGGATAAACGGAACGCGGCTGTCGAGGGTCGCCGAGTGGGCGATGAGAGCCATATCGTGGGCTTCCTGCGCGCTGTTGGAGCAGAGCATTGCAAAGCCCGTCTGGCGGCATGCCATAACGTCGGTCTGGTCGCCGAAAATCGAAAGGCCGTGGCTTGCGAGTGCGCGTGCGGAAACGTGCATTACAAAGCTCATCAGCTCGCCCGAAATCTTGTACATATTCGGGATCATCAACAAAAGACCCTGCGAGGCCGTGAAGGTCGTCATCAGCGTGCCGGTCTGCAACGCGCCGTGAACCGAGCCCGCAACACCGCCTTCGCTCTGGAGCTGGCTTATCGAGGGAGTAGTTCCCCAGATGTTCTTCTTGCCTTTTACCGCCCACTCCTCACAGTTTTCCGCCATAGGCGAGGAAGGTGTGATGGGATATATCGCGATAGTTTCACTAACTCGGAAAGCTATCGAAGCTACCGCTTCGTTTCCGTCCGTAATCACGCTATTTTTGCTTTTCATATAGTTCTGTTATAAAATCTGTATGATATTTGAAGTCGCACGCCGAACGGGAAACCCCCGACCGACAATCCGACATTTAATTGCCTTGCAACTTTACTCCCCTTGCGGGCGTTTCGTCAACTATTTTTAAACGGATAAGCTTGCTTCCGCAAATTTTTATCTCAACGTCTTTTGTTCTAATAATATAAGCTATGGAATTGGCGGAGGCAAAACTGCGCCTCAAACGTATGAGGAAACAAAAAAAGCCGCGGCGGGAAAAAAACGATAGACAAAGGCGGGCGGCGGCGTCTAATATATTTTGCGCAAGATGAAAATTTCGACAAAAGGCAGATACGGACTCAGGATTCTGACGGATATAGCCCTGCACCAAAACGGCGCACCGAGGCTAATCCGCGAGATTTCCGAAAGCCAGAAGCTATCGCAAAAATATGTGGGGCGCATTATAATAAATCTGCGCCGCGCGGGTTTTTTGAAGTCGATACGCGGCGTCCACGGCGGCTATAGGCTCGCCCGCCCCGCGTCGGAAATCAATCTGCTCGAAGTCTTCGAGGCAACCGAGGGGAAAGTCGAAATCATCAAGTGCATAGGGTGTCCGCATAAGTGTAAAAATTTCAACCAGTGCCCCACCCGCCCCGTCTGGGCAAAGCTCAACGACTCCATAAAAAAGACGCTTTCGGAAATCACGCTCGACGACGTGGTAAAAAAGGCGTCGGCGGCGGACGGAATTTTCGACTACTGCATATAAACACTCCGCTCCACGAACCGTAGATGAAAGAAAAAGCGGCATTTTTTATAACCTCCGACGACGACTTCATCGCCGCCAACCGCGCGCGCGAGATTTTCGAAGAACTCTCCGCCGAGGCGACGGACGATATGTCGAAGGAGATAATCGAGGGCGCGTGCCAGAAGCTGGACGACGCGCAGGCGGCGTGCGCCCAGACGCTCCAAGCCGCCGCAACTCCCCCGCTTTTCGGCGGCCGCAAATTCGTGTGGCTGCGCAACGCAAACTTTTTCGGCGACGCAAAAATGCTGAAAAACGAGGAAGTAGCGGGCAAGCTCGAGAAGCTCGCCGACTTTCTCGAAAATCTCGACCCGTCGGTTGCGTGTGTAATAATAAATGCGTCGCCCGTGGACAGGCGTTCCAAAATTTTCAAACGCTTCCAAGCCGCGACGGAGGCGGAGGATTTCCAATCAAAAGACCCGATAAGCGCGTGCTCGGAGCTGATAGCGGCGGAGGCGTCAAAACTGGGAGTGCGTTTTGCGGCGGGAGCTGCGGAGACACTGGCGTCGATTGTGGCGGGGAATCCGAGAATGTGCGTGCAGGAGGTCAGGAAGCTCGCGACCTATGTGAATTTCGGCGGGGTAATCACGCAAAAGGACGTCGCCGAGATGGTGCCGATTTTCGGCGAAAGCGACTTTTTCGACATAACGAACGCCTTTTATTCGGGCGATTTGAACAGTGCGCTGGCGGTTGCGAAGCGTTATTTTTTCGCGAACAAAAAGGCGTCGGCGCGTCCGATTATCGCGACGCTGCAAAAGCAGAATTCGATACTGATTCAGATAAGGGCGTTGATGGATTCGGGCGACTTGCCGAAGACGACAGCCGCGCTGCCGAAAGGCGCGCTGGAGAGGATAGCCGAAAAGTACGCGGAGATGTTCGAGGGAAGCGAGGAGAAGACGGCGTACAATGTATTTTCGCAGAATGCGTGGTATGCGGGGTCGAAGTTGGCGCCGATAGCGGGGGCGACGACGCTAAAAAAGTTGATGGACACGCAAATGCTTTTGTCCAAAGCATTCGAGGACTTAATAGGAACTTCCAACGACGAGCAGATAATCCGCAACCTCTTCGTATCTGCACTGGGGAAGTGAACCAGTGCGGGAGTTTTTTTGGGGCGCGTGAAATTACCGTTGATACAGCGTTTCGGT
>DJPO01000093.1 GCA_002437405.1 Opitutia bacterium UBA6410 | reverse complement strand
CAAAACGGTATGCTGATAATCGAAGGCAAAAAGGAAATCAAAGAAAACCCGAAATACGACCCGAATTCGAAAAACTGGAAATTCTCGCGCAAAAACGCGGAATATACGTCGGCGTCGGTCATAACCAAGCCCGCCATCAACCTCAAGCGCGGAAGCCTCGAGGTTCGGGCGCGCATTCCGTTCGGCAAGGGTGCGTGGCCGGCGATATGGCTTTTGCCCGACAATTTCCGCCACGGAAACAAGCACTTGTGGCCTGCCAGCGGCGAAATCGACATTTTGGAATACTACCGCATAAACAAAGTTCCGCACATTCTCGCGAACTTCGCGTGGGAGGGTGCCGACAGCGGCGCAAAATGGAATGCGAAAAAAATCCCGCTTTCGTACTTCCAGCAAAAGGACAGCGATTGGCTCGCCAACTTCCATATTTGGAGAATGGACTGGGACGAAAAAACGATAAAAATCTTCCTCGACGGCGAGCTTCTCAACGAAATGGATTTGAGCAAGGCCGTCAACGAAGGCAAAAACAAGGGAAAAGTCGTTCCCTTTGAAATGCCGCAATATCTGATTTTGAACTTGGCTCTCGGCGGCTTCGCTGGCGGGCCCGTCGACGCCGACGCGATGCCGATGAAGTACGAAATCGACTATGTACGAATTTACAAAGTAAATTGATTTGACCGAAAATTTCGGCGATTTCTCTTAAAACGAAAAAAAATGCGCAGAATTTTTTATTTTGCGCATTTTTTTTGTGTGAAGTTTTGGCGGGAAATTTTCGCGTTTTGCGAATTTGTGGAAATGATTGGGGTGTTCTATCGCTGTTCGTTCCCGATGCTGGCTGCCGTTGCCCGCCACCATTCTACCGCCTTTGCCGCATTGTCGCCACTTTGCCGTTGCGGTTATCGGAAGTTCAACAAGCGCGCCTTCCGCCGCGCCAGTATCGGCGCGTCAGAGTTGCGTATTCCAGCCGAACACCGCTCCGCCTTTGACGGTTGTCGGGTCTTGGCTGTCGTGAATTGCCATAATCTGCCCCGCGGCTATTGCCCGCTGGGGCGTTTCGAATTCGACAGTCGCGCCGCCGTCCGCTTTCGGAGTGAAAAACGCCCGAACCAAGTCGTCGCGGTAGCGCACGCGGGCGAAAATTTCGCACGCTGTTTCTATCGGCTTGTTTATCCAGTTCGCGGATTCGAGGTTTGCGACTTTCGTGTACAAATTCAGGGCTTGCGGGGAGTCGAAATCTATGACGAGTTTGTTTGCCGCGTAGTCTTTCGCCACGACGACGTAGCTTTTTCTGTCGGTATTTGAGGGCACGCCGATTCCCTTGCGCTGCCCGATTGTGTAGTTGTGAAGCCCCTTGTGTCTGCCCAAGGTTTTCCCCGCGGGGTTTACGATGTCGCCGCAATTTTCGGGAATGTAGTGTTTGAGGAAGTCCTGAATGCGGATTTTTCCGAGAAAGCAGATTCCCTGCGAGTCTTTTTTCTCGGCGTTCGGCAGTTCGTTGAGCCGCGCGAGTTCGCGGACTTCGCTTTTGAGCAGCGAGCCTATCGGGAATTCCGCGCGCAAAAGTTGCTCCTGCGTAATCATGCAAAGGAAGTACGATTGGTCTTTGCCGGGGTCTGCACCCATTGTGAGGTCGCGCGAGCCGTCGGGGTTGTCGCGCAAAGTGCAGTAGTGCCCCGTGGCGACTTTCGAGCAGCCGCGCGTTTTGGCGAATTCCAGAAATTTCCCGAATTTCATTCGCCTGTTGCACATTACGTCGGGGTTCGGCGTGCGTCCGCGCCTGTATTCCTCGACGAGGTATTCGACGATTTGCTGTCTGTACGCCTCGATCATATCGGCGACTTCGAATTCGACGCCGATTTTTTCCGCGCATGCCGTCGCGTCGACTATGTCCTGATGCCACGGGCAGTCGCCGAAAACGTCGATTCCCTCTTCGTTCATCCACGTTTTCATGTAGGCTGCGCGCAAGTCCGCGCCCTCCTGCTTCAAAAGGGTCATAGCCAGCGCGCTGTCCACGCCGCCCGAGAGAGCCACCATTATTTTTTCCGACATAGTTATTTGCCCGATTTGTACCAAGATGTGGTTATCGCGTATTTTTTGATTTTGTAGTTTATTATGCGCTCGGAGAGGTTGAGCCTGCGCGCCGCCGCCGCCGCGTTGCCGCGGTTTGCCTTCAGCGCCTCGGTTATGAGTTCGCGCTCGAACGACTCGACAATCGAGGCGAAATCGACGTCCTCGCCGTACGGGAGCTGGCGGTGGGTGTACGCCGCCCTCACGGCGGGGGTGAGGTTGTAGCCCGAAATCGCGGAGTCGTGCGACGAAATTACCGCGCGTTCGATGCAGTTTTCGAGCTCGCGCACATTCCCCGGCCAAGTGTAGATTGTCATCATATTTATCGCGGGCGTCGAGATTCTTTTTATATCCTTGCGGTAAATTTTGCTGTATTTTTCGACGAAGTGTTCGGCGAGCAGCAGAATGTCGCTTTTTCTGTCGCGCAATGCGGGCAGGTAGACCATATTGGCGGAGATTGCGCAATAGAGGTTTTCGTCGAAGAGCTTTTGCTCGAGCAGTTTTTCGATGTCCACGCTGCTGGCGAAGACCATTCGCACGCGCGCCGATATTTCCTCCGAGCCGTTGAGCCTGCGGAAGTGCCCGACCGACAGGAAGTCCGCGAGCATTTTCTGCGCGGGCAGGGCGATTTCCGCGACTTCGTCGAAAAACAGCGTCCCGTTGGGGTATTTTTCCAAAAGCCCCTCTTTGGCGGAGATGCCCAGCGAGAGGGAATCCTTTTCGTAGCCGAAGATTTCCCCTATTAGCGAGTAGTCGGGCAGGGCGGCGCAGTTTATCACGCCGAAGTGCTCCGAGCCGTCGGATTCGGCGATTGCGCGGGCGGCGAGCTCCTTGCCCGTGCCCGAAGCTCCGCGCAGAAAGACGGGGGCTTGGCTTGCCGAGACTTTTGCGAGCTCGCGGTAGAATTTTTGCATCGCCCCCGAGTTGCCGAGTATGTTTTTCGGGCGCATAAGCTCCGTGCTGAGCTCGAGCTTGAGCCTGCGGTTTTCGTCGAGCAGTTTGTTGCGCTCCTCCCTGCGCAGGTAAATCATTGCAAGGGCGTCCGCCAAGATGTTTGAGATGGTCTCGAGCAGAACCAAGTCGCGCGAAAGGTCGGTGTCGGCGTCTACGATTCTGTCGATACTGAGCGTGCCGATGACTTGTTCCATATAGATGATGGGCGCGCAGACGAACGCTATTTTGTCGAGGGTCTCGACGCGTGTTTGGGTTCTGTTCAGAAAGAGCGGGCTCTTGGAAATGTCTTCGATGACAAGCGATTTCCCCTCCGCCGCGACAAGCCCCGTGACGCCCTCGCCGATTTTGTAGACTCCGCGGCGAATGCTTTCGGCGTCCATTCCGTGGGAGGCTTCGATGAAGAGGTAGTCGCCGTCGCGCAGGGTGACGGTGCCGCGCAGCAGTCCCATTTCGTCGTAAAGGATTGCGATGGTTTCGGAGATGAGTTCCTGTACGCTTTTGCGTTGGGCGACGGCGCGGCTAATCTTATGGAGCACGGACATTTCAAGGTCGTCGTATGCTTCGTCAACGCTGCTTTTATGTTCGTACGTAGCCATTGCAGTTTTTTGCACGTGTCCCGAATATTACGGCAAAATTGCAGAGCACTTTTGCGGATAGCGGTTTAATGGTTTTTTTTCGAGGGGTTTTGCGTCTCGGGTTCTCCTGTTGGTTTGTCGGTTTTAATTTCCCAGAATTTGTTTTTTCTTTCAACTGTATTTTCCTTAAAAAAAACTTGAGTTCGCCCGCCGCCGCGATAGCGTTGATAAAAATGAGCGAAGGGTATGAAGTCATTGCGCGTAGATACCGCCCCAAGCAGTTTTCTGAGCTTGTCGGGCAGGAGCATATTGTGCGCACTCTCACAAATGCGATAGAGTCGGGCAGAATCGGGCATGCGTACCTTTTTGTCGGGCCGAGGGGCACGGGCAAAACCACCGTAGCAAGGCTTTTCGCAAAGGCTCTGAACGCAAAGGGCGGCCCCAATATCCACCCCGACGACGACGAAATCTCCCGCGCGATTATGAACGGTTCGTGCATGGACGTTGTCGAAATCGACGGCGCGTCGAACCGTTCGATTGACGAAATCAGAAAGCTGCGCGAGGACTGCCAGTACGCGCCATCGCAGTGCACCTATAAAATCTACATAATCGACGAAGTCCACTCCCTGACTTCCGACGCCTTCAACGCGCTTCTCAAAACTCTCGAAGAGCCGCCGAAGCATGTAAAATTCATTTTCGCTACGACCGAAGCCCACAAGGTTTTGGGCACGATTACCTCGCGCTGCCAGCGTTTCGAATTCCGCCCGATTCCCGAAAATCTCATAGCAAACCATCTTTCGGAAATCGCGAAAAAGGAGAATATCGACGCCACCGAGGGCGCAGTCAGGGCAATCGCGAGGCTCGCCAACGGCGGTATGCGCGACGCCCAGAGTATTCTCGACCAAATGATTTCCTTTTGCGGCAACAAGCTTTCCGTCGAGGACGTTATCGGCGTATACGGCTTGGCGTCGGACGAACAGATTTCGGGGCTGCTCTCGGATATGGCCAAGGGCGACTACGCCGCCGTCGTCAAAGACGTTGACGGGCTGGTAGACTCGGGCTGCGACCTATACCGCGCGATGTGCGACATTCAGATAAGGCTTCGCGAGTATATGATAGAGTCGTTTTCTTCGGGCGAAAAGGACTTCGGCTCGAAGGTTCTTTCCAGCGAGCAGATGATGCGAATGCTGGACGTTTTGCAGGGCTCGGAAAAGGGGCTGAAAAACGGGCTGTCCGAAAAGGCGAATTTCGAGGTCGCGCTGCTTAAGGCGGTGGAGCAGAGCAGGGCGCGGGCAATCAACACTTTAATTAAAGAACTCGACAAGCTTTCGTCAGCACCGGCCGAAATTCAAAAAAAAAATAGCACTTCTGCTTAGGGAGGTTTTGCGCGAGTCCCGCGAATTTGCGAGCGCGTACACCGAGAACGTCGAACGCTCGAAACCCGCCGTCCGCGAGACCGTCGAGATTGTCTCCGACCCCACCGCGGGCGAGGTTTTCAAAGAGGGTACGGCGGAATTTTCGGAAAGCCTCGACAAAATCCCGCGCGAGCTTCTCGAGCTTTTCAAGTCGCAGTTCGATTCCGCCCCGCAGTCGCTCGTTCGCGGCGCGCTGCGCTTCGTGCGCACCGAGGCGGACGCGCAGGAGGATTCGGACGATACCAAGACCGAGGACGCAGAGACTATCGGAGAACTCGAGGAAGAGGAGGGCGAATAAGATGTTTTTGACTGTTTTTTGCGCGGTTTCCGCCGCGTTGTGTGTTGTGTTCGGCGCATTGGCGGCGTACCTTTACGTTTTGAAAAACCGCGCGGACGCGGGGGCGGCGACGCTCAGGGAGTCCGCCGCGGCGTTGACAGCCGAGCGCGCAGCAAAGGACGTGCGAATCGGCGAGCTTTCAACCCAGTGCGCGAAGCTCGACGCCGAAAAGGGGCAGGCAGAGCGCGGGCTTGCCGCGGCGAATCGGCAGATTCAAATGCTCTCCGAGCGCATCGCGGAAATCGCGCCGTATCTCGACGAAAAAATCGCCGCCGAAAAAAATCTGACTGTCGCCCGCCGCGAAATCGCGGATTTGTCCGCCAAGCTCGAAAAGCGCGAGGAGGGCGAGCTGGAGCTGCGCAAAAAGCTCGAGTCGCAGTTCGAGGCGCTTTCGTTGAAGCTGCTCGAGGACGCGCGCTCGAAAATGTCGGCGGCGAACAGCGAGCAGCTTAAGCTGATTCTCAACCCCGTGCGCGAAACGATTGCCGATTTCAAGACCCGAATCGAAAATCTCAACGAGGTAAACATCAAGGGGCAGGCGGGGCTCGAAAAGCACATCGAGTCGCTCGTGAAAATGAACTCAAAACTTTCCGACGAGGCGAAGAATCTCGCCGACGCGCTGCGGGGCGAAAACAAGGTTGCGGGCAACTGGGGCGAGTCGGTTTTCAAGCGGATTTTGGAGACTTGCGGCTTCAAGGAGGGCGTCCATTTCCGCTCGCAGGAAAGCTATACGGACACTTCGGGCGTCCAAAAAAGGCTCGTGCCCGACTTCGTGATTGATTTGCCCGAAAACCGCTCGATTGTAGTGGACTCCAAGCTTTCGCTCGTCGCCTATTGCGACTATTGCGCGAGCCAAACCGACGGGCAAAAGCGCGAGAATCTCGACAAATTCAAAAAATCCGTCCGCGCCCATTTGAAGGAATTTGCGTCGAAGTACAACGACCTGCCCGACGCCCGCTGCGGCTTCAAGCTGATGTTTATGCCCGTCGAGCCCGCCTACGAGCTCGCCATAAGCGCGGACAATTCGCTTTTGGAGGACGCGTACGCCGCCAACGTTCTGGTAGTCGGCCCCGCGACTGTTATGTCGGTTTTGAAGTACGCGGAAATTTCGGTCAAAAACGAGGCTGTCGCAAAAAACACCAAACAGATTGCCGAAATCGGCTCGCGCCTCTACGAGCGCGTGAACCTGTTTATCGAGCGGTTCGCGAAGGTCGGCGACAGAATCAGAATGCTTTCCGACGACTACAATCTCGCGAAGACGACCCTTACGGAAGGCTCGAAGAGCGTTGTCGCCACCGCCAATCGGCTCGGGGCGAAGTCGGGCGTTCTCGCGCTCGAAACCGACGATTCCGACGACGAACCTCCCTCCAAGCCCGCCGCCAAGCCGTCAGCCAAATCCGCCGCAAAAAAATAGCCCGCCGCTATGCCCAAATCCGCGAAAGAATTCCCCCAAAACCACGAACACACCCGCAAGCTGCCCCAGCGGATTGCCGAGGTTCTCGAGGACTACAAAACCTATATGCGGCTCGAGCTGGGCAGGAGCAAAAACACGGTGGATTCGTATGTCAGCGACATCGTTTTGTTCTGCGAGTTCGCCGCGGGGAAAATCGAATCGTTCGCGGACGTTGACGAGGATCTGATTTCCGAGTGGCTCGCGTATCTGAGCAGAGCCGACAAGGCGACTTCCCAGTCCAGAAAGCTCAGCGCGCTAAAGTCGCTCGCGCGGTATCTGATGGAGGAGGAGATTTGGGACAAAAACCTCTTCGAATACTTCGCCCGCCCGAAAATCCGCCGCGCGACCCCCGACGTTCTCGACGCGGGGGAAATCGACGACGTAATTTCAGCCCCCCAGTCCGATACTCCCGAGGGCTTGCGCGACAGGGCGATGATTGAGCTTATGTACTCGAGCGGCCTGCGCGTCTCCGAGCTGTGTTCGCTTTCGTACGCCGACATCGACGTTCAGGAAAAGGTTTTGCGCGTGCGCGGCAAGGGCGGCAAAACGCGCCTCGTGCCCGTTGGCGATATGGCGTTGGATGCGATCGAAAAGTACAGGGCGGTGCGCGGCGAGCTTTGCAAAAAAAAGGCGGTTGGCGAATTTTTCATAACGCGCAGGGGCGGAAAGATTTCCCGCAAGACGTTTTGGTACAATCTGAAAAAGTACGCGAGCCTCGCGGGGGTCGAAAAAAACGTAAAGCCGCATATGCTCCGCCACAGCTTCGCCACCCATCTGCTGCGCAACGGCGTGAATCTGATGATGATTCGCGAAATGCTCGGACACAGCGACCTTTCGACAACCCAGATTTACACGAATCTCGCCAACGACGACATCTTGCGCGAATACTCGAAGCTGAAGACGAGGAATCGGTAAAAATTCCCGAAAAATCCAAAAAAAGCTTGTTTGACGCGGAAAAGTGGGCATAATTTTTCCCATATCACGTTTATACATATGAAAAATGTAAGCATCAAAAAAATGTTTGCCGCAGCTTTCGCCGCCGCAGTTTTGGGCGGCGCGGCGTATGCGGACGTCCCCGAGCTCCAGCAGCTCGTTCCCGAGGCAAAAGGATACGAACTCGTCTACAAGTTCAATCCCGTAAAATACGCCTCGGAGGGCTACCAAATCGACAATTCCGAAAACATTTCGGGCAAAATTACGCGCTTGGGCTACCTGCTCAAAACGGTTTCCAAGGACGGCAAAACCGTATGGGCGTTCGCTTCGTTCGACCCGTTCTCGCAGAATCTGGCGGACATCGGCGTCCCCGACTTCGGCACGGGTACTTTCCAGACCTATGTCAATAATCTCGAAGTTGCGGGCAACGGCAATGTCAAGACCGGCAAGTTCGAAAAGGGCAACATCGAATTCTGGCCGTACAACTACGGCGGGCAGAACGCCAAAAATATCCCCAACGCAACTGGCGCGTTCGACTTCGGCGACTCCGTCGGCACAGACGGCGGATACGGCTCGATGCAAATCCACAACTTCCTGCAAAAGGAAACCGTAATCGCGTTCAACGCCTTCAAGCAGGGTCAACCCGACATCGGTATCGGCAACTGCCCCGAGGGCAATCCCGACTGGACTTTCTCGAAGTCCGCGGCAAAGCTCTCCTCGGCGGAAATGTACGTTGTCGCCAAGTTCGAGAACGCGACCTTCACGAAAAGCAAACCTATCGACGCCTCGAAAATCTCGTTTTCGGGCACTTCCGAAAAACTCGACTACGCGCCGAACGAAGAAATGGTTTTCACGTTCAAGGTGGATTTCGGCGGACAACCCTCCCCGAAGTCGCCCTATAAAATGGCGTGGGAGCGTCGGGGCGACGACGGCGTGACCGAAAGCGGCACTTTCGAAATCTCCCCCGAAAAGCCCGCCGTGCTCAAGACGAAGCTCGGGCAGGACGGATTCGTCAAGATTTTTGCGCGCCTGATGAACTCGCGCGGCAAGACTATCGAAACGACCGTCAACGGCAAAAAGCAGGCTATAGACTTCAACGGCGGCGCGGGCGTGAACATCACGCGCCTGAAAAACGCCGTGGCAGAACCCGCCGACTTCGACGCGTTCTGGGCGAAACAAAAGGCGAAGCTCGCGAAAGTTCCGCTCAAATATAAAATGGAAAAAGTCAGTAAGGACGGCGCGAATGTCGACGTATACGCCGTCAGCGTAGACTGCGCGGGGTCTCGCCCCGTCACGGGCTATTTGACGATTCCCGCTAATGCCAAGGAAAAATCCCTGCCCGCAAGCGTTTCCTTCCACGGCTACGGCACGCAAATCCAGCGCGCTCCCCAGCACTCGTGGGGCGGGGCGATACGCTTTAACATCAACGCCCACGGCTACGATCTCGGCAAGGACGAGGCGTATTACGAAGAATTTTTCAAAAACATCAAGTCCAACGGTCAAATCTATGCGTTCGACCCCAAGCAAAATTCCAATCCCGAAGAAGCATATTTTAACGGTATGGTATTGCGCGTAATGCGCGCGCTCGAGTTCGTAAAGTCGCTTCCGCAGTGGAACGGCAGGGAGCTCGTCGTAGAGGGCGGCAGTCAGGGCGGACTCCAAACCGCTTGGGCGGCGGCTCTCGACCACGACGTCACCCTCGCAAAGCCCAACATCACTTGGTGCTGCGACTTCGCGGGCGCCAAGGTCGGCAAGCGTCTCGGCGGCTGGCGTCCCCAGTACGTTCCCGCGCTCGACTACTACGACGCCGCGTTCCACGCAAAGCGCATAAAGTGCAAGACCGACGTCACCCGCGCGGGCGTTGGCGACTACGTATGCCCGCCCTCGGGTTTGGCCGTGTTCTACAACAATATCACAGCCCCCAAGCGCATCAAGTGGGTGCAGGGCTCGACCCACGGCTTTATTCCCAAGAAGCCGCAGGTCTGGATTATCGAAGACGGTTTCGAAGACTAATAATTTGTTAACAGGGGAGCGCGCCGCAATTTTGGCGCGCTCCTTGGTTAATTGCCGACAAAACTAAAATAGCTAATAACACTAAAACTACTGTATATATGAAATCAAAAATTATCACCGTTGCCGCGCTCTTGGCGGCTCCGCTTTTCGTTTTCGCGAAAGACCCGTTTGCGGGCTTCTATGCGGGCAAAATCGAGGGCGCGAAATTCTATCCCCTCGAACACTCCCCCGAAGTCTACGCGCGGATTGTCAGGCAGGACGACGGCAAATACAAATTCGATTTGCTCTCGGGCGTGTTTGTCCGCTCCGAATCCCATTGCTCTGCGGAGGGGCTGGTCGCAAAGGACGGCAAAATAGAGCTTAAGGGCACAAAACTCATCACTTTGAACGGCTCGATTACCCCCGAATCCATCTCGGCGGACGGCATCGCGCGCGGAACAAAAGTAAAAGTTTCGCTCAAGCGCATCGAGGTGAAATCGCCGACGCTCGGGCTGGAAGCTCCGCAGGGGGCGACCGTTCTCTTCGACGGAAAGGATATGTCGCAGTGGAAGCAGGACTTCGACGGTTCGCCCTGCGCGTGGAAGCTCGAGGACGGCGCGATGGTCTCCAAGCCGCTCGACAAAGACGGCAAAAAGGTTGACGGGACAATCGCAACAAAGGGAAAATTCGGCGCGTTCAGAATGCACTTGGAATTTAAAATCCCCGCAACAGGCCCCGGGAATTCGGGCGTGTACGTCGGTCCGTACGAAATTCAGGTTTTCAATTCGTTCGGCAAGGACGGCAACTGGTTTGACTGCGGCTCGATTTACCGCCAGCACCCCCCGAAGGTAAACGCCTCAATCGAACCCGAAGCGTGGCAGACCTATGACATCGAATTCCACCCCGCGAAGTTTGACGGCGACAGACTCATTTCGCACCCGACTTTCACGGTCTACCACAACGGCGTGCGCATTCATAACGACGATCCCGTATATTATGCGACGACCCTCCACCCCGCGCACGGCGCGCACTATGTCCACACGCTCGCCAACTGGCCGATTAAGCTTCAGGACCACTGGAATCCCGTCGCGTACCGCAACATCTGGATTCAGAATCTTTAGGATATGAAAAAACGCCTTCTTTTGTCGATGTGCACCGCGTGTATGTGTTTTGAGGCTTTTGCCGCCGAAATCGTCGCCCACCGCGGCGAGAACACGCAAGCTCCCGAAAATACGCTTCCCGCCTTTCGGGCGGTTTTCGCCAACGGCGGCACGGCAATCGAGGGCGATTTTTATCTTACGGACTCGGGCGAAATGGTCTGCGTCCACGGGGAGAAGGAGCTCGCGGCGTATTCGGGCGTCGAAAGGCGGATTGCTTCGCTAACGCGCGCCGATTTGTCGAAGCTTGATATGGCGGCGACCTCCCCGAAGTTCGCAAAATTTTCCCCGACTCCCCCGCCGACCGTCGAAGAGGTCTTTGCCGTGATTCCGCGTGGCGGGAAGATTTTTTTCGAAATCAAAAACTATCCGAAGGGATTTTTCGAAAAGCTCGAGTCGGCTCGGAAATCGGCGGGGCTGGACGAGTCGCGGGTCGTTTTGATTTCCTTCAATTTCGACGCGCTCAAAGACGCCAAAAAGCGCAATCCGCGCTACAAATGCTACTTCCTGTATTCGGCGAAATCCGAAAACGGGCGGCTTTTGCCGACTCCCTCCGAAATCGCCGCAAAAGTCCGTTCGGCGGGCTTGGACGGCGTCGATGTCGGGCATTGGAATTTGGACGAGGCATACGTCCGCGCCCTGAAATCCGAGGGTTTGGGCGTTGCTGTCTGGACTTTGAACGACGTTTCCAAGCTCCCGATTTTCGAAAAATGGGGCGCGGATTTCATCACAACCGACAAAAACGCCGAATTTCTTCGCGCCCTCCGAAAAAAATAATTTGACAACCCCGCGTTTTAAGTCTACCCCACATAAGGGAAAATCACCCGATTATGAGTAATAGTATAGACGAAACATTCTTCCTGAACGCCGACGCGTTCTTTACACAAAACGCCGCTTTCGGTCTTACATACGACGACGTGTCGCTCGCGACCCAGTATTCCGACATTTTGCCGCGCCAGACCCGTCTGGACACCGCGATTTCCGACAAAGTCGCGCTCTCCCTGCCGATTATATCCTCCGATATGGATACGGTCACGGAGTCGCAAATGGCCATCGGAATGGCTCTCAACGGCGGGCTCGGGCTTATCCACTGCAATATGTCGCAGAAGGAGCAGCAGGTGGAAGTCGCGCGCGTTAAGAACTACATTCACGGGCTTATTCAGGATCCGATTAAAGTTTCGCCCGAAATGCACATCGGCGACGTTCTGAAGTTGGTTGCCGACAAAAATTTCCGTTTCCGTACGTTCCCCGTTGTCGACGCGCAGAACAAACTCGTCGGGCTTCTCCCTGGCAGCATCGTAAAGGAACGCTATGCGGCGTTGCCCGTCTCCCGCGCGATGACTCCGCGCAAGGACGTTTTCACGGTCTCGCAAAAGCAGCTCGGCTCAGACCCGATTTCCGTCGCCGACGCATTCTTCGACGAGCATTTCGGCGTCCATAAGCTTCTGGTCGTAGACGACGAAGACAAGCTGCGCGGGCTTTTCACCCTCAGCGACATTGAAAGAATTTCCGACGAACGCTCCTCCATTCAGAGAAATGCGCGCGACTCCAAGTTCCGCCTCCTCTGCGGCGCGTCAATCGCGCTGATGAGAAAGCCCGACGGAACGCTCGACCTCGACAGTATCCTGACCCACGTCGGAAAACTTATCGACGAGGGGCTCGACGTTGCGGCGGTCTCGACGGCGCACGGCTTCACGCAGGGCGTGGGCGATGCGGTCAAGGCAATCCGCAAGGCTTTCCCCGACACGACAATTATCGGCGGCAACGTAACCAACGCTGCAGGCGTCGAATACCTCGCCGAATGCGGTGCGGACGCAATCAAAATCGGGCAGGGCCCTGGTTCGATTTGCACCACCCGCATGGTTGCTGGCGTCGGTATCCCCCAACTTACCGCTTTGTACGCGTGCTCCAAGCAGGCTCGCAAGCTCGGCGTGCGCACCATTGCCGACGGCGGCATAACAAAGAGCGGCGATATGGTCAAAGCTTTGACTCTCGCGGACGCGATGATTTGCGGCGGTTTGCTCGCGGGCTGCCCCGAAGCCCCCGGTCAGGTTATGGAAATCAACGGCAAGATGTACAAGCAGTACCGCGGAATGGGCAGCCTTTCGGCGATGAAGGCGGGCAGCGCGGCGCGCTACGGCCACGACTTCAAAGTCAAGTCCGACAAGATTACCGCGGAGGGCGTCGAGGCGTTGAAGGAAGTTTCGCTTTCGCTCGACAGCGTTTTGATGCAGTTTGTCGGCGGTATCCAAAGCGGCATGGGTTACCTCGGCGCGGCGGATTTGCCCGCGTTGCGCAAGAACGCCCGCTATATCAGGGTAACTGGCGCAGGCCAGCGCGAAAGTGCCCCGCACGACATCATCGAAATCAAGCAGCCGAAAAAGTAATTCGGCAGCCAAATAAAAAACCTGTCCAGCTGAAAAATTTTTCTTAAGGGGCGCAATAAAGAGAGTTGCCAAACCGAAAAATTTTTCAAACGGACGCAAGGAAGCCGCGATAATTTCGCGGCTTTTTTTTGTTTTTTTTACGCGAAAGGGTGGTTGGTTGGCTGCGGCGAAAGGGCTGTCGGTTGGGCAAAACGACGAGCGGCTGACTGGACAAAACGGTGGGCAGTTGGCTGCGGCGAGCAGTCGGATGCAGCGAATACGACGAGTGCTCAATATCTGAAAAAGTGCCGAAATCCCGCAGCTTATCGTCAGTTTTTTTATATGGTAATTTTTGTTTTACGGTTTGTGAATTTTTTTCGGGGACGGGAAATCGTTCAAATTTCACTTTTTTAGGTTGGGATTTTTTGAAGACGGAAAAACCAGACGAAACGTTTTTACTTTCCGTGTCTTGCTCGAACATAAAAAACGCCAACCGCAGTTCTTAATCGGTTGGCGTTTTTTAGTTTTACCTCGGCGGGCGCGGCGGCATTGGGGCTGGTGCGGGTGGCGGGGGCGGAGCTGGGCGGAAAATCGGGTTGTGGCGCGGAGGGAAGGGCGTCGGGTGCGGCCGCGGAGGTGGCGGCGGTTTCGCGATTATCCCGCCGCCGTTTATTATTATTATCGGGCGGTTGGGGGGCGGGGCTGGCGGCATAAATACTCCGCCGCTTATTATGATTTTCGTTTCTTTTGTCGTAGTCGTTTGTGTCGAGTTTGCGGGCAGCGACAAATTTGTAGTTTGCGGCGGAAGGAGCATTGCCTCGTTTTCCCAAATCGTTTTGTTTTGGGATTCTACTTTCAGCGTCATTTTATATCCGCCCCGATTGGAATTGTCGGCAATCACGGACGCATTGCGGATTTGCCCGCTTGCGACAATTTTGGCGTCGGGCGGGAAGGGTGTTATGTTGTCGCGCTCGTGAACCGTAAATCCGCGGTTTCGGAGTTGGCGGGCGAGTTCCTGTTCGATGAATTTATGTTCGTTTCCGCCTGTTAGCGTGTTTTTTAACCCGTCAAAATAGAGTTCCGAGTTTGCCGCAAGCAGCGTTTTGCCCTCGGCGGAGTCGGCGAAGTTGTTTGCCAGCCAGTCCGCCCCTGCAATCCAGTCCGCGCGCGATACCGATTTATTGTCGGCGTATTTTTTCATTTCCGCCATCAATTCCGAGTCCCCAGCGCCTTGTGCGGCGGGGAAAAGCCCGAAAATTGTGAGCAGTGTGCAAAGAATCAAGCGGTTTTTCATAATTTCCTCCTGCAATATATAACGTACGATTTTCGATTTTGTTTCGCACGAAAATTTTTCGCGTTTTTTACGACAATTTTGTGGTTTTGGCTATTGATGTGACAAATTTGTAGTATTGCTTTTTGTGGGGCGGAGGATTGGCGAAATTTGTAATTTATTGTTGTGTACTGTATTGTAAAAAATAAAAAAACTGGCACGCGATATGCTATACAAAAAGGCGTCAACCAATCCACAACAATGAAACTAATCATAGCATACATAAAGCCTGAACAATTGGGTGAAGTGAAGAAGGAACTCTTCAAGAACCAAATTTACAGGATTTCGGCTACAAACTCCCTCGGCTGCGGACGGCAAAGAGGTTATAGCGAAAATTATCGCGGCAACGAAATCGAGGTCAACCTCCTCAAAAAAGTTCGCCTCGAGATCGCGGTAAACGACGAATTCGTCGACTTGACGATTGAGTCGATTATCAAAGGCGCTCAGACCGACCATATCGGCGACGGCAAGATTTTCGTCATAAATCTCGAACAATGCATACGCGTCCGCACCCGCGAAACGGGACCCGACGCAATCGGATAAACCCAATCATTTTTTCATTACGGAGTTTTACACTATGAACAGAAAAATATTAACAGCGGCCGCTCTGACCGCTCTCGCGGCTCTCCCCGCTTCGGCGGAGGAGGCGGCCGCAGAAGCGACAAAGGTAAGCGCCGAAATGTTTACGGTTAACAATCTGTGGATTCTCTTGGGAGCGATTCTCGTTTTCTCGATGCACCCCGGATTCGCCTTGGTTGAAACAGGCCTTTGCCGAGCCAAGAACAGCGTCAACATTTTGACCAAAAACGTAATCACGGTGGCAATCGGCTTGATTACCTATCTGATTATCGGCTTCAACATCATGTACCCCGGCGACGCATGGGTCTTCGGACACTTCCTCGGATTCGGCGGCTTCGGAGTCTCCTCCCCCGAGGGCGCGGCGGGTGCAATCGACTACAACGGCGGTCTTTACGGCTACTGGACGGATTTCATCTTCCAAGGTATGTTCGCTGCCACTGCGGTAACTATCGTATCGGGCGCGGTTGCGGAACGTATCAAGTTTAGCGCGTACATCGTCTTTGCGGTTCTCTACTGCACCATCGGCTACACCATCATCGGTTCGTGGGGCTGGGGCGGCGGCTGGCTCAAGGACTTGGGCTTCTACGACCTCGCAGGCTCGACGTTCGTACACTCCGTCGGCGGCTGGGCGGCTCTCGTAGGCGCGGCTGTAGTCGGCCCGAGAATCGGCAAGTTCGTCAACGGCAAGGCTCACGCTATCCCTGGCAGCAATCTCGGCTTCGCGACTTTGGGCGTATTCCTGCTCTGGTTCGGGTGGTTCGGATTCAACGGTGCGTCCGTTTTCTCCGCGGATCCCGTGATGGTTGCGTACGTCTTCACGACGACCGCGCTATCCGCAGCTTTCGGCCTTATGTCCGCGATGTTCACCTCGTGGTTCGTACAAAAGAAGCCCGACCTTTCAATGGTACTCAACGGCTGCTTGGCTGGCTTGGTAGGTATCACGGCGGGTGCGGACTGCGTCTCGATTACTTCCGCCTGCATAATCGGTATCGTATCGGGTATTGCGGTGGTCTTCGGGGTTTACTTCTTCGACAAGATTAAGATTGACGACCCTGTCGGCGCTCTCTCGGTACACCTTCTCTGCGGTGTGTGGGGCACGCTCGCAGTGGGTATCTTCTCCCCCGACCACGAGTTTATCCCGCAACTTATCGGTGTGGTTGCCGTGGCTGTCGCAAGTGTCCTGATTAGCGGAATCATCTTCCTTGCAATCAAGTACACGATGGGCGTAAGAGTCAACGCACACGACGAGCTCAGAGGCTTGGACATCTCCGAACACGGTATGGAAGCCTACAACGGATTCCAAATCTTCTCCAACGAATAGTTCAAAAAGACCGCAGGTTTCGGCAAAAAAGTCGGGGCTTGCGGTTCTTCTTGACAAAGTAAGAAAAAAGTAAATGTTTTAACAGATTTTTCTATCACGGAAAAACCAAAATCATAAACTACAATGAAAAACAGACTACTTACAACTATCGTAGCAATCTTCGCTTCCGCAGCGGCTCTCTCCGCGGCAGAAGCGACCGTAACGGCAGCTCCCGCGGCTCAGGCCGAAGCTCCCAAAAAGGAGATCAACACCCTCCTCGACAAGGAAGTTCTCGCCAAGCCCTTCGAAAATCTCTCCGCTTCCGCTTCGGTTGCGTATGAATCCGAAGACATCTTCCGTGGCAAGCTCTTGGCTTACCACACGGTTATGCCTTCCGTAGACCTCGGCTATGCAATCACCGACGGTCTCTCGGCATACGCCAACTACGCAGGCGCGTACGGTGCCGACAACAGCTACGGCGAAAACGACTTCGGCGCGGGCGTTGCATACTCCATCGACAACATCACGTTCGATCTCGGGTACATTGCATACACCTACACCAATGACGCCCAAAACGAACACGAAATCGCTTTCCAAGTCTCCTACGACACGGTTGACTTCCTCGGCGACTTCAATGTTTCGCCCTTTGCCGCGTTCTACTACAACTTCACCTACTGCGGCACGGTTCTCGAAGGCGGTCTTTCGTACTCCGCTCCCGTGACCAAGTGGCTTCTCGACGAAAACTGGGGTTCTTTGGATTCCGCGGTTTATGTCGGCTGGCTCGACTATGTTGACGGCGACCACAACGGCTATGTCTATGCGGGTGCTTCCGTAAATGCAGTTGTTCAAGTTACCGACAATATGGCGGTTTCCGCAGGTGTTCGTTGGGCATGCAACAACGACGGCGGCGCAGACAACCACGAACAAAGCGTTTGGTTCGGTTCTGCGGTATCGTTCGGTTTCTAATTTAGGGCTCTCGGGTAATAAACTTTTTTTCATATCTTGTTCGGTTTGATTGACCCGAGAAAACCTAAAAGGGCGTCCGTAAGGACGCCCTTTCTGTTTATAGACAGCAAAATTGCGGGGCAATTTTGCGCGCTGATTTTTAGACAGGGGGTCTTACCCCCCTACGGAAAAATTGGCGAAGCCAATTTTTCCTACCCCCGCTTGGGCCTGTGAAATCACCGTTGATACGG
>DJPO01000075.1:58953-59160 GCA_002437405.1 Opitutia bacterium UBA6410 | reverse complement strand
GCGCGCCGCAGACGTTAATCCAAATAAAATTTCCCTTGCAGAACGGGCGTCCGTAAATCGGACGCCTTTTTTTTGTTATTTTAGAATTAGTCTACGCAACTTGGGGATAGGCGAGAATTGGCAAAGCCAATTGCCGAAAGGGGCAAAGCCCCTTCTTAAAAACTTCCGAAGCGAGCGAAGCAAGCTTCTGTCTAGGCGCGTCAAATT
>DJPO01000075.1:34055-58835 GCA_002437405.1 Opitutia bacterium UBA6410 | reverse complement strand
TTTCACGCGCCAAGCGGGGGTAGGGAAAATTGGCATCGCCAATTTTTCCGTAGGGGGCAAGACCCCCTTTCTAAAAACACCGTGCAAAATTGCTCCGCAATTTTGCTGTATTATTGACAAATCTTTTCTTTGCGTGAATATATAAGAATGGCTTATTTTTCAGACAGACCCTGCGAAATAGACGCAAAAACTGCCCTCGAGCTTCTCAATGCACCGCTCGCCGAACTCGGCGGGCGCGCCGACGCACTCAGACGCAAACTCCATTCAAATAGGGCATACTACACCGTCAACGCCGCAATCACATACTCCAATATATGCGAAACCCTCTGCCCGATTTGCTCGTTCGGCAAAAAGGAGGGCGCAGACGGCGCATATTTGCTGACCCCCGACGAAGTCGCCGAACGCGCCGCGAAATTCTCGCAAATGGGCGCGGAGGAAATCCATATCATCGGCGGAATGTACTCGAAACTTCCGCTCAGCTACTACCTCGACGTCGTGAAAGCGGTGAAGGGGGCGGACAAAAAATTGAACGTCGTGGCATTTACGGTTTCCGAATGCGTGCTGATGTCGCGCGTGTCGGGCAAGCCGCTGGGCGAAGTTTACGAACTTCTGAAATCGGCGGGCGTCGACGCACTCCCCGGGGGCGGCGCGGAGATTTTCGACAAATCGGTTCGCGACAAAATCGCCCCGAAAAAACTGACAGCCGACGAGTGGCTCGACGCCATGAGAACCGCCCATACCCACGGACTCAAGACAAACGCCACAATGCTCTACGGACATATCGAAACTCCCGAAAGCGTCGTCGACCACCTGCTGCGCTTGCGCGAATTGCAGTCGGAGACGGGCGGATTCAAGGCGTTCGTGCCGCTTCCGTTCCGCAGGGGCGCGAGCGCGGTTCAGGCGCATAGCTCGGCCACTTACGACCTCAAAATCTGCGCACTCTCGAGAATCGTCCTCGACAATTTCCCGCACGTTCGCGTGCCGATAACGCACTTCGGCGACAGGTTCGCACAGGTGCTTTTGAACTTCGGCGCGGACGACATCGGCGGAACGCACTGGCAGGAGGAAGTCGCCGTGGCGGCTGGCGCGCAACGGGTCAACCGCGACGAAAACTTTATGCGCTCGACTATCGGGGCGGCGGGGTTCGTCCCCGTGAAATCGAATTCGAATTATGCCGTATAGTTTGGGAAAAGTCGCGTACGTCAATTCGCTGCCGCTCTTCTGCGGCGGGGGATTCGACGACTTCGCCGTGTGCTCGGCGGCTCCGTGCGTGCTCAATTCGCTCGTCGCGCAGGGCAAACTGCACGCGGCGATGATTTCAAGGTGGGTCTACGAATCGTGCGCCGCGAAGGACTACGAAGTGCTCGGCAATTACGGGATTTTCGGCGACGGCGAAATTATGTCCGTCAAAATCTTTTCGAAAATCCCGTTCGAAAAATTCGCCGACGCCTCGATTTACATCACGCCCGAAACGGGGACTTCCTCGCGGGCGTTTGCGATGCTCTTTAGACGCAGGTACGGGGTGGACATTTTTGCGCTGCCGCGCGCGCCGCTCGAGTCCGCCGACGCCGCACTGCTTATCGGCGACGCCGCGTTGCTTTTTACGCCGTACGAATTTTGCGCCGACCTCGGCGAAATGTGGAAGGCTGAAACGGGGCTGCCGATGATGTATTCGGTCTTCGTGGCGCGGCGCGACGTCGCGGCGGAAATGGAGGAAATTCTGCCGCCGCTTTTGCGCAATTCGCTCGACAAATTTTCGAACGACAGATCCGCCGTAATCGCGGAGGCGGCGGAGTCGCTTTCTCGGGAGGGGAAGGGGCGTTCGCCCGAATTCGTCTCGAAATACTATTCGCGGCTGATTTACAGACTCCCGCGCGAGACTTTCAAAAAAACTTTCGATTTTATCGCAAAAAATGCACGCGCTTGAAGAAAAAATCCGAAACGGAATACGGCTCGAATCAGCCGACGCAGCTGCGCTCGAACACGCGCCGCTACACGAGCTTGCGGCTCTCGTTGACGAGTGTATGAAGACGCGCTCGGACGGCACGGTCGGGTACGTCGTCAACCGAATGATAAACTACTCGAACATTTGCAACGCGCGTTGCAGATTTTGCGCCTACCACGCCAAGGCGGGGGTCGTTGCGCCGTTCAGGCTCTCGGACGACGAAATTTTCGAGCTTTGCGCCGACGCCGTAAAGCGCGGGGGAGTCCAGATTATGCTTCAGGGCGGACTTCACCCCGACTTCACGCTCGGGTGGGCTGAAAACCTTTTGCGGCGCATAAAGACGGCATTCCCGAAGCTGTGGCTGCACGTCTTTTCGCCGTCGGAAATCGTCTGGTTTGCCCGCACCGCGGGGGTGTCGGTCGCCGACGCCGTTGCGCGGCTCAAGGCGGCGGGGGCGGACTCCGTCCCGGGGGCTGCGGATATGCTCGTTCGGCGAATCCGCGAAGAGGTATGCGGCAACAAGTGTACCGTCGAAGAATGGTGCGAAGTTATGCGCGCTTTGGCGGCGAACAAAATGTATTCGTCGGCGACGATGACTTTCGGAATCGGCGAGACTTTCGAAGAGCGGATTGGGCACTTGGAGCTCGTGAGAAAGCTTCAGGACGAAACGGGGGTTTTCAAGGCGTTTATCGCGTGGCCTGTTTCGCCCGAGCGCACGGAAATCGAAGGGAAAGTCGGGCGCGTGGGGGCTGTGGAATTCCTGCGGACTCTGGCGATTGCGCGGCTTTATTTGGACAACATAAAATACATTCAGTCGGGCTGGCTGACCGAGGGGCTGAAGGTCGCGGAAGTTGCGCTGCACTTCGGGGCGAACGATGTCGGCGGGGTTTTGATGGACGAGCTTGTCGTCCGCGCCACGGGGCTTGACAATCGCGCCGACGCCGAAAATATGCGCACCGTTATCCGCAACGCGGGTTTCAGACCGCGCGAGCGCGGCGGGCTCTACGAAACTTTGCGGGAGTTCTGACTTTTATGAAATTCGCGATTACTCCGTGCCCCAACGATACGTTTTCCTACGAAGCGTTGATTTCTGGAAAATTGGAATCGGACTTGCAGTTCGAATTCGACGACATCGAGGGGTTGAACCTCGCCGCCGAGCGCGGTGAGTTTGAAATCACAAAGCTGTCCTTTCCCGCGTATCTGAAAAATTCCGACAAATACGAGCTTCTGAATGCGGGCGCGGCGTTGGGAATCGGCACGGGACCCGTGCTCGTCGTCCGCAAGGGGGAATTTTTCGACCCGTCAAAACCCGTGATTGTCCCAGGGATAAACACGACCGCCGCGCTGCTTTTGAAGTTTTTTGCGGGCAAAAACGTCGAGATGCGCCCGATGTATTTTCGGGAAATCTCCGCCGCCGTGGCGGAGGGTAAAGCTCCCGCGGGTGTGCTTATCCACGAGGGGCGGTTTGTTTTTGCCAGCGAGGGGCTGGAGCTTGCCGCCGACTTGGGCGCGTATTGGACGGAAAAGACGGGCGGGCTGCCCGTACCGCTTGGGTGCATTTGTATCCGCCGCGATTTTGCGGATCGCGCGGGGGAGGTCGAAACCCTTATCCGCCGCAGTATTTCGGCGGCGTTCGCCGCGCCCGAATCGGTCTATCCGTTCGTAAAAAGCATGGCGCAGTATCTCGACGACGACGTTTTGAAAAAGCACATATATGCCTTTGTCAACGAGTATTCAACCGACATTTCCGCAATCCGCGGGCGTCTATTGGAGAATTTGAAATGCGTGGAATAGAAAAATCCGTAATTTTTGCCGCGACACTCTGGGAGGTCGGCGGAGTCGTGAAATCGCCCGAATTCGGCTACAAACGCGTGTGCGAATTCCCGTTCGAGGTTTGGGAAAACGACACGAAGAGGCTGATTATAACGCGTATCGGGCTGGCATCGAGCTCGCTCGCATTCGCGTGGGCGGCGCAGCGGTATGCGTTCGACGAGGCAATCAATATCGGCTCGGTCGGCGCGGCGGATTCCTCTTTGGGGCGCGAGGACATCGGAAGATATTTCGACATAACGAAAGTCTCGTGCATTGAGCCGTACTGCGAAACGCATTTCGAGCTTCCCGTTTTGGGCGGAATCGAAACCGCGACTCTCGCGACGACAAGCCGACCCGTTTCGACGCTCGAGGAGCGCGCGTATGCCGCCAAGTTCGGGCGGGTTGCCGACATGGAGGGCTGGGCGCTCGCGCAGGCGGCGCAGGCGTATTCCAAGAAGCTGTATATGCGCAAAATCCTTTCGGACTTCTCGCCCGAGTGCGACATTCACGCGAGCATTTTGGCGGTTTGCACGGCTCTCGAAAAACTCGAAAATTTTTGGGTCTGAAAACATAAAATCTTGCCTTGACGCCCCTGCGCCGTCAGTAATTGGAAAAAATGAAAAACGTTAAAAAATACGCGCTTTGGCTTGCGGCGGCGTTCGCGCTTTTTGCGCTTGCGGCGGGAGGCGTGCTGTGCGTCTGGGGGGCGGAAATTTCGGAGCTGTTGCGTGCGGCGGGGGCGTTCTTTTCGGAGAAGCTCGCGGTTCTGGACGGCGTCCCGCTGATTTGTTACTCGCTCGTGATTTTCGCGCTGCCGATTTTTTTCCTGCCCGTGACTCCCGTATTTTTTATCGCGGCGGCGCGCGTCGGGGAATTCCCGATTTGGGAGATTGTATTTTTCTGCTGTTTGGGCGTGACGCTCAACATCGCGTTTTCATATTACATTTCGAGAAAATTCGGGGCGTTCCTGCGCCGCAAGCTCGACGCGCGCGGTGTCAGCGTGCCGCGCCTGCCCGAAAAGCACCAGTACGCGTTTGTCTTTTTGATGCGTCTTATCCCTGGGAATCCGCTTGCTGCTCAAAACTATGTGCTTGGGCTTGCGGAAGTTCCGTTTTTCAAATACGCGGTCGTTTCGCTGCCTATCCAGTATTTGCAGATATTTGGGTACGTCTATTTGGGCGACGGATTTTTGACGGGCGGGCTCGGGAAAATCGTCGCGGTTGTTGCGTGCTTTGCGGTGCTCGCCGTGTTTGCGCGGATTCTCGACAAAAAATACGGGCACAAATTCAGGAGAAAATCCGATGGACTTCCTGCGGCAAAGCGATGAAATTCTGAGCGTCGGGGAGTTCTCCCGCAGGCTGAAAATGCTCGTGAAAACCCAAATCCCCGAGCTTTGGCTGAAGGGCGAGGTTTCCAACGTAAAAACGTACTCGAGCGGGCACACATATTTTACGCTCAAGGACGACGAGGGGGCGGTTTCGGCGGTGCTTTTCAAGGGGTATTCGCGCTCGGTTTCGCTCAGGCTCGCGGACGGAATGAGGGTCTTTGCGTTCGGAGAAATTTCGATTTACGAGGCGAGGGGTTCGTACCAGCTTGTGGTCAAGGCGTTGATTCCCGACGGCACGGGCGATTTGGCTGCGCGCTTTCAGGCTCTCAAGGAAAAACTTTCGGCGGAGGGGCTTTTCGACAAGTCCCGCAAAAAGCCGATTCCGACGCTGCCGCGCAAAATCGCCGTGATAACGTCGCCGACGGGCGCGGCAATCCGCGACTTTTGCAGGATACTCGTGCGCAGGAATTGGCGCGGCGAAGTCGTCGTGATACCCTCGCGGGTGCAGGGCGCCGAGGCGGCGGGCGAGCTTGCCGACGCGATAGGCACTGCGGGCGAATTCCGCTTCGCCGACGGTTCGGGCTTTGACTTGGTTGTTGTAATGCGCGGCGGCGGGAGTCTCGAGGACTTGTGGCCGTTCAACGAGGAGGTCTTGGCGAGAGCCGTCGCCGACTGCCCGCTCCCGACGATTTCGGCTGTCGGGCACGAAATAGACTTTACGCTTTCGGACTTCGCCGCCGATGTTAGGGCGGAGACCCCGAGCGCGGCGGCGGAGCTTGTCTCGAGCTCGCGGCTGGAGTCCGAGTCGCGGCTCGGGCTTGCGGCAAGCGGGATTCAGAAGGCGGTTTCGTCGCGAATGGAAAATCTTTTTATGAGGCTCGATTCGCTTTCGGACGTATTGCGCCTAAATTCGCCCGAGTCGAAAATCGCGGCGTTGCGGACGAAGTTGGACGCCGACGCCGCGCGCCTTTGCGCCGCAGCCTCTGCAGTGCTTGCAACAAAGCGCACGGAGCTTGTCGCAGCCAACGGAAAATACGCGCGGCTGACTCCGCGCAGGCGCATCGAAATGTATTTACAGAAGCTCGAGTCGCTCGAAAAGCACCTCGAAATTTTGAGCGTGGAGGGCGTCCTGAAACGCGGATTTTCGCTCGCGCTCGACTCCGACGGCAATTTTATCCAGCGCGCCGAAAATGTCCCCGACGCGCCGTTCAATCTGCGGTTCGCGGACGGCACGCTGCGCGTCGAAAAATCGCGCTAATTGAAAATCGCGATGTACAGGTTAAGATAGGTCGCAAACGCGCACCAGACAACGTACGGAAAAAACAGCACACCCGCGATTTTCGACACCGCCGCCGCCGAGCGCATATAGACAATCGAGAGTGCCAAGAGCGCGGCGCAGTCGATTAGCGCGAAGCTCGGGGTTTTGAGCCCGAAAAACAGAAAGCTCCAGAGGAAGTTTGCCGCCAGCTGCCCGCAAAACGCGAGTATCGCAAACCATTTCCCGCTTTTGTCGGAAGCCAAAACCAGCCCGACCGAAAGCCCCGACAAAATGTACAACGCCCCCCAGACAATCGGGAAAACGTACTGCGGCGGCGTGAGGGCGGATTTCTCGAGCGTCGGATACCACTGCTCGAGCGACTGGGTTTGCAGGTCTTTTGAAATGTACCCGACAAGCAGGCATATTATAACGCAAAACACGCAGTAAAACGCGGTTTTCGTGAAGTCCAATTTATTCTCCCGTTCATTTTCCATACGGTAATCGACACCGCCGCCGCCCCGATTGCTCCCGAATTTTTTACATTCCTCGCGCCTTGACTTTGCGTGCGGTTTTGTCGATACTCGAAACAATCAATATTCCCAACACCTTTTTTATATGTTCATAGACGAAGCAACCGTTATTTTGAAGGCCGGCGACGGCGGCAAAGGCTCGGCGGGTTTCCGCCGCGAAAAGTTCATTCCCTACGGCGGCCCCGACGGCGGCGACGGCGGAAAGGGCGGCGACGTTTACGCGCTCGGCGACGAAAACGTTTCCGACCTCGAAAAATACTCCTTTACCCCCAACCTCAGCGCGGGCGACGGCGGCAACGGAATGGGGCGCCAGAAGACGGGCGCGAGCGGCGCGGACGCCTACCTGCGCGTCCCCCCTGGAACGGTTGTCTACAACGAGGAAAACGGTGCGGTTGTTGCCGAAGTCCTCCGCCACAACGAGAAAATCCTGCTCCTGCGCGGCGGGCAGGGCGGCTTGGGCAACCTCCACTTCAAAAGCTCTACGAACCGCGCTCCGCGCCAATTCACATACGGCACGGAGGGCGAATTCGGGCAGTTCAGGCTTGTTCTGAAGTCGATTGCCGACGCGGGAATGGTCGGGTATCCGAACGCGGGCAAGTCGTCGCTCGTATCGCTCATAACCCGCGCGAATCCCAAAATCGGGGCGTATCCGTTCACGACCTTGCACGTCAATATCGGGACTCTCGAGTACCCCGAGCACTACGAAAAGCTGAAGCTCGCCGACATTCCGGGACTAATCGACGGCGCGAGCGACAACAAGGGGCTTGGGCACAAATTCCTGCGCCACATCGAGCGTTGCAAGGTGCTCGTCATTATGATTGACATGGCGGGCACGGACGGGCGCAAACCCGCCGACGACTACAAAAATCTTCTGAAGGAGCTTTCGCTCTACTCGGGGGATTTGCTCAAAAAGCCGATGATTGTCGCCGCCAACAAAATGGACGAAGACGCCGCCGTCAAAAACCTCAAATCCTTCAAACGCAAGTACCCGAAGCTCGATATAATCCCGATTTCCTGCCTTTCGGAGGAGGGAATCGCCGATTTAAAAAACGAAATATACGATATTTGCAAAAAATCTGTCTAAAGCGCGTTTAAAACCTTTGACAATCCCCCATTTGCCATATAGACGTTTTCCCCACAGATGAACTACAATAAATTTACCCCCACGCGCCCGACAAAACGGGGCGGTTTTACTCTTATCGAAATTCTGATTGTCATAGGCATAATTGTTTTGCTTATGGGAATCTCAACGCAGATGCTCGGAACTGTCGGCGAAGCGCAGGGCAGGGCGAAGGCAAAGGCGGATATGGCGCTGATTGCCACGGGGCTCGAGGCATTTTTCAACCAGTACGACACCTATCCGAGAATCTCCGCGGCTGGCAACGAAAAGCAGGCGGCTGCCGAGCTCTACAAATGCCTTACGGGCAAAATGATTGCCGTGATTAAAAACGGGCAGATTGTAATGAGCGACACAGGCAAGGAAACCAAGCCCTTCGTCGATGTCTCCAAGCTGCGTATCGGCGACCCCTCCGACCCGACGGCCGACAAGGTCGACCCCGAAAAGGGCGGCGTATTCTTCATCGACCCGTGGTTCAATCCGTACCTCTACTTCTACTCCACGGGCAACACCCTCAACACCGAAACCGCGACGTGGCGCGCGCAGGGCTTCCTTTTGCTCTCAAAAGGCCCTGACGGAAAGGACAAAAACGTAGAGTCTATGTACACGACGGGCATTATGCCCGACTCCGACGACTACCGCAACGTCACGGAAAATCTCGACAACATCGTCCACGGACTCGAAGATTAATTTTTCCCCTTTTAGCCGAATTTATCTACTAACCCCCAAATCTCTCTATATAATATGAAATCCAAAAAAGGTTTTACACTCGTCGAATTGATGATTGTCATCGCGATAATCGGCGTACTCGTCGGTTTGCTCACGCCGATGATTTCCAACGCACAAAAGAACGCCGTCAAAACGACCTCCAAGGCGTTGTTTTCCAATATGGTAAATTCGCTCGAACGCTACCGCGACGAGTACGGGTACTTTCCCACGTTCCTCACCACGCGCGACCGCATCAACCTCAACGACGGCAGCAACGCCGAATATTTTGTCAAGGCGATTACTGGTTCGGACTGCGACGGCAACAGACTCTCCCAACCCGACAGAGCCGAATACAACCGCAAGGGCAGCAAGTTCCTCGAATTTAATGACTCCCAGCTTGTCAAGCTCCACAAGAAGTGGAAAATCGTGGACGGCTTCGGCAACCCCAACATCTACATTTGCGTCGATGCGGACGGCGACGGTTTCATCAAGCAGGGCTTCCCGACCGCGACCGACGGCATCTCCGCCGACGAATTGGGCGAACTTATCCCCAACCCAGAACGCGGACTCCGCGCGCGCGCGATTGTCTTTACCCTCCACAAGGACGGTATGAGCTCCAAGGCTGAATACGGCGCGGAAGACATATTCTCTTGGTAATAATTTTCGGCTATGCGAAATTCCAGACCCGCTTTTACACTCATCGAAATGCTCGTGGTCATCGGCATTATCGCCATATTGTCCACGGGGATTTCGATGCTGAATATGAAGGACTCCACGCAGCCCATCTACGCTGCGAACAGAACCATGATGACCGCCTTCCACGAAGCCCGCATCAACGCGGTGAAGCGTCAGGCGGATACGCGCGTTATCATCTACCGCGGCAAGGACATTGCCCGCAAATTCAGGCAAGTCGGCGTAATCTACAAGGTAAAGGACGCCGACGGACTCGAAAAGGGCTGGGTTGCACTCAACCGCGGCGTAATGCTCCCCGAAGGCGTGTTTTTCGTCCCGCCCGCGGGCGAATTCTCTTCGACCGTCAAAGTCCCCAACGGCGTCAACGAATCCGACGTTTTCAAGAGCACGTTCAACAACGGCTACACGGGCGTCTTCAACCGCGTCGGCATTAGCGAGTTCCCGTCGATGGTTCCGCTTTCGGTCTCCGAGGGCAACGGCGATTGGTACGCATACCAGTTCTCCGCCGACGGTCTCTCGATGAACCCTGGCGCGTACGTTATGCTTGCGACGGGCAATATGAACCCCAAGGGCACGCTGCTTATCGACAGTGTCTACAACCAAATGGGATTTGTCGTCAGGCGCATTGGCAACACAATTCCGTTCACCGACTACGGCGAAATGGAGGAAACCATAAAATGAGAAAATCTTTGAAAAAACGCGGCGGCTTTACACTCGTCGAAGTTATGCTGGCTGTCGGGGTAATGGCTATCGCGATTTCCTCGATGATTGGGTTGCTTTCGGCAATCACGGCGAACATCAACCAAATCCGCCAACAAAACAAGGCGGTTTCGCTCATCGCAAACCTCGAAACAACTTTGAAGGAAAAGAATTTCGAGACCGTCTACTCCTGGGTGCAGAACCCAGCAAACCCGCACATCATCTACTTCTGGGACGAATACCAAAATCCCGAAGACCCCGACAACTCGAGCCTCGTAACGTGCTCGTCGGAGCAGGCTGGCGCGCTGTCGGGCATGCCGCCGGACAACGACAGGCTCAAGCGTTCCGAGGGCGAAGTTTACAGAGTGCTGCTCACTCTTTATCAAGAGGGGCTCGTCGGCGAAAAAGTCGAGCTCGGCGGTTCGTCCGAATACGCGGGCGGGACTTTGCCCGGGTCGGCGGAAATGTACGGGGCTTCGTATCTTCCGATAAAAGTCGAAATCCTCGCAGATCCGCGCGACGACATAATCCCGAATGCGGGCGAGGAATCCGTAAATGTCCAAAGGCGCGTTTACGACGACGTAATCATCAAAATGCGATAACATTATGAAGGATTTTCAAGAAAAGCGCAAATCGGGTTTAGTCCGCAAACCGCGGGCGGCGGCGGGCTTTACGCTCGTCGAAATTCTCGCGGCTACGGCGATTATGAGTATGATTGTCGTTGCGGTGCTCTATGTAACTTCGGCGATTATCAACACTTGGAACCGCTCGAGCGGCCAGATGCAGACGTATTTCGACTCGGGCGTCGTCGGCAGGATTATGCAGGACGACATGGAAAGCCTTGTGATAAAAAAGGACGGCGGCGCGTGGCTGGAAGTCGCCTATCCGCAGAATGTCGGAATGCTCACGGGCGAGGGCGAATTTGACGAAAATCCCCTGCGTCCGCCCGAAATTATGTTCTATTCCCCGACCACCCTGCGCCCCCGCTATACCCGCGACAATCTCTCGGCGGCGACGGCGGACGCCGCGAGCGCAATCCCGATTGCGGGCAGCGTCTGCGCGATAAAATACCAGCTTTGCGTGAAAAGTCCGTTCATGCAGGGCGCGGGCGACGAAACTTCGAACGCAAGCCAATACAACGCGTTCTACGGTCTCTACCGCGCTGTAATCGACCCCAATTCGACGGTGCTCGAAGCCATGGGCGCGGAAAAGCAGGGTTCCGCCGAAACCGAAGACTACCAATACGCCCTCCAAAACAATCTTTGGTCACAGCGTTGCACGGTAATCGACGAAAACGGCGTCGAACAGCCCTCGCAGGACTTGAAGACGTGGACGCTCGCGCCCGAAAATCTGCTCGTGATGAATCTCGTGGACTTTAGGGTGCGCTTTGCCGTCTCCTACGACAACCCGTCCTACGCGCCCGATTCCGACATTCCCAGAAAGAAAATCGCCTTCATTCCCCCGGGAGTCCCGTTTGCCGTCGGCAAAAAGATTCTCGTTGAGTCCGCGCTCTATTCCTACGGAACGGGCGGAGGCAGGGAAGCGGTTTCGCCCTCTGAAATCGAAAACGGAAATTTGGCATACGCCGACATTTCAATGACGTTCATTTCCGACGCAGGCGCAAAGGAAATGCGCGCGCTGATGAAATCCCAAAATCTTTCGCTCGAGAAGTTCAAGAGCCTCGTTCAGGCATACGGCAATACGGTTTCGCGCCGCATTATATTTATGTCCGAACCTGTCGATTAATCTATTATATGAATCTTAACGACCAACAAAAACAGACGGTAAAAAAGTGGGTTGACGAAGGCAAAAGCGTTTCGGAAATCCAGAAACTGATTTCGTCGGAATTCGGCGTCGATATGCTCTATATGGACGTGCGCTTTTTAATCGACGACATCGGTGCGGAAATTCCCTCCGCCGCCGAACAACAGCAGGCTTCCGTAGCTCCCGACGCTCCGCAGGGTGGCGCGGCGGGCGGCGCGGAAATCCCGACCGCCGAGGCGAATCCTGCTTCCGACGCCCCGATTTCGGGCGAAGTGAGCGTTTCGGTAAGCCCGATTCAACGCCCGGGGTCGATGATGAGCGGCAATGTCGTCTTCTCCGACGGCGGGCGCGCGGAATGGATTCTCGACAACACAGGCCGACTCGGCTTGAACCCCGAAACCGAGGGGTACACGCCGCCGCAGCAGGACATACCCGTCTTCCAGCAAAAGTTGCAGGAAGCGTTGGGCTTCGGTCAATAATTTTTTGCCGTGCGTCTTGCGACGCGCGGTAAAAAAATGTCCGAATTCGGCAATTTTTTGTTGCCATTTCCCCGACAAATGTCTTTTATCTCATATTCAAAATAAATTCGGAGTTTCCGCTTCCCTTAAAACACGCAATTTATGCGGGAGTCGCCCCGAAAACAAAAATCTTTTAAAATACTGATATGGCAAACAATCAATCATCTAAAAAAGACATCCGCAGAACGGCGGCTCGCACAGAACGCAACCGCGCGGCAACCAGCCGCATCAAGACATTGGCTAAAAAGTTTGAAGCCGCAACCGACGCCGAAGCCATCAAGGCGGCAGGCAGCGACTTGGCTTCCGCCATGGACAAGGCCGTCAAGAGCGGTATCGTCCACCCCAACAAGGTCGCTCGCGTAAAGAGCAAGATTGCGGGCAAGGTCAAGGCAGCCAAGTAATTAGGCGAATATTGCTTTTCCGATTTCCGACTCCCGCAATACGGAGTCGGAATTTTTTTAATTGCTGCACTCCGCACTCTTTAAGCGGGGCGCAATTTTACGATAAAACGAGTGTCGCCGTTTTGCAGGCGGCGCGAAAATTCCCGTTTCATAATGAACGACTTGGTTAAAGCTGTTGTCTCCGATATTTGCCCGACTCCGTACGGTTATGCGGTTTTTCTTTCCGCGGGAGGGAAAACGTTCGTCGTGTACGTCGACAGAAGCAGGGGCGCGACAATGCAGGCGGCGTACGACAAGCTTACTTCGGAGCGTCCGCTGACGCACGAATTCGTTATGCAGATGCTCGACGGGCTTGACTGCAAAATATCGAACGTCGTAATTTACCACGTCGATAACGGGACTTTCTTTACGCGCATTACGGTAAAAATGGCAAACGAACTCGGCGAGAAAATCGTCGAAGTCGACGGCCGTCCCAGCGATACGCTCACATTGGCAATGCGCGCCGACGCGCCGATTCTCATCGAATCGTCGGTGCTCGCAGCGCTGCCCGACGTATCCGACGCTTTGAAAAAATTGCGCGGGGACATTTAATGCTTTTGCCGTTCGATACCTCGCGCCCAGCAACCGCGCTCGCGCCGATGCAGGATATTACCGACGCGGATTTTATGCGAATCGTCGCCCAGCGCGGCGCGCCCGATTTTTATATAGCCGAATATTTCAGGATACACGAATATTTCGAGCTGGACAGTTCGGTTTTGCGCGCGGTGCTTTCGCGTCCCGCCTCGCGCCCAGTTTGCGCCCAGTTTATCGGAGAGGACGAAACGCACATTTTGCGGGCTATAAAAGAGCTTTCAAAGCACGAAACAATAAAGTGGCTTGACTTGAATTTGGGTTGCCCCGCGCCGAAAGTCTACCGCAAAAACGTCGGCGGCGGACTGCTTCGGGACAAAGAAAAAATCCGCTCGATTATGCGGGTTATGCGCGAAAATTGGGCGGGGTGCTTTAGCGTCAAAATGCGGCTTGGGTTCGACAACACCGACGGATTCGAGGGGCTTTTTGAAACCGTTTTGGAGGGTAAACCCGACTTCATCACAATCCACGCAAGAACGGTAAAACAGCTTTATCGCGGGCAGTGCGATTATTCGAAAATTGCGCTTGCAGTCAAGATGTCGCCCGTACCCGTAATCGCAAACGGCGACATAACTTCCGCCGCAAAAGCACTTAAAGTTCTCGACGAAACCAAGTGCGCGGGCGTTATGGTCGGCAGGCACGCAGTGCGCAATCCGTGGATTTTCTCGCAAATCGCCGCTGCGGTAGATTCCCGCGCAATCCCGATTCCGACGCTTTCGCAAGTTCGCGGGTATGTCGGCGACCTGCTCGAAAGCGTGCTCGCGGGCGGCGTGCGCTATCCCGATTCGCGAATGAAAAAATTCCTGAATTTCGTGGGAACTGCAATCGACCCCGACGGCGAATTCCTGCGCCGAATGCGCCGCGCCAAAGGAGTCGACGAACTGATGGCGGTTTGCGATGCCTATATGCTCGGCGAAAATGCCGACAAGCCGTTCCCGACCGAACCCTACGCGAGCGTGTGCTCGCGCCCCAATCACGAAGACAGATGACCGACGCGGAGAAAATCGAAAAATTGTGCGCCCGCCTGAGCCCCAAGCGCGTTGAGCTAATGCGCAGGGCGTTGCAGTGGCGCACGCGCAGAATGACGGTCGTCTTGGAGGACATTTACCAGTCGCACAACGCGTCGGCGGTGCTGCGCAGTTGCGACGCCTTCGGCTTGCAGGAGGCGTATATAATCGAAAACCGCAACAAATTTATCCCCAGCCGCAACGTCGATATGGGCGCGTCGAAATGGCTGGACATTCACAGGTTTCCGCTGAAAACCGCGCGCAGGCGCAGGGCAAACGAACCGCGCGAGCTGGAAATTACCCCCGAATGCCTCGACAACACCCGAAAGGCGTTGAAGTCGCTGAAAGAGCGCGGGTATGTGCTCGCCGCGTCCACTTTGAGGGAAGGGGCGGTCAATATTTCGCAAGTGCCAGTCGACAGACCTATTGCGGTTATGATAGGCACGGAGCTTACGGGGCTTACCGAGGCGGCGCACGAAATGGCGGACATTATGTTTTCGCTGCCGATGTGCGGGTTTGTCCAGAGTATGAATCTGTCGGTATTCAGCGCGCTTTGCATAAGCTCGCTTGTCGGGCGAATGAGGGCTTATTCCGACGATTGGAAGCTCTCGCAGGCGGAGCGCGACGCTCTTATGCTCGACTGGCTCGGCAGGTGCATTGCCGATACCGACGCGGCTTTGCTCGGTTAGTATTTTTCTCTTCGCGCCCAAAAAAACGCAAAGCGCACTTTTATTCTTGGCGATTCGCGTTATGTCGAATTTCGCGCACTTTTCGCGGTTTGCCCCCGTTGGAAGTCCGAATCTTGCCGCTATTGGCGGTTCGCTCTCTCCTCCGCCAGCTCCTCGCCGTTAGTTGCGGCCGCAGAGCGGGCAGCGTTTTTGCTCCAAGAGCTTTTTGTGGAGAATCAAAATTTCCTTGGCGGTTTTTCCGTCGATAATTTTGTTGACGCATTCGCCGAGCGGGCGGTCGGGATTGTCAGAGTGGTCGATGTCGTTTTTGATTGTCGCCATAATCCCGTAAATTGCGTTGTTGAATTCCGCAAGCTCTTCGGGCGACATTTTTTCGGTGAGCTTTAGAATGCTCGCCTTTGCGGACGCCTCGCTTTGGGCGTTTATGCGCGGTGCGGGCGAACAGGCGCACACTGCGGCGGATAAAATTGCTACGGATATTAGTTTTAACAGGCTCATTTGTCTTTTTCGACTTTCTGAAAAAACTTTATATCCGTCTTTTAATTTTTCAAGCTTTTTTATTAAAAAATAAATTCAAAAAATTATTTTTTATCCGCAAGAAGCCCGTCGAGCCATTTATTGAAGCTTTCGACTGAAGTGAAAATTTCCTCGGGTTTGGCTGCCTCGAGAGCTGCGAGCTCCGTGAGGTTCGAATGTGTCCACGCGGCGGAAAGCGGGTGGACGCCCGCGGCGCGCGAGTCGATTACGTCGGAAACAACGTCCCCGATGTACCAAGTATTTTGCGGGGCAATTGACCAAATTTCAAGCAATTCGGAAATGTTTTGCGTTTTTATCGAGCCGTTAATTCCGCCGCAGCGAATGTCGTCGAACAGCCCCGAAAGCCCGTAAATTTCGATTGCCTTTTCGGCGGCGCGAATGTGTTTGCCCGTAACGAGCCCGATTTTCCAACCAGCGTCTCTGATTTTCCGAATCGCGGCAACGATGCCGTCGAAGGGCTTTTGCGGGAATTTTTGATGAACCGCAACAAATTCTCGGATATATGCTTCGAAGAGTCCGTCGGCGTGGTCGGGCGTCATTTTCAGAAACATTCCGTATTCGTTTGCGCCGAAATGCGCGACGATTTCCGCCTCGCTCGGAACGGGAAGTCCGTTGTCGGCGTACGCGGCTTCAATCGCCTTGAGGGTTACCGGAATTGTTTCGGCGATAGTGCCGTCGAAGTCGAATATGAACGAATTTTTCATTTGTCAGCGAGATTCGCCGAGATTGGGATTCAATGCAAGCAGATTTTTGCATCGCGCGGCGGGTGGCGGCGGTAAAACACTTGAAATTTTTCGTGGTCGATATAGCGTTAAAAATATGCTGAATTTTGCGGACTCCACAAAACCCGCGCCGTGCGCGCTCGCCGACTGGCTTGTCGGGAGGTTCCGCGTGGCATTGGAAGCGCGCCCGCCGATTTTGGGGGCGACGGTCGTGCTGCCGACGGCTGCTGCGGCGCGTGCGGCTCGCGAAGAATTTTTTGCTGCAGTGGAGCGCGCGGGGTATGCGGGAGCTGCCGACATATCTTTTACGACGCTCGAAAAGCTCGTCGCCAAGCGGCTTAACGGCAGGCGGATTTTGTCGGCTCTTGCGGACATCGCGATTTGGACGCGGGTGTTGGAGTCGGCTGGCGGCGGCGGTTTTGAAAATCTGTTTCCGTCGGGAGTTCCGACGCGCGACGACTGCGCCGCTTTTGCCGCGCGCATAGCCGCGTTGCAGTCCGCGCTTGCCGAGAATTTCCACACGATAAATTCGGCTTCGAAAAAACTTTTGCAAACGGCGGACTCGGCTAAGTGGGAGGAGCTTGCGGTGCTCGAGCGTAGGCACTACGCCGCGGCGAAGTCGCTCGGATACGAAACGCGGACGGAGGCTCTATTGAATGTTTTTTCGGATTTCGCCGAAACGAACAGGACGTATATCGCCGCCGCGATTCTCGATTCTTCGGGGATTTTCAGGCGTTTTGCCGATTCCCTCGGCGGGCGGCTCGAAATTGTGGTATTCGACGACCCTTCGCGCGAAAATTGTTTCGACAAATACGGAATTCCGAACGCCGAAAATCTGAAAATAAGCCCCGAAATATCCGACGAAAACATTTTTGTTTGCCAGTCGACTACGGACGAGGCACAGCTTGCCGCGCGACTTGCAAAGTCGTACGGGGCGGACGCGCCGAATGTTCTGGAAGTCGCGTGCGAGCAGGTTTCGGCGGCTGCGGTGTTCAAGTCGGAGTTCGAAAAACTGGGGGTGCGCGCCGAATTTTCGGGCGGCGACAACCTCGCGAATTCGGCGTTGGGCAGGCTGCTTGCCCGACTCGGCGCGCTTGTAGAGTCGGGCGACTTCAGGGCGTTTGCCGACATCTGCCGAAATCCGTATTTTGCCGCAAAGTATTTTGCACCCGATTGGTCGGCGGAGGATTTTTTTACGGATTTGGACAATATTTGCCAGTCGGCAGTTCCCGCGGATATGCGCTCTGCCGCCGACTTCCTGCGCGGGGCGAACGCGGCGGCGGTTGGGATAAAATCGCCCGAAAACGCGATGTCGGTTTTGGCGGCGGCATTGGAAATCGTCGAACGGCTCGGAAACGGCGGCGGCGCGGAAATCGCCGAAATCGTCGGCGAAATGGCGCAAGCGTATTTTGCGGCGCAGGCGCGTTCCGACAGGGAAGTTCGGGCGTATTCGGTCTTCCGCCGCGTCGCCGCAGAGCTTTCCGAATGCCCCGAAAACACTTTTACCGTTCGCGACTGTCTCGGGTTTTTCTCCGACGCCCTCGCGCGCGAAAATTATTCCGAGGGCGGCTCGGACAGCGCCGCCGTAAACCTGACAAACTGGATTGAAATTTTCTGGTCGCGGCGTCCGCACATACTGCTCGCCGATATGAACGAGGGCGTCGTGCCGCTTGCCGAGCCCGAAATTCTGCTGCTAAACGACGCCGTCCGCAATGCCGTCGGACTGCGCAACAAGGACGACAGGCGCGCGCGCGACGCCTATATGCTCCGCAGGCTTTCGCGCTGTCATTCTGCGGTCGGGCGGCGGATTTCGATAATAGTTCCGAAGACGAATACGGTTTCCGACCCGCTTACGCCGTCGCCGCTGTTGCTGGCGCAGTGCGATTTGCCCGCCCGCATAAACCTGTTTTTTTCGGACTCGCAGCCGCGTTTGGCGACGCCGCATTTTGTCGCGCCGTGGAAATACCGCGCGCCCGTCCGCCGCTTTTCGGGCGTGTTGTCGGCGAGCGCGCTCAGGCTTTTCAAGTCGTCGCCGTGGCTCTTTTACCTCGAGTACGTTTTGAAGGCGCGCGATTACGACGCGGGCAGGGAGGAGATGGACGCGGCGCAGTTCGGGACTCTTTTCCACGGGGTTCTCGAAAAATTCGCAAAGTCGGACGTAGCCGATTCGGCGGACGCGTCGGAAATCTTCGAGTACTTTTCGCAGACGCTCGGGCGGCTCGCCCGCGCGATGTTCGGCAAGTCGCCGCGCGCGCAGATTCGGTTGCAGCTCGAGAATCTGCGCGGCAGGCTTTTTTATGTGGCGCAAGTGCAGGCGCAGCGCAGGGCGCAGGGGTGGCGGATTGCCGAGACCGAGCGGAAGTTCGCGTTCGACGAGGGCGGCTTTTCGTTCGGCGGAAGAATCGACCGAATCGACGTGCGCGAATCGGACGGCGCGCGGGAAATCGCGGTGCTCGACTACAAGACAGCCGACAAAATCGACGACGATTTCGTCAAAAAGGCGCACGTTAAAAGCAACGGCGAATGGGTGAATCTCCAGCTGCCGCTTTATATGCACGCCGCGCGCGCGATGTTCGCGGGGGCGCGGATTTCGTGCGGGTATTTTCTCGCGCCCAAAGACGCGGCGGCAACGCGCGTTTCGATGTGGGAGGATTTCGACCAGTCGCTGGAGATTTCCGCGATGGAGGAGGCGGTGAAAATCGCGGGGGAAATCGCCGAATGCCGCTTCGAGCCGCACGGCGGAACGGAATTCGACTATTGCGCCGAGGTCTTCGGTTTCCCTCATTCGCAGCTTGAAAAACTTGTGGAGTTTTATAAATGAACGCGCGCAACCCGAAGAAGATTTTTTCGAACAGCCGAAGCTCGGCGTCGGCGGGTTCTGGCAAGACCTACACGCTGACGGGCAGGTACATCGCCCTCGCGCTTGAGTCCGACGACCCCGCGTCAATCGTCGCCCTTACTTTTACGCGCAAGTCGGCTGGCGAATTTACGGGCGAGATTTTGCGCAGGCTCGCCGAAGCTTCGGTTTCGGACAAGGCGGCGGCGGAGCTTTCCGCTGCGGTATCGGGCGACGAAAAAACGTACTCGCGCGCGGATTTCTACGCGCTGTTGAAAAAGCTCGCGGAGAATCTCGGGCGGCTGAGGTTGGGGACGATTGACTCGTTTTGCGCGTCGCTGCTTGGCGTGTTTGCTTCGGACTTCGGGCTTTTCGCGCCGATTTCCGTTATGGATTCGTTTTCCGAGGCGGCGGAAATCTCGGCGGTGCGCGAGCGGGTTTTCCGCAAGTCGGCGGTTTCGGATCAGGCATTCGAAGACTTCAGGACGCTTTTGAGGAAGGCGACTTTCGGGCAGGAGGAAAAGTCGCTGACGCGCAATTTCACTCTGCTGATAGACTCCGCCCGCAGGCTATTGTGGCTTCACCCCGACCTCGAAAAATGGGGCGACGGGCAGTCCGCTGGCGGTATCAAAGCGGGGGATTGGGACGCCGACAAATATTCTGCGCTGCTCGGCAGGCTTTCGAATGCGGAGGAGGCGGCGGGTCTCGAAAAGTTCGGGCTTTCCAAATTTTTCGCCCAGTCGGACAACTTGAAGCTCGCGAGAACGCCCGTAGCGGTCGAAGCACTTTCCGAAGCCTACCGCGAGCTCGGGTATGTGCCCGACGACTTCAAAATAGTCTCGCGCAAAAAGGAATTTCCTCTCTCGCCCGAAGTTGCGCGGGCGGCTTCGGCAATGTTCGATATGCTTTTGCGCTCGCACGTTTCGCGGCTGCGCATTGCAACGCGCTCGCTGGGCGAAATCTGCGCGGCGTTCGAGCGCGAATACTCGCGGACTGTGCGTTCGCGCGGGAAGCTGGTTTTCGACGACATTCCCAAAATTCTCGCAAGCCCCGAGCACCGCATCACGACGCTTTTGATGGAGGAGCGGCTCGACTCGAAAATAAAGCACTGGCTCTTCGACGAATTTCAGGATACCTCGCGCCTGCAATGGGGCGTTTTCGAGAACCTTATCGAGGAGGCGGTTTTCGACGACTCGCGGGAGAGGTCGTTTTTCTATGTCGGCGACGTGAAACAGTCGATTTACTCGTGGCGCGGCGGCGACTTCCGCCTGTTCGGCGAGATTTTCGACAAATACTCGCGCGCGGGGCTTATGAACGAGGGCGAGCGGCTCGTGAAATCGTGGAGGTCGGGCGTCGAGGTCATAAAGCTGGTGAACGCGTTTTTTGCCGACACTGACGCTTTGGGCGAGGCGTTTAGCGAGAAATCGGCGGAGGTTTTCGGCGGGCTTTTCGCTCCGCACGAGTCCGCTCGACCCGAAAAAAAGTCCCTGATTTCCCTGACTCTGACCCCGAACGGCAAAGACTTGGAGGAGGAAACCCGCGCGGTTTGGGAGGGCGTCTACGAAATTCTGAAGCGCACCAATCCGCCCAAGCACGGGAATAGCTGCGCGGTGCTTTTGCGCAAAAATTCGGACGTCGCGGGGATTGTCGACTATGTCCGCCGCAGGTCGGCGGAGGACGGCGCGGAGCTTTCGATTGCCGCCGAGCTTGAAAGCGGCATTTGCAAAGGAAATATGGTTGTTCCGCCGTTCGCGCAAATCGTCAAAGCCCTCGCGCACCCTACCGACACGCTTGCGGTCGCGGCGGTCGAAATGACGCCACTGAAAAACTTCTGCCGAAATTTCGACGCCGATTTCCGCCGCGAAATGCTCGAGAAAATCGAGTCGGGCGGATATTCCGCGCTGTTTGAAGAATATTCGCGGTTTTTGAAATCGCCCGAGCTGTCGGGAATCGACGGGCTCGACGCCTTTTCCGAGCAAATGCTCTCGATGTTGGGCGACGCCTGTGCCGAGTTCGACAAGACGGTTTTCGGGGGCGCGGACGCGTTCGACGCGTTTTTGCGCTCCAAAAAATTCCGTTCTGGGACTGCCGAAAATACCGTGCAGGTTATGACAATCCACAAATCGAAGGGGCTGGGGTTTGATATGGTTGTTTTGCCTGACATTTACAAATCGCCGAACAAGGGCGGACTGGGGAAGGTGTCGGAAATGTACGGCGGCGGATTCGGGGACGAGGGCGATTTTGCGGGGATTCTCATCACGCCGCTTAAGGGCGTGTGCGCGCTCGACAAGTTCTTGTACGAAAACTACAACAGGCTTCAAGACACTTCCGCCTTTGAAAATATCTGCGCGCTGTATGTGGCTCTGACCCGCGCTAAAAACGCTCTTTACGTCGTTATGCCCGAACCCAAGCCCAAGTCGAAGTCGGCTATGCCTGCGCTGATTTCGGGCGCGTTTGCCGAGGCGGTTGGCGCGAATCTTTGCGAATCGGACGGCTCGGGCGACGGGGGCGGGGAAATCTGCGCGGGCTTTGAAAATTGGTTCGAGGGCTCTGCGGAGGAAGTTCCCGAGCGGGGCGAAATTCCGCCGCTCGAGTCCCCCGCCGCATTCCTTCCGTCGGGCGGGGCTGCGCGGGCTTCGGAAGCGGAAAACTTTGATGTCGAAGCCGCGAAATTCGGGACTGCCGTCCACGCGTTGCTTGCCAAGTATTCCAGAAGCGGCGTATTGCCTGCGCGCGAAAGTGCGGCGGATTTTGTTTCGCCCGAAGTCATTAATGTTGTCCAGCGGCTTGGTAAGTCGGAAGCTGGCAAGAAAGTTTTCGGCTTCGGGGGCGAAATTTATACGGAAATCCCGTTTTTCGGGACATTCGGAGGCGTGCGCGAAAACGGGGTTATCGACAGGCTTGAAATCGAGCGCAACCCCGATTCTTCGGTGCGCGAAGCCCGCGTCATCGACTTCAAGCCGACCGCCGCCAACCCCGAGCAATACGCCAGCCAGCTTATCGTCTACGCCCGCAACGTCCGCAGGCTTTTCGACGCCGAAAACGTCCGCGCCTTTATTTTGGGGTATTCGGATTGCAGGCTTGTCGAGCTTGATTTGAAAGGCTTTTGATTTCCCCGAAAAACTCCGAAAGGCTCGGCGGGTTTTCCTCCGCCGAATACTGCATTGCGGGGCGTGGGTGGATTTTCAAAAGCGCGGTTAACATATATTGCGGATAAAAGCCGCATTTGTATTGCTGCTTTATCGGCTCGACGTACTTTTGCGCCATTTCCGCGAGCGGAACGCTTGTCTGCGCTCCCCGCAAAAAGCCGCTCAAAAGTTCCGTCGGGCAGTTGCCCGCGCCTTTCCCGAGTCCGCCGATTGTCGCGTCTACGGTGTCCGCTCCCGCATTTATTGCCGCCAATGTGTTCGCGAAGGCGCATTGGAGGTTGTTGTGGAAATGCGCCCCGAAGAGTTTACCGCTTTCCGCGCAGATTTTTTTGTACTGCCCGCATAGCCTTTCGGCTTCGGCGGGGGTGAGCGTGCCGAAGCTGTCCATCAAATATATCGTGTCGATTTTCGATTCGGCGAGCCGCTCGAGGCATTTTGTTCTTTTGGATTCTTCGATTTGCGGGGCTGCCATCATGCAGGCGGAGGTCTCGTAGCCGTCGTCTGCGGCGGACTCCAAAAGCTCTACCGCCTTGTCGATATTTTCCGCGTAAAAGGCGCAGCGCATACGCGAGATAACGCTTTTGTCGCGCGGAGGGAATGGGGCGGATTTCCCCGCGTCGGCGAGCGCGCAGAGTTTTGTCTTGCGCGGTTTGTCGCCGAAGATTTCGCGCAAGTCGGATTCTTTGCAAAAGCGCAGTTTGCCGAACTTGTCGGGCGAAAAGAAATTTTCGCCGTTGCGGAAGCCGACTTCCACTATGTCGATACCCGCGGCTTCGCAGGCGTCGAGCGCGGCACGGGCGAAGTCCGCCGAAAAGTTGCTGTCGTTGACGAGTCCGCCGTCGCGCAGTGTGCAATCGAGAATTTTTGGCATATTTTTTAGTAATGGCGCAGGCGTTTTGAAATTTCGAGAAATTTTTTCCCCCTTCAAAAAAAAGACGCGGAATTTCAATTCCGCGCCTTCTGCTTTTTGTGGATTCGTTATGAAAACAAAATTTTTACTTCCTTCTGCGGTATGCCGCGAACGCGAGGGCGATTGCGCCGAGGATTGCCGCGACAGTCGCGGGTTCGGGGACTGCTGCGGTAAATTTTGCGGTGAGGGTCGTGCCGGCCCACGCGAAGTTGAGCAGGAACTTGTCCGAATCGTAGCCAGAACCGATAATATCGGACGCGTCGGATTTGAAGCTTGAATCGACGAGTGCCGCCGAAATAATTTCGTAGACTTTGTCGGCTTCTATCACAAGACCATTGAAGTCGATTTCCAAATTGCCTGAGGCGTTTTTCATTGCCGTTCCCGAGATGTTGATTTTATCCGCGGCGTTGTCGAAGTTTACCTTGCCGCCGCCGAACGACGCATCGACAAAATTGATTTCGCCGTCGTTGTCGAATACGCCGCCGCTGATGGAAAAGTTGCCGTTTACCGCAGAGGAACTCATAGCCAATTCGAGTCTGCCATTGGAAATACGCACATTGTCGAATTCGCCAGAAACAACCTCGAGTCTTTGCATTGCCGTTCCCGCGTATCTGAGTTCCATTTTCTTGTTTTCGATGGTGCCGCTCCAAGTTTGGTCGGTTTTGTTTGTAAATGTTACACCGCCGCCCCAGTGTGTCGAGATGACGTGGACGTTCTTTTCCCCGCAGTCGGAGAGGCCGCCTATCGTTTGATTCCAAAGCTGGAGTGCCAGCCTTGCACCGCTTTTTTCGGCATCGGCGGATTTCATATTTATCACGCCGTCGATTACCGTTTGGCCCGTCCAGATGAAATTGTCCTTAGCCTTTTTATTGGTGATATTCAAATTGCCTTTTACATGGAAGGCGTAATTGACACCGTTTACAGTGCCGTTTGAATACATATCTATTATTTGCGCGGCTTCGGTGTTCGCAATGACGTTGATATCACCGTTTATCGTAAGTGATTGGGTGACGGTTTTCGTTACGTCTACTGTTACTTTGTCCCCATTCTCGTTGACTTTTGTTATTGTTTCACCAGTCTTTCTTGTTTCGGTTGTGTACAGATTTATTTTCGTATCACTGACACTTCTCGTATTGTCGAAAGTCAGCTTGTTGAGCGTAATGTTTGCATTGCCCGAGCCTGAATCATAGGACGCCCAGTTGATGTCCATATTCCCAGTGTTTGTAAACTTTACTTCGTTGGCGGTGAAGCCACTGCTCAATGTCGATTTGTTCTTTCCGTTTGTTTCGAACAATATCCACAAATTGGTATCGGCGGAGGGCTTTGCCGTGGAGGAGGATTGCCCCCAGTTTTCGCCGTTAGACCAATCCCAAGTTTCCGTGCCCTGTAGGACGGATTCTGACAAGTACCAATCGTCAGCCGATGCCGCCAAGGCGGACAGGGCGAAGATTGCCGTTAATGTAGTTTTCTTTAATGACTTTTTCATAGAAAATAAAAACCTTTCGCGCGTATCCTACCCCCCCCCCCC
>DJPO01000075.1:32184-34024 GCA_002437405.1 Opitutia bacterium UBA6410 | reverse complement strand
CCCCCCCCCCCGTTGTCAAGCTTATTTTTCAAAAAAATGAAAATTTTCGGAGGCGGTTTCCCTAAGGTGGTGGCGTTTAAAAAGGCGCAAGGGAAAAACCATAAAAAAAGAGCGCGGAATTTTACTTCCGCGCTCCCTGCTTTTGTAGATTTGTTATGAAAACAAAATTTTCATTTTCTTCTGCGGTACGCCGCGAAGGCGAGGGCGGCTATGCCGAGGATTGCCGCGACTGTCGCGGGTTCGGGAACTGCCGCCGTGGTGATTGTCAGCTTTACGGTCGTGATACCCGTAGAATCGTCCGCGTTGAAGGCAAGCGAGCCCGTGAGCTGCGAGTCCGCGAATGCGAGCGTCGGGGTGTTGAAGCTGGAGTCTTCGGACTGGAAAGACATAATGTCGTAATTCAATTCCGTCGCCGATTCGGAGAGGTAGGAGTCGAATTCCGATTTCGTCATATTGATGAAGAACGTGAGGTCGGCTGCGGTTGCCGCGCCTTCGATTGCGATGAAGTCGTTGGAGTCTTTCGCAAAGTCGAAGGCGATAGTGCCGTTGCTGCCTTGGAATTCGCCGAAGGTGACTTTGCCGATTTCCGAGCCAGCCGTTGTGCCCGTCGCGCTGAAGACCGCATTGCCTGCGGAGGAGGAGCTTGCCAAAACGAGCTTTTCACCCCTCATTGTCGAAGCCATCCCCAAGTCGAGTCTGCCGCTAACTACGGTAACCGTGGCGATAGAGTTGTTGGCCTGTGTCGTGCCGTAGATGTCTTTGGTTTGTCCTTTATCGACTCCGTCGGCATCCATCCAGAAGTTGTTGTATTCGCCGAAACGCAAAATTTGGTTGCCGTTTTTGGCGTCCGTTGCGTTCATAGTAATGTTGAGTTTGTTATCGGTTACTTCGCCAGGGGTGTTTATTGTTTTGTTTCCGTCTGTGTCGCACGTTACATTGGCTTTCTGCCGCGTAATCAAAGTCCCTACAAATTCGTTTTTACTGGAATTGGTGAATTCAAGGTCGATATTGCTTACATACCGCGATTTTAACTGAATAAATCCGCGGCTGCCTATTTCAATACCGCCCAAAGAACGTTTAAATGTTTTATTCGTCCAATCGCCGGTTAAAGCAATTTTGTTATTTATCGCAGACGACATCTTGATTACACCGCCAACACTAACGTCTCCTATGTTGTCGAATCCAAGGTATCTGTCTATTTGGTTATCTTTCAGATTGGTTTTATTGATAAAATCAATGTCGCCGCCGACGCTCAATTTCCCTTTTTCGTTTCCTTGAAAAGAGAGTGAAATAGAGCCCCATCCGAGCTTTTGGCGGTTGTCGGTATACGTTATCCCGTTGGCTATATTCAATACGGAAGCGTCGTTAAGTACTAAGTACGAGCATGTATTGCCCGCTATGTCGTCGTCGCTATCCATATTTATATTCAGCGAATTTACGTTTGCCGTGACGCCTTTGTCAATCGACAAAAGTTTTTCATTCCAAATGTTGCCAGTGATTTTGGAATTGTAGGTAAGTTTGTTAATCGTGAAATCCTTGGAGATTTTTGAAACGAGCTGCCCCCAGATTGTTGTACTGTGTGTGAATTCGATGTCGTCCGTGGACTTGATTTCCGACGGAGCGGATTCATAAATAGATGCGTCCGTGAGATCCAGCGACTCCGATATTACGGTCGGGTTGTGGTTTACTTTGAGCGTATCTGCGTAGGCGGAGGTGATGCCAGCCGCCATTGCGGCGAGTGCCGCGAGAGTTGTGTATGTTTGCGTGATTTTCATAGTTTTGTGAATGAAAATATTTTTTGTTTTTATTTTTGACGCGTCGAATCATACCCCCCCCCCCC